>CAKQWG010000128.1 GCA_934278005.1 uncultured Pirellulaceae bacterium | reverse complement strand
CGCTAAAATCAATTCTGTTGAACATATTGATCTGTTCAATCTGCGGCAGAATCATCTGCAGCCAGCTCTTGCCCGTATTCGCAATGGCTGGGCCGCCACCGCCACCACCGGGAATACCTCGCCACGCAAAGTTGATCGGAAACGTTCTATGCGTGTCGTGATAATTATGGAACGCCAAGCCGAGCTGCTTGACGTTGTTCGAGCACTGCATCCTCCGTGCCGCCTCGCGCGCGGCTTGTACGGCCGGCAGTAAAAGTCCAACAAGAATGCCGATGATGGCGATGACCACCAAAAGTTCGACCAGCGTGAAGGCTGATCTGGACAGGGTGTACCGACGCATGCGAGAGCTCCAAAAAAAGACTTGGGATAACGCGACAATAGAGCCACCCTGCCTAAGTGCTACAACTGGGGGGCGAAGGGCATTGTATGCCCCTTGGCAGCTCATTGCAATACTTTAATTCGCCTTGCGGCAAGCCGGGCGTCCCCTTCCCCATGCAGGCTTTAAAGAAGCGTTCGCGGCGGCTCTTTGAGGCATTCGGCTGAATCTGGCTGCTGGGGGGATTCGCCAGATGGCGACTTGCCACCTACAATCCACTTTGCTTAGCATCGTGCGGGAAATAAGTGTCTGATAGTCGCCGAACCGCTCCGCCGGTTCGTTGCAATACTTCCGATCGACGGAGCGATCGTGCGACAATAATTTCCCGCACGATGCTTAGCCTGCGTTCCGCTGATCTTCGCACAGTTGTTAATTACAGGGACAGCGCCTGACCGCGCGTGCACTGCATGTCGTTTCTCGCCACCCGCCGCGTAGAGCCAGAAATCATGGACGATCCGGATTTAAGCCCAGCGGAGCACGCGGCCGCGCTACAGGGACTCGCCCGCGTGCATCGATTGACGGGGACCGTTGGTCGACTGTTGCAGCCCATTGAACGGCTGGCTCGTAGGCTTGAGGTTCGGCAGCTCACCGTCATGGACGTCGGCTGTGGAGATGGACTGATGCTCCGCAACCTGGCTCGTCGGGCCGCCCGCCAAGGTCTCGTTTTGCGACTGATCGGCTGCGACTTCAGTTCTCGCGCATTGGAGCTTTGCGAGCAGCAAGCCGCGGCAGAAAATCTAGCGATCGAACTGCGGCAAGTCGACATTACGACTGCTCCGCTGCCAGACACAGCGGACGTGATTATCAACTCGCTGTTTTTGCACCACTTCAGTGAGCCACAGGTAATTGCCATCCTGCAACAGTTCAGTGGGCATGCGCGAGAGTTGGTCATGATCGAAGATCTGTTGCGCACGCGACTCGGCTACAGTCTGTGCTGGCTAGGCGTGCACCTCCTGACGCGCAGCCGCGTGGTGCACATCGACGGACTGCTGTCCGTGCGCGCTGCCTTTTCGATGCCAGAAATAAAGCTGTTGCTCACCCAAGCCGGTATGTCCGGCGCCGACATTTACAAGCATTGGCCTGAGCGGTTCATGGTCCAGTGGTCACCCACGGCGGGAGCGTTGGATGTTCCCTAAGACACCTATCAGCCAACCACCGAGTCTTACACAGCTAGCGGCGCTGGTGTGGGATGTCATTGTGGTTGGAGCGGGCCCGGCCGGCTGCGCCGCTGCGATCACGGCGGCTCGAGCTGGGTTGCAAGTTCTGCTGGTGGACGCCAAACGCTTTCCTCGGCGCAAGGTGTGTGGCGGCTGCTTGAATCGCCAGTCGATCGCTCTGCTGCGCGACCTGCTTGGTGAGACGCATCCGTTGTGGGCGCAGACTCTTTCACTAAGTCGCTTCCTGCTCACGCATCGGCGGCGACAGTTCGACTTCCCCATGCCCGAGGGACTGGCTGTCGATCGAGCCGTACTGGATCAGAGCTTGGTCGAGGTAGCTCAGCGGGCGGGAGTCACATTTTGCGGATCGGTGACCGCCAAGCTGCAATCCGTCGCTGGCTCAGCTCGGCTAGTCGAATTGACGGCATCTGGTCAGACGGCGCAGGTTGCGGCTCGAGCTGTTGTGCTCGCCAGCGGTCTGGGCGGCCGCGCCGCCGGCGACCACTCCGCGCTGCTGCAGGTGTCGCATCCGACCTCGCGAGTCGGCATCGAGGCGATCCTGGAGACTTTTCCAGAGCACTACGGCGCGGGCGCAATACACATGGTTGTTGGCCGGCACGGCTACGTGGGATTGACTCAAATTGCCGGTCGCCGCTTGCACGTCGCGGCAGCAGTGGATCGCGCGGCTTTACAGCACTATGGCCCGGCCGGTCTCGCACAAGATATACTGCACACAGCCGGTGCCGCTCAACTGCCTGAGGCGGCCCAAGCGATTTGGCGAGGCACGCCGCCGCTGACTTGCCGCGCTTCGCAGTTGTCGGCGGAGCGAGTGTTTCTGGTGGGCGATGCTGCCGGTTATGTCGAGCCGTTTACGGGTGAGGGCATTCGCTGGGCCCTGCAAGCTGGCGTAGCGGTCGCGCCACTGCTAGTCCGCTGTCAAACGGGTTGGAAAACTGACTTGGAGCGCGAGTGGCAAGATTGGTATCGCACAACGATTGAATCCGATCAACGACTCTGCCTGCGGCTGGCCAATGGCCTGAAGCGAGCGCCCGTGCGCTGGATGGCCCATCAAGCGCTTCGATTTAGACCAAGATTCGCCTCGACGATCATCGAGAGATTAAACCAAGAAAGTTGATATGCCTACCCACATTCTCGGCCTAGGGACCGCTTCGCCTGCGCATCGGATGACTCAAGCCGAAGCGCTGCAAATGTTTACCGACATCGTGTGTGAAGACCAGCGGCAGGTGCGGCTAGGACGAGCCCTGTTTCGCAAAGCCGAGGTACACACTCGCGGAACCGTGCTCCCTCATCGAATTGCCTATAACTGGTGCAGTACCTTAGCTGGTACTGTCGAGCCCTCGCCGCGCGATATTGTGTCCTTGCCGCGCGATGTTGTGTCCTCGCCGTGCGATGAGTCTACGAGTCATGATGAATCTACGCTGCGCGATAGGACACAGCTCCGCGGTGAATTGCCAACAGTTCTGCCAGGAAAGAGCCACGGACCCTCGACCGGCGAGCGCATGCAGCTCTACTCAGAATTTGCAGGCGAGCTGGCCTGTGAATCATCGCGCAAGGCATTGGACCAAGCCCGCATCGCTCCGTATGAGATCACTCACCTGGTCACTGTCAGCTGTACTGGATTCGATGCGCCGGGCGTTGATATTCATTTGATCAAACGACTGGGATTGCCCAATACAACGCAGCGTTTGCACATCGGCTTTATGGGCTGCCATGGCGCGATCAATGGCCTGCGTGCCGCTCGCGCCATCACCGAAGCGGACGCCAACGCACGCGTGCTGTTGTGCGCAGTGGAGCTGTGCAGTTTGCATTACCGCTTTACATGGGACAGTGAGGCCATTATTGGCAACGCACTTTTCGGCGACGGCTCTGCCGCCCTGGTCCTCAGCGGTGGCCCGCAGGCTGTACCAACTAGTGCGCTGCCATGGCAAGTAGTGGATACAGGTTCGGTGGTCATCGCCGAGTCCAACCAGTCCATGAGCTGGAGCATCGGCGATCATGGCTTTGACATGCGCTTGAGCAGCGATATAGGCGATAAAATTGAAAGCTGCTTAGCCGGTTGGTTGACCGCTTGGTTGGCCAAGCACCAGCTCAGCGTCGATGACATTAGCTACTGGGGCGTACACCCGGGCGGCCCTAAAATTGTGGCTGCGGTCAAGAATTGCCTGAGCCTCAGCGACGAAGACCTACGCACCTCGCGGGCCATCTTGGCCAAGCACGGCAACATGTCATCGCCTACAGTGCTGTTCATTCTCAACGAATTCCAGCGAGCTCGGGCCGCTGCCAACGAGTTGACAGCCGGGCACTGCGTCCTACTTGGCTTCGGACCAGGGCTTGTCGCCGAGGTCGCCCTGCTGTCTGTTCCCCAGCGGGCCGCCACTATTAACTAACCGAGCTGCTTGCCGCGCGCTCACCGCGCGTTGCACGGCAGCTCTCGTCACGGCACTACTTGCTCCGCGGCGCCTTGTGCCGCCCCTAAGTACCGTCGAACGGTGACAAGCGCTTTTGGGCCGCGTAGCGGCTCCCTGGAGTGCGGCGACTTGTCGCCGCTTTGCACCCCGCTCCACCACAACCAATGCCAAACGGTCAGCAAGTTTCCGACGCTCCGCAGCGCCCCCCTGGAGCGCGGCGACTTGTCGCCGCTTTGTCATCCGCTCGACCATAGGAATTTGCCTAGATGTTGGACGCTCGTACGGGCTTGCCCCGCAGTGACATTCTTAGGTGTCATAAGCATGGAACATCGAGAAGACCAGTGATTCGCACGTTGAACGAAGCTGCGCATCCCAGGTTAGAAGTTGGATAGTTAAAAGATTTATCAAATCACGTACAACAGCCACCGTCACGGCACTACTTGCTCCCTGCGGACGTGCCGCGTTTGGGTTTGATCGCGGCTCTCGCTATACGTGACTCGCCCTGTACAATTCAAGCTTAGCAGAGAAGCGGATTGGGAATTGGTCGATGCTGCGCGCCCGGCAAGAGCCTCCGTCTTTGACCAAGCATTTTCTAGCCTTTGTTCCCAGCCCTATTCTAACGAAGCAGGAAGTTCTTGTTGAGTCGTCCCTTAGCCGTAAATAACTTCGTTACAATGGCGCCGCCTGCTCAGTCGCAAGCACAACTGAATCTCATCCGTGGAGTGTATAGCGAAGTGTTCGATTTGGAAACAAACCATCCCGCACAGTGGTCGCCACTAAAGACGGTATCGCAGCTACAGCTTAGCTTGTTAATCACGCTGCTCGCGATGGGCATAGGGTGCTCGTCAAAACAGCCATTCGCACCCGATGAACAGCGTCTGCAATCCGTGACGTTGATGCTGAATTGGTATCCTGAGGCGGAGCATGGCGGCTTTTACGCGGCCAAGGAGCATGGGATTTTTGAACGTTATGGTCTGGACGTGGATATCCGCCCCGGTGGCCCCAATGCCCCGGTGGCTCAAGAATTGGTGGTGGGACGAGTGCAATTTGCCATCGGCAATGCCGACGACGTGTTGTTGTTTCGCAATGAAGGAGTGCCCGTAGTTGCCCTGATGGCACCCATCCAAAACACGCCTCGCTGTGTGCTAGTCCGAGCGGATTCGGGAGTCGAGCAACTGTCGGGACTCAAGGGTTTTGTATTGCAAGCCAATGTGGGGCGGCCGTTCCTGGATTTTATGCGCTCGGCCGGCCTGCTCGAGGGAGTTCAAGTGGTTCCCTACGGTGGCTCTGTCGCCAAGCTGGTCACGGACAAGAAGACAGCCATACAAGCTTATTCATTCAGCGAGCCATTCATGGCCAAGCAGCAGGGCGTGGAAGTTCGATCGCTAATGCTCTCCGATGTGGGCTACAACCCTTACGCATCCTGTTTGTTAGCCAATGAATCCTATGTCAAAGACCACCGCGATATCGTAGCCCGCATGGTCGTCGCCTGCCGCGAGGGTTGGCAGCACTACTTGCAGCATCCCGAGGCGACCAACCAAGCCATCCTGGCCAAAAATTCGCAGGGCATGACCGCCGAAGCCTTGGCGTTTGGCGTCAGCGAACTCAAGCCTCTATGTTTGCCAGAGGGTCTCGCCCCAGAGCAGCTCGGCCAGATGTCACTCCCACGCTGGCAACAGCTAGTCGATCAGTTTATTCAGCTCAAGTTGATCGACGGATCCAAAGTGCAAGCGGATCAAGTCTTTGACTCATCCTTCCTAGACCGCACCCCAAATCGCTAACCCGCCCATAACACCTCCCACTTCAGCCTCTCTACTTCAGCCTCTCTACTTTAGCCCAGCGGGCGGCACATCTCTGCCGGCGGCGTGAGCCGCCGGTCCACTGCCCCGCCGCCTCTCGTCCACTTCCACCTCCCACTCTCACCTCTCTACTTTAGACCAGCGGGCGGCACATCCCTGCCGGCGGCGTGAGCCGCCGGTCCACTGCCACCCCCGCCTCTCGCCCGCTGCAACTCCCACTCCCAGCTCCCACTCCCACCTCTCTACTTCAGCCCAGAGGGCGGCACATCCCTTAACCCATTCCAAATACCAATATCTTCTCCTTAATCCCTCTCATCTTCTGCTTCTCTCTCCTCCTTCTCCTTCCGCTCCATAGCCTCTTTTAGCAACATTTTTTCCTTAGCCCGCTGCTCCTCAAGCTGGGCTTCCAACGCGCGAGCCCGATGTTCTAGCTCTGCCCTACTGCGCTGAGCTCTCTCCAGCTCGCGGCTTTGTTCGATCAATTGGCGGCGTATTTCCTGCATGCCGCCTGCGGCATCGCCGCCTTGCCTAGCTCGCTGTAGCTCAGCAATTTTAGACTCCAGCTCAGCCATCCGCTGTTCCGCCTCTTGGCTTCGCTGCCGTGCTTCCTGCTCGATCATGAAAATGCGCTGCTTCGCCTCAAACTCGATTTTCTGGATTCTCAACTGACTCTTGAGCTCGAAATTTTCCTGCATCAAGCCTAGGAATTGCTGCAGGACCCCCGCGTGCATTAACCGTTCTGCAGCCAAAGCGGGATTTTCGCGTGGCCGTGGACTGGAAAATCGACCCGGCGAAGCGAACTGGGACTCTGGTCCGAATGGCTTACGCTCCTCCGCGGGCAGCCCGTCATACACTTCGCCACTTGTTGGCTGGACCCGGTAGAATTTGGGCAGCGGTTGGTACTGAAAATCCTGCTGCCGGGAGTCCTCGGAATGGGAATCTGCGGTGTGCGCATCCGCGCGGCGAGAATCCTGCCCCACGGCGTGCTGCGCACAGGTCAATGCGCACGCCGTACTTAACATTAAGCCCGCAATTCGAGAGAGTGGGAGCATTCGCAGTATTGTCATCATCGACCTTTGTGTTGGAGCTGGAGAGAGCCGGAATCTTCTGGCACCAGGTGGCCTGTCGCCGCACCGGCTGTGCTGCCGATTATAACCGGTTTTGTAGAGCCAACGAGCCGCTCAGCCCGATACCCTATTGTCAGCCGTCGAGCATTCGCTACGGTTTTAGCTGGCACAACTGCTTTAAGCTGGCACAACTGCCTTCGACCTTCTTTCCGCCCCAGCCAGGAACTGCATACCATGAGCAACGTCAAGAAGCTGATCCCCAGAAGCGAAGTCTCACCGGCCGATACCTGGGATTTGTCCAGCCTTTATGCCAGCGACGACGCGTGGGAGCAGGATTTCGCAGCCTTTAACAAACTCATTCCAAAATACGAAAGTTTTCGAGGCCGGCTCGGCGAGGGGCCGCAGGTGCTGGCCGAATGCCTGGAGTTCGATCTGCAAGTCGACCGACTGGCAGAGCGACTGGGCACCTACGCCTTTCTCAAGGCCACTGAGGATCAAGCCTGCGACGCCTATCAAGCCCTCACCGCTCGCTTTCAGAACGTGGCAGTTAAAGCCGGGCAGTTGGCCAGCTACCTGCGCCCGGAGATATTGGCTATTGCCGACGAGCAATTCTCGCTCTACCTCAACGCCCCGGAACTGCGGGACTATGGTTTGGTCCTTGAGCGGATCCATCGCTATCGGCCGCATACTCTCAGTGACGCCGAGGAATCGCTTTTGGCCATGCAAGGCGAGATGGCACAGACGGCCAGCAAGGCCTTTCGCCAGTTGAACGATGCTGACTTAAAGTTCGGAGACATTGAGGACGAGCATGGGCAGGTCGTCGAACTCTCTAATTCCAACTTTAGTCAGTTCTTGATTTCGCCCAATCGCGATGTCCGCCGTGCGGCCTTCCATCAGTACTACGAACAATTTGCGGCACACGAGAACACGCTCAGCGCCACGCTTGCCGGCAGCGTCCATGGCGACGTGTACTATGCCCGAGCTCGCAAGTATGCATCCAGTCTGGAAGCGGCGTTGTTCCCCGACAACGTGCCGACGACCGTCTATGACAACTTGATCAGTTCGGTCCGCAAGCACTTGCCCGCCGTTCACAACTATTTGGAGATCCGCCGTCGCAAGATGGGGCTCGATGAGCTGCATCATTACGATACCTACGTTCCCATTGTGTCCGACATCCAGCAAACGCGCAGTTGGGAGGAGGCAGTCGAGACGGTCGTCGATTCGCTACAGCCGCTGGGCGTTGAATACTGCCAGACGCTCGAGGCCGGTTTGGCTGGCCGCTGGTGCGATCGCTATCCCAACCAGGGCAAGCAGAGTGGTGCCTTTAGCTGCGGCACCTTTGACGGTGATCCGTACATCATGATGAATTACAAACCCAAGGTGCTCAACGATCTATTTACGTTGACGCACGAAGCTGGGCACTCGATGCACAGTTTTTATTCGTCGAAGAACCAGCCCTTTCAGTATTACAACTACACCATATTCGTGGCCGAGGTCGCCAGCACGTTCAACGAGCAGTTGTTAGCGCAGCATTTGCTCAAGACCACCGACGACGACCGCGTTCGAGCCTATTTGATCAATCACGAAGTCGACAGCATTCGCGCCACCATTGTGCGCCAGACCATGTTCGCCGAGTTCGAGAAGATCATTCACGAGATGTCAGAGGCTGGACAGCCGTTGACCGTGGAGAGTTTCAAAGCCACTTACCGCAGTTTGCTCGAGGCCTATTTTGGTCCGCAGTTTGTGATCGACCGCGAGCTGGAACTCGAGTGCTTCCGCATTCCTCATTTTTACCGTGCATTTTACGTCTACAAGTACGCCACCGGCCTAGCCGCCGCCATCGCACTGTCTCGTCGCGTGCTCACCGGCGGCGCCAGCGAGCTCGCCGACTACTTGAGATTTTTGAGTGCCGGTTGTTCGCAGGATCCGCTCGATCTCTTGTCCGCGGCCGGCGTTGACATGACCCAGTCGCAGCCCATCGAGACCGCCTTGCAGCACTTCAGCGATCTAGTCCAGCAGCTCGACGAGCTCACCCCCTAAACTTCCCCAGTGTGGCACGACGCTCCGCGTCGTCCCTTAGTGTGGCACGACGCTCCGCGTCGTTCTAGTAATCTACATCACTCCCCCATCACCCTCCCCCATCACCCTCCCCCATCACCCTCCCCCATCACCCTCCTCCCCTAAGAGCATTTACCCGCTTACACTCTCAACGTCTTAGCCTCGAACGAACTACTCCTACGCCATTTGAGCGCATCATGCTCGCCGCACGCATTCCGCTGTCTATAGCCTTAACGCCGACCCCGCACCGCGTTAAATCCTTAAAAAACTTCGACCTGACTGGACTTGCCAAGCCTGGGTGAACGATGTAACCTTGTACGTATCATTGGAACCGACAGTCGTTTTATTCAGGGCAGGGCCAATTCTGGTCGCCACCCAGTCCTTCTGCCCGGTTCCGTTTTTATTGATACAATCGTCGCTTTGGCCCAGCCTTAGTGGCACACTCCATATTCCTCTGTAGCTCAGTTGGTAGAGCAGGCGGCTGTTAACCGCCGGGTCGTAGGTTCGAGTCCTACCGGAGGAGC
>CAKQWG010000127.1 GCA_934278005.1 uncultured Pirellulaceae bacterium | reverse complement strand
TTCGCTGAACTCGCGCCAGGCTTGCACGTCGGCGGGACGAGCCAGTCGCAGGATGAGGCTGATACGAGTATTGGGGAATTCGGCCAAGTTAGATCTCCTACTGGTATACTCTTGACCACAGCCAGAATCTTACACCCACGTCGCCATTTTTGGGCAAGTATGCTGCAAATCTACGTGTGCTGTGCCGGCATAGTCCTGCCTGCTGCCGCCTGCGCCTGCGTAGCCGGGCTGGTGCGGTAGTCTAATTCGCTCGTGCCCAGTAGCTCAACGCCTCCATCATGCGTGCTCGTAATTCGACGGCTACTGCGGATGGGCGTTAAACATTCCGCTGCACAGCACAACTCAAAAATAGCTTGATGCTAATTCGTATGCAGACGCATTGTGTCGCGTTGTTTTGCACTCGCACTGCCGGCGGCATAGTCCTCCCCGCTTCCGCCGGCGCCTGCGGCTGGGCGTTAAACATTCCGCTGCACAGCACAACTCAAACAGCGCAACACGAACACCGCTTAGTTACACTCTGGCGTTCTCCGGGCCGCGGTACAGGCCCTGAGCGGCGATGGCGGCGGCGACGGCGGGGTGCAATTGATAGCGCACCGATCTTCCCGCGGCGACGCGCTCGCGAATGTCGCTGCTACTTATTTCCAACTGCGGCATCGGGATTAGATGGCTGGCCAAGTCGGCGTGCTGCTCGGGAGGGAGAAATCGCTTGAGTTGCTGCAGATCTGGAATGTCATGTCCGCCTCGAGCCAGCACTGCCACAAAGGCTAGTTGGCAGATTCGCTCGGGCTCGCGCCAAGTATGCAGCTCGGCCAGCGAGTCGCCTCCCATCAGAAAGAACAATTCCGCCTCAGGCAGCTCGGCTCGTAGCTCCGTCAGCGTGTCGACGGTAAACGAGACTCCGCTGCGGCGCAGTTCGCGGTCGTCGGCGGTAAAATGGGGATTGCCCCCGATGGCCAGCCGCACCAATTCCAATCGCTGCTTACCATCGCTGGACTTCTGTTCCAGTTTATGCGGCGCAGTGGCTGCGGGAATGAATCGCACTTCGTCCAGACGCAAACGTTCGCGGGCCAGTTCGGCCAGCAGCAAGTGGCCCACGTGAATCGGATCGAATGTCCCGCCGAAAATGCCGATGCGCTGACGAACCGAGGGATCTGCCATATAACTAAGACTTACTGATAAGTGGTTTGACGGTACATGCTGGCAACTAGCAGCGAGCCTGCTGCCAACTGCCTCGCGTGCATTGTCCTCTCAATCGCTGTTAACTAAAACCCCTATGTCCTCTCAGCAACCCGAGCTCTTTGTCACCGACCTTCCCCCGTGGGAATTGGACGCGCGCAGCGAATGTCGCGCCGCGCGCGTCGTGTTCGCAGAAGCTCCGCATGGCCCGCTCGATTATCGCATCCCCGACGAACTGCTCGACCAAGTTCAGATCGGCGTACGCTTGAAAGTCCCCTTGGGGCGTTCCAATCGCGAGATGACGGGCTACTGCATTGCGGTGGAAACCGTCAAGGGCTCCCCCGATTCGTTCAAACCAGTGACCGAAGTGCTCGACGCCGAACCGTTGTGCACGCCGCGAGTGCTCGAGCTGCTGCAGTGGATGAGCCGCTACTACATTGCGCCGCTGGGACAAGTTTTCGAGGCAGCCATTCCGGCTGGCGTACGCGCGGCGGCCGGCAGCCGGCAGCGGATCGTGCTCTATCCCACCGAGCAATCTCAGGATGACGATCGCATCAACGCTCTTTCCGCCAAACAGCAGAGCGTGATGCGGCAATTGATCATGGTCGGTGGCGGCGTCACGATCGACCAATTGCAAAAGATGGCGGACTGTTCAGCGGCTCCTATCAGCTCGCTGCGTGAAGCGGGATTCATCGAAGGTCGCCAGGAACGCGTCTTTGAGGAGCTCGCCCCTACCCTGCCCCAGCCCGCCGGACCGCCGCTGGCCTTGAGCGCCGACCAGCGATTGGCCCTGCGCGAGATTTTGGAAGCCCTGGATTCGGCCAAGCAACAGACGATCCTGCTGCACGGCATTACCGGCAGCGGCAAGACGGAAGTCTACATGCAGGCCATCCACGAGGTGATCTCATACGGTCGTCAAGCCATCGTGCTAGTACCGGAAATCAGCCTCACGCCTCAGACTCGCCAGCGCTTCGTGCAGCGCTTCGGACAAGTCGCCGTGCTGCACAGCCATATGAGCCCCGTCGAGCGGCACCATCAATGGCGAAAGATTTGTAGCGGGCAAACGCCGGTGGTCATCGGACCGCGCAGCGCGATCTTCGCGCCCCTGCCGCGTCTGGGCCTAATCGTCTTGGACGAGGAGCACGAGGGGTCATTCAAACAGGATAACATTCCGCGCTATCACGCGCGCGATGTGGCGCTGCATCGCGCCTTCCTGGAGCAGATCCCACTGGTGCTCGGCTCGGCCACTCCGAGTTTAGAGAGTTGGAAACGCGCTCAGAGCGGAGCTTATCGACTGGCCAGCCTGCCGCGGCGCATCCACAATCGCCCTCTGCCGCATGTCAGCTTGATCGACCTGCGCAGCCAGAAACCCGAACCGGGTCGAGGAGCCATCACACGCCAATTGCATCAAGCGATCGAGGAAGCGCTGGCTGAAAAGGGGCAAGTCATACTGCTGCTCAATCGTCGCGGCTTCTCTACTACCATACAGTGTCCGCAGTGTGGGCACGTCGTAGCTTGTCCCGACTGCGATCTGCCGCTGACGCATCACCGCGACGGTGGCAAAGCCTGCTGCCACTACTGCGATTTCACCATTCCCACGCCTCCAGCCTGTCCCGAATGCAAATTCGACGGCATTCGCTTCAGCGGGCTCGGCACGCAGCGGCTCGAAGTCGAAGTCCGCCAGCGCTTTCCTAAAGCCAACGTGGCAAGGATGGACAGCGATACCATGCGCAAGCCCGGCAGTCACGAACGCGTCCTAGGGCAATTCCGCGACGGTGAGATCCAGATCTTGTTGGGAACGCAGATGATTGCCAAAGGGCTCGACTTCCCCAATGTGCTGCTGGTCGGAGTGATCAACGCCGACAGCAGTTTGCACTTCCCCGACTTTCGCGCGGCCGAGAAAACATTCCAGTTGGTAACCCAGGTAGCTGGTCGCACCGGTCGCGGCGACAAACCGGGACAAGTCCTCGTGCAGACATTCTCGCCAGACCACCCAGCCATCATCGCCGCATCCAAACATGACTTTATCGGCTTTGCCGCAGCCGAACTGACTCAGCGCGCACAGTTTAATTATCCGCCCCACGGTCACTTGGCACGAATTATCATGCGCGGGCCGAACTACACCGAGACCGAAGGCTTTGCCGAGTCTTTCGTGAGAAAGCTGCAGACCACCCGACAACTGCAGGGCATCGACTGTCGCATACTCGGACCAGCTCAGCCGCCGCTGGGGCGTTTGCGCGGCAACTACCGCTTCCACGCTATCTTACAGACGCAGGAAGCCGAACCGCTTAACCGCTTGATCGTCCGCACCATCGCCGATGTCAAACCGCCCAAGGACATTCAGTACGTCATCGACATCGACCCCATCGACACGCTGTGATCCGGTGTAGATAGCCTTAGCCCAGCGGGCGACACATCAGTCGCGCTGTAGCCCGGAGGGCGGCACATCCCTGCCGGTGGCGTCAGCCACCGGACTGCGGGCGAGGAACTGAACAGCCTAATAACTGTTGCTCCAAGCCGGCATCGACTGGCTAGTTGCAGGTGGTGGGTAGATAGGCCGAATGGCCGAGGATGGCGTCCCCTGAGGACCGCTCGACGCATATTGATGGCTCGCGTACGGATCGACCGAATACTGCGAATACCGCGGAGCAGCGGCGTACTCGCTGATCGGCGCGCTCGGCACCGACCATCCAGCCATCGCCAATCGCTCGCTGGTCTCACTCGCCGGCCGCATTGTTCGCAAAGGCTCCGAATCTCGAATTGCTGAAGTGCCAACGTGCTGCCAGCCCGACTTGACTGGCGAGAGCAACGCTTGCGAGTGCGATGCTCCCATGGAAGCGAAAGCTGCTTCGACCGTCGCTGGAAAAACACCTGCATTGGAGATGACGGTCTCGACCGGCACAGATTTCACAGAAACCTGCGGCGCCGAGCTGAACTGCTCGATCAAGTTGCGTGTCCAAGTGGGCTGTGCTAATCCGACGATGGCCAGCATCGTGCCGGCTTCGATCAAAAACGCGCCTAACATGTTTATCGGCCGATTGCGGCGGCTGCGGCGTCTCATCGCTGTTCCTTCCATGTAGTTTGTGCTGCTCCGTAGACAACTATCCATTATCTAACCATGTCGAGACAACCAATTCCCAGAGAGGGAATTCGAGGCCAGGCAATGGTGCGCGGAGCGACCAGTGGCTTCCATTCTATCTGGACAGGTCAAATAGCAAACGCAATGCCAAACCGCACAAGCCTCTGGGCTAGGCTGCAAGTCGTGCAGCGAGCGTAGGTTACGGCCAGCGGCAGAAGCGGGTATAACAGCAGTCCCGCTGCGACACTTACAAAAACGCTTGCAAATTCAATCTGCTTCTGCTTCGAAACTCGCGTTGGCTCCACTTAATATGACCTCCTCTGCCTCTCCCAACTCGTCTGCTGGTCCCCGCGTTGGCTCCTCTGCGGGCGATCCGCTCGATCGCGATACAATTGCGGCCGAGTACTTTGACCTACTCCCATTTCCGCCCTATCCCGTTCAAGAAGAAGCCTTGTTAGCTTGGTTCACTGCCCAGCAAGGGGTGTTGGTCTGCGCGCCCACTGGAACCGGCAAAACGCTCATCGCCGAAGCGGCTGTGTATGAAGCTTTGCGCACCGGAACGCGGGCCTACTACACCACACCGCTGATCGCCCTGACCGATCAGAAGCTGCAGGAACTGCGCGAATCGGCCGTTCACTGGGGCTTTAAGGAGACCGACATCGGACTGGTCACTGGCAATCGCAAGGTCAACGCCGATGCGCCGGTACTAGTCGTCGTGGCCGAGATTTTGCTCAACCGCTTATTGCAACCCGAGGCGTTTGAATTCGAGCAGGTCGGCTCGGTGATCATGGACGAATTCCACAGCTTCAACGATCAGGAGCGTGGTATCGTGTGGGAGCTGACGCTCGGGCTGCTGCCCGCGCACGTGCGGACGCTGCTGCTGAGCGCCACGGTGGGCAATAGCTACGAGTTCACGAGCTGGTTGTCGCGCAGTTGCAACCGTCGCTTGACACTCGTCGAAGGCAAGGAGCGCAAGGTACCACTCAGCTTCAACTGGATCGACGACTACATGCTCGACGAATGGGTCGAGAAGATGTTCGAGGGGAGCGAAGCTGAGCGGCGGACTCCGGCCTTGATCTTCTGCTTTAACCGCGACGAATGTTGGCAAGTCGCCGAGCTGCTCAAAGGCAAGAAGGTGGTCGACAAGACGCAGCAGGCCGCCTTGAGCGAGGCGCTTGAACAATTCGATTGGTCTCAGGGGGCCGGTCCAAAGATCAAGCAGTTACTGCAGCGCGGTGTGGGCGTCCACCATGCCGGCATCCTGCCCAAGTACCGCCGCGTGGTCGAAGAGCTGTTTCAAAAGAAGCTGTTGAGCGTCACGGTCTGTACAGAAACGCTTTCGGCCGGTATCAATCTCCCGGCGCGTAGCGTGGTGCTGCCCACGATTCTCAAGGGCCCCAAGGACAAACGCAAACCGATCGACACCGCCAGCGCCATGCAAATTTTTGGCCGCGCCGGACGGCCGCAGTTCGATAGCGAAGGCTACGTCTACGTGCTGGCTCATGAGGACGATGTCAAGCTGTTGAGATGGAAGGAGAAATACGATCAGATCCCCGAAGACACCAAGGACCCGGGCCTGATGAAGGCTAAGAAGGCGCTCAAGAAAAAAAAGCCCAAGCGGCGCGAGGGCGAGACGTACTGGACACAGGAGCAGTTTGAAAAACTGCGGACCGGTGAAGCCGCCAACCTGGTTAGCAAAGGCGATCTACCCTGGCGTCTGCTGGCCTATATGCTGCTCAAGAATCCCGCGGTAGAGCCGTTGCGAACGTTGGTCAGTAAGCGCCTGCTCGACTCGCGGCAGATCGAAGTCGCGCAAAAGCAGCTCAATCGCATGCTCATCACACTTTGGACGGGCGGCTTTATCGAGCTCGAGCCCAAGCCTAAGCCCAAGGCCGCCAAAGCTCCCACGCCACCGGGCACCAAAGCCGCTGGCGCTGCGCCTGCCGCGGCTGAAAAATTCCCGCCGGCTGCCACGGGTGGTTTGTTGGAAGCGGCCGGACTGGGTGATCTAGTGCAAGCTGCCTCAGGCGAAGAACGTCCACAAGACCGCGTCGATGCCACCGCCAACTCGGCAGCTTTCGATGCGGCCACGCGAGGCTACGAAGTGGACGACTACCTGCCGCAGTTCGCACACCCCACAGATCGACTCGAACTACTGGTGCGGCTGCGCAGCATCAATGCGTTGTTTGGAGTTTTTCTAGCCGGCCACCTAGCGATCGCCGACGACACCGAGCGTTTACTAGCGCTGGAAAGCGCGCTGGGTCTACCCGGCACCGTAGCTCGCCACGTCCGCGTTCCGAAACTCGAAGAGCTGCCGGCTGGCCCGTTAGCCACCACGCGTCTGGATGACAGACTGCTGGAGCTGGGCCTGGCTACACAAGCTGAGCTGGTTGGCCAGCAGCGCAAGGACGACGACGACGAACCACAGCGCCGCATTGGCGACGGCCTTTTTGAGGAGGAACGCGTATGGGTGATCAGCATCGGCGAAAAGCTGCGGAGGCTGTTCAACTACGATTTCCCCAACGTGCACGATGTGCAAACGGTGGCCGTCCACGTGGCTGGCGAAGTGCTGGAGTTCGCCGGCAATTTCAACAAATACATTGTCGCTCGCGGCTTGCAAAAGCAGGAGGGAATTCTCTTTCGCCACCTGCTGCGGTTGGTGCTGCTGCTGGATGAAATGGCTTCTATCCCACCGGTTGAAAGCACCGAGGAGGACTGGGAGGATCGGATCGACGATTTGATCGACCGTCTGACCGAGTGCTGCCGTCAGGTCGACCCTGAAAGCACCGATGAAACGCTCGAGCAAAGCCGCGGCGGCGACGAACTCTCGCAGCCGCTGGGCTCCGCGCGAGATAAAGCAGGCTCGTAAAGATAAGTGCCTCTCTGGGCTCTGCGGCAGTTGACCCAATCCGGTGGCTGACGCCACCGGCAGAGATGTTCCGCCCTCCGGGCTAACAGGCTGCCTCCAGGCTAACAAGCTGGCTCCGGGCTAACAGGCTGCCTTACGCCTTGCGAATAAAGTGCTCTGCATACGAGCGCACTTCACGACCATTGAGGACGTGCACCATCCGCAGTTGCTGAACGGTCGCGTCGTTGAAGTGGCTCAGCGGAATATGGATCAACTGCCGACGAAAGCGTTTGGCAATTCGCCGCCAACTAGCCCCCGGGGCCTTGGGGCTGAGCAGAGCGATCTGCCGCTCGCGAGAATGCAGACAAGCCGCCGCCAGCAAGCGCTCTTCTAAATTATCAGCGAAGTCCAATCGCGGGTCCTGCCAGATATCGACGATGGCCACGGGGGGATACAGGAACATGGCTCCGCCGTACGTGGCCATTGCTATTCCCGGTCCGACCATCTCCTGCTGGAAATCGCTAGCGAAAAACGCCAGCGTCGATTCATCCTTGTGCTCGGCAAACCAAGTCGTCCGCCATGGGTAATCCCGCGGGTCGGCGGGCGTGTCAAAGAGCATGACGCAGCAGTCCATCGTGCCGACGCTGGGCGGCATGACCTTCACATAAATATCGCCGTCGTACCAATGTCGCAGAGTCTCTCGAATGTCGATGCCATCTTTGATACTGGTAGAGAACTTCTCGCTGCGCGCCAAATCAGCGCCGATGATCGCCTTAGCGCGATCCATAACCCGAGTGCGAAAGCTTTCGATGAGCGTATCCTCGGGTGGCCATGAACACTGCGAGTAGGGATTCCACTGCGTTTGCCAACGATCCATCTCTTCACGAATGGGCTTGCGGCGAAGTTGCAAGGAGCGCCACGAGACGGGTTGGCCAGGCAGACGACTGACCACGCTCACCATATCCCCGCCCGGCAGCCGCGCTTGATCGATTCCCAGAGTGACGGTGCTGGAGTTAGAGAATTCATGGAACGGATAATTCCGCGCGGTCTCGATCAGGTGGATCGCATACTGATCACCCAAGATCTGCTGAGCGGCAACTCCCATGGTGTACAGGTCCGGAGTCATGCGATGCTCGATCAGGGACAGATTGCGGATGTACTTCAGACACTGTGACAACAGCAGCGGAGTAATCCGTCGAGCCCGTTTGCCCAGATCCTGCAAGTAGCTGCTGCGCGCCGACATGAGCAGTTGCTTGACGCCGTCGAGCGATAGATTTTCGTCGTCTTCCAGCGCCACGCGAGCTTGCTCATACAGCCCGGTGATATAGGGCAGTTCGCCAAATAGAAAGATCAATGAATTGGCGGCCACCGAGTGCACCACGCTGGGCGCGACCGAATCGTGCTCAGGTAGCTCCGGCTGCGGCTCGGCAAAATAAGCCTCGCGCAGCCAAGGCCACTCGAGGATCGAGCAGACGATGACTATGTTCTCGTATCGCTTTTCCAACTCGCGCAGCCGCCAAGCCATGTACTGCAAGCGATGCTGCGCCTGCTCCTCGTAGGGCCGCGACAACGTGGGCAGGATGGCCGTGGCAAATCGCTCGATCGATACCATTTTCAGCGCGTAGGGATCCGGCATGATCGACGCCAAAGGCTCAAAAGCATTGGTCTCCAAATCGCAGAATTCGATCGGCCAACGCTCCCCAAGAGCCATCCGCAAGGCCATGATCACGGGCTGACAGGGATCGATCGGCACATAGCTCCACGCCCCGCCGTTGTCCGCATCGTCGTTGCCGTCCGCTATATCCTCCTCTGGACTCCACGCCACGGCGGTATAGTTGGGCAGGCAGCGCTGCAGGACCATGGTCGGCGTGGGGAGATTCTCAACCGCCGCGAGCACATTGGCTTTAAAGGATTCGGGCAGCGCCACCGCTAGGCAATCACAACGGTTGGCCAACAACCACTGCCGAACCGCCAGGGCGCTACTGCCACTGCCGTGCACTACCGGCAGACACGTGATGCGACTTCCCAGTGCCAGCGGCGTGGTGCGGTCGGGTTTCATGGGCGTGGGGTCCAGTAGAATTGGGAAGCTAAAACGTAGGTTAAAGCCTGGACTATCTTCAGCGCCGCCTGCCGCGGCACCGCTGGGTGACTCTCACGGGTGGCAATTCTGAAATCCTCAGACTTTCGCGTCGCCTATTGTATCGGCTTTACGGGCTGAGCGATATTGAGCTCCCAGACAATGATTCGTATACTGGGCGTTTCGACCACAGTCAAACAGGTGAACTATGAAGAGCGAGCGGCGGCACGAACTACA
>CAKQWG010000126.1 GCA_934278005.1 uncultured Pirellulaceae bacterium | reverse complement strand
CTGGTGGAGCTACTGGTGGTCATTGCGATCATAGCCATCCTCATCGGGCTCCTATTGCCGGCGGTGCAGATGGCGCGCGAGGCCGCGCGGCAAATGCAATGTCGCAATAATTTGAAGCAATTGGGGCTGGCTTTGCTCAACTACGAATCCACGCATCGCGCCCTGCCAGGCGGCATCGGGCCGAGCGGTTGCTGTTGGGGGACGTGGCAGGTGGGGATTTTACCTTACCTGGAACAAACGTCTCTGTTTACACGATACTCGGGCTACGGAGGGAGCGATCCCGGCCTGCGTTACGATAGAGCCCCCAACCTCCCAGTCACTAGAACTCGGCTACCCACGTTGACGTGCCCCAGCGACTCGCCCAGCACCACGCCTGAAGGAATCACCTCGCACAATTATGCAGTCAATTTTGGCAACACGAGCTTCGCGCAGATGCCCTTGGGCGGAGTGGCGTTTTTGGGGGCACCGTTTAGCGCCTACGTTGGCTCGCTGGTCCAGGACGGCCCCGATGAGCAAGGCAGCCTCGGCAGCTTTAGGGGTAAATGGGGCCGCAACATCCGCCTGTCGTCGATTACCGATGGCACGAGCCACACGCTGGCTGCCGCCGAAGTGCTGCAAGGGCGCAAGGGAGATTCCCGAGGGCTAACCTGGTGGGGCGGAGCTGCAGGAGTCGTGACGTATCTTGCGCCCAACAGTGAGCAACCCGACGTGGTCAGCGGCGGAGGGTGCAATCCGGTACTCTCGCCTCCCATGCCCTGCACCCTAGAGCTCACTGCAAGTCGCCCGCGAATGATGGGTGCTCGCAGCCCTCATCAGTCTGGCGTCAACTGCGTTCGCTGTGACGGCAGTGTTACTTTTATTGCCGACTCGATTGAATACCAGGTCTGGCACGGTTTCGGCACTACGCAGGGTGCTGAGGTGATTGGTCCCTTGTAGAGCCAATATGCTGTGCCCAGCCAGCATGTTGTAGGTTAGAAGATGGGTGGTTAGAAAATTCCCCGACCGAGTTGCGGCGGCTGCTGTTGAGCCGGACCATCCAGCCATGCTGTGCGCATTGGCGGCATCGGCTTTCGTCTTTTATTGGTGGCTGACTTCAATAGCATGTTGTAGGCCTGCAGGAATTGCAGTTGGCAGATAACTGGCGCTCGGTAGCGACGCGAGCTAGCGATCGAAGAAGGGTGTCTATCTTTTACCCTGCCTTTTCTAACCTTATTCCACCGTTTCCATCGTAACGACATCGGACGTGACATTGATCCAGTGGAACCGCTTCAGTTGTGCAGTTCGTCGCATGCGCGAGAGGTGCGTTCGATAATAGTGTTGCTTAGTAACCATCGAAGTTACGGTAAACGCTTCGTCATCCTCGACCAATTCGAACTTTTGAAACACATTGCGATCTTTCCAAACTTGCCTATCCTCCGTGCGGCCGATGTTAGCCACCAGACATTCTGTGTAGAGCGAGTTTGAGAGTTTTGTGCCGAGGTCTCGTAGCATCTCGTAGGCTGTATCGCACAGGCTGCTCGGGCCCCGGTATTCATGCGAGTCAACCTCGAACACTCGACGCCGGCCTGTGCTGTCGGAACAATTGATGAACTTGCATTCGACTTTGTGATTTCGCAAATTAATGATCTTGGCTCGAGTCGCGTTGAGCAGTCGCAGGTAGTTCAAGACTTGACCTACGTGCGTGTCTTTAATCGCGGTCACTGTCTTCAATTCGTAGACGCCCATTCCATCAACGACAAGATCGAGTCGATAGGTCCTGCAGAATGCCGCGAAGGAGACCGTCAGAGGGACTTCACTGGCCGCGATTGGGAACTTGTCTAGGAGCCTTGCAAGCATCTCAGCTCGGTAGACCTGTTCACCCCAGCGGCAGCCCATCTCGTTGTGGATCGCGAACGCGATCGGCATTACTCGGTAGTCGAGCCCGCCGAACTGCTCGCTGGTTAGACGCGGGATGTCGATGGGGCAGGTGACGGGCATGGGATACTGAGTCGCCGTGTTAAAGGTTAGAAAATCGACGGTTAGAAGATGCCTTGATCGATATGTGTCCCCGGCCGATAGCTGCCGCATTCTTGGCCTGGAGTTAAGAGTTGGATCGAGTCCTAGTTATATAGACGATCGAGAGCCAAATCTCTTACGCGCAATCTCGCAAGTTTCGTGAAATTGTTTTCTGCAATGTGCTGTAGCGCCGCTTTTATGCCGTCACGTACTCTCTGTCACAGCCGGTGAGTGGCGTGAGCTAGCCCGGCTGGGACGTCGAGGCAAAGAGAGTGCCAGATTTTTTAACCATCCATCTTCTAACCGCGGTTTTAGCTGCGCAAAAGCAGCTTCAAGACGATAGCGCCGAGCGACTGTTGGTTAGAAGATGGTCGGATAGAAGATTCTGAGACTGCCTTCATCCCCCGCGGGCCGTTTTCACAAAGTGGTTGTGTGGGGCTGGGCTATAGCATTTGGACACAGTGCGTCGACTGAGCTGGGTTGATTGAGTGAGGGGAGTCAGTGGAGAGTGGCGGCTATGCGATTAGCTCGTGCACGACGTGGCCTTTGACGTCGGTCAAACGCATGTCGCGACCGCCAAAGCGGTAGGTGGAGCGGGTGTGATCGACGCCCAGGAGATGCAGCATGGTGGCGTGCAAGTCGTGCATTTCCATGCGGTTTTCAATGGCCTTATAACCCCACTCGTCGGTGGCGCCGTAGACCGTGCCAGCTCTTACGCCTCCGCCGGCCATCCAAATCGTAAAACCGAACGGATTGTGATCGCGGCCATCGCTGCCTTGGGCAAATGGCGTTCTGCCGAACTCTCCGGCCCAGATGACGAGCGTTTCGTCGAGCAAGCCGCGTTGCCGTAGGTCTTTCAGCAGGGCTGCGATGGGTTGATCGACGGCGCGGGCATTGTTCTCGTGCCCTCGCTTAAGCTGGCTGTGTTGGTCCCAGCGATCGTTGCCCACGTTGGGACAAGTCAGTTCGACGAAGCGCACGCCACGCTCTATTAAACGCCGCGCCAGCAAGCATTCCGCGGCGTAGATCCGCGTCGGCTCGTACTCGGCTTCCAAGCCATACTCTCTGCGCAGATATGCCGGTTCGTCGTCGATCGACATCAGCTCGGGGACTGCCATTTGCATGGCGTAGGCCAATTCATAATTCTTGATGGCCGACTCCAGCGCCTGATGGTGCCCGGATTCTTCGAGGGCGATGTTGTCGAGCTGCTGCACGAGAGAGAGCTTGTCTTGCTGTTGGCGGGCAGTCGCCTCGCTGGGCGACACGTTGGACACCGCCGAGCCGCTGGGCTTAAATACCGAGCCCTGGTAACTGGCCGGCAAAAAGCCTGAGCCAAAGCAGTCCAGGCCGCCCGGAGGAATCAGCCCGCCGTTGATGGCCACGAATCCGGGCAGGTCGTGACACTCACTCCCCAGGCCGTAGTTGACCCAGGCTCCCATGCTGGGCCGGCCCTGCAGGCCGCTCCCCGTGTGCAAAAAATAGTTGGCGAAGGTGTGCTCCGGGAACTCAGAGACCATCGAGCGCACCACGGCTAATTCGTCTGCACAGGTGGCGATGTGCGGGAACAGATCGCTGATGGGCAGGCCCGACTGGCCATACTGGCGAAACTTCCAGGGGCTGGCCAAGACCTTGCCATTGTTGTTGAACTGAGTCGGTTCAACCGCAAAGAAGCGACTGGGATCCTGACCGTCGAAGCGGCCGAGCAGTGGCTTGGGATCGAACGTATCGACCTGCGACGGTCCGCCGTCCATGTAGAGGAAGATAACCCGCTTGGCGCTGGGCAAGTGATGCAGGCCCAGTAGCGGACTGCCATCCGCTGCAGGCGCGCGTTGCTCGAGCAAGCCGGAGGGGGCCGCTGCAAATGCACGGTCGTTGAGCAAGGCTGCTAGGGCGATGCCGGCCAGTCCGCCACCGCACCGCTGCAGCATATCGCGCCGCGATGTCGGCAACTGCAAGCCACTGGGGCTTGTCGCACGCTGGCATGGATAAGCAGACGCGTGTTGCCACTGATTCAAACGGATGTGGTGCATCGGTTCTCTATTTGACAAAGATGAACTCTTTCGTATTGATCAGAGCATGGGCCAGCTCTTGCCACAACTCTAGTGAATCGACCTGCAGCGATCGCTGCTGAGCCTGACTAAGAATGAACTCAGTCGCGAGCTGGCTCTCGCGCTCGGTCGCAGCCCGGCCTAAGCCGGATTGGTAGAGCCAGGCAACGCGCGGCGCGACGGCCGTCTGCGGCTGATCGTGCCGGTCAACTTTCAGTGGGACCGCCTGCATGGCTTGCTCGGCCCAGGCGCGGGTCAACTGCGCGACCAACGGATCGTTCATAAGTATCAGGGCTTGGGCGGGCACGTTGGAATTGTTGCGGCGACCCATGGTGCTGAAGGGAGTGGGCGTATCGAAGGCCAGCATAAACGGCGACAGAAAGTTCCTGCGAACGGCGATATAGATGGAGCGCCTGGCGTCGCCGGTCAGCGGGCCGCTTTCGGCCGGGCGTCCACGCCCGTCCATAAAGGGAGTCAGGTGGATCGGTATGGGCTCGCCGAACATCGTCTGATCCAATTCGCCGGAGATGGCCAGTAGGGCATCGCGAATCGCCTCTCCCTGAAGTCTTCGAGGCGGCCGGTAATGCCACAGGTTGTTGTTCGGGTCGACTTGCAGGGCACGCGGGTCGAAGCGGCCCGAGATGCCATAGGTGCGGCTCAGCACGATGGTGCGAATCGAATGTTTGAGACTTCTTCCGTTGTCTAAAAAGTCCTGGGCGAGAAAATCCAACAGTTCGGGATGGGTGGGCAGTTGTCCGAGCACGCCGAAGTCATCCGTGGTGCGCACCAAGCCGTGTCCCATCAAGTGATGCCACAGGCGATTGACGATAACGCGCGAGGGGAGCGGATTGTCGGGATCGTTGATCCGCTCGGCCAACTGTAAGCGTCCGCTGCCGCTGGGGATCTGCATAGGTTGATCGCCTGCCAGGGCTGTCAGGAAATGGCGTGGTTCGCGCTTGCCAGGATTGGCCGCGCTGCCGCGGATGAGCACATGCTCATCCTCGCCTGAGCTGTCGATCATCGCCATCGCCAAACGCGATGTGTGCTGTACGGCACTTTGCAGAGCCAGCCGCTTCGCGTGCCACTCGGCAGTCAGCCTGTCGAGCTCTGACGATAGCTCAGGAGTCGTTGCTTTAACCTGCTCGATGCGTTGCTGGCGCAGTGCCGACCAGTGGCTTTGCTGTTGTTCCAAGTGCTCGATAGCCTGTTTGGCCTGCGCGAGTTGCTGCGGCGCGTGGCTCTGGAGCACTGCCGAGACTTGCAACTCGGTCGCGCTATCAGGTGTGAACTGTAGATGCAGACGATGGCCCACGTAGCGCGACAGATCGAGTTTGACCCACGGTTGATCTGGATGAATGGCTTGCAGGGTCTGCGCGTGCAGTGGTCCAGCTACCAAGTAGTGCGAATCGACGCAGGCGAAAACGTGTCCCGCTCCGTGGACGCGACACCAGACCTCACCTGCGGTCAGTTCGAAAGTTTCTGTTCGCAGCGTGCGTCCGCTGCGCGGTAGCGGAGACAAGATACTGCGCGAACGCGCGGCCTGGCCTGTCGACTGCAATCCCTGCCAAAACGGATCGGAGGCCGCAGTCGTGTATGGCACGCACCGCAGTTGACCGTCTGGACCGAGATCTAGTTCGCCAGCCTGTCTGGGACGCTCACCGAAGATAAAACCATCCTGCACATACTCGCCAGCCGCATCGGCGCAGTAGGCTACGCTCATGGCGGCAGTGTGTGGCAGAAGGCTGGAGGGGCAGGGGCGGTCGGCGTCCAGTGAAGAAAGTTCCGCTGCCAGTAATTGTTCGATCTGCTGTCGGTAGCTGGCATCGAGCTGCGATAGCTGGCCTGCGATGCCGCGATTGTGTTCGATCGAATCGAAGCGAACCTGGCGATAGTCGCTGCTCTGCAGAAAGCCGCTCAGCGCGTAGTAGTCGGCAGTTGAGATGGCATCGAATTTATGATCGTGGCAGCGCGCGCAAGCCACTGTAACACCTAGAAAGGTCTTGGACATGACATCGATCATATTGTCGAAGCGGTCGGCCTCGTCCTTGCGGATGTCGACGGGTGAATGCACCCATTCTCCCAAAAACCAGAAGCCGGTTCCGAGGATGGATTCATTGAAACCCAGCTTAGGGTTCAGGCGGGGACTGGGGAGTAGATCGCCGGCAATATGCTCGCGGACAAATTGATCGTAGGGCACATCTGCATTGAGTGCGCGAATCACATAGTCGCGATACTGGTATGCATTGTCCGAATCATCGTCGAATTCGTGCCCGCGCGATTCGGCGTAGCGCACCAGATCCAGCCAGTGCCTGCCCCAGCGCTCGCCGAAGTGCCGCGACTGTAGCAACTGGTCCACCATGCGTTGAGTAGCCTCGGACGTAGTGCCCGAATCCCGTTGGAACTCAGACATTTGCTCAGCCGTCGGCGGCAGGCCCAGCAGGTCGAAGCACAGCCGCCGCAGCAGGCTAGCGCGATCGACGTCGGGAGCGGGAGCTAGGTCGGCCTGTTCCAGCCGAGCGAGTATGAACCGATCGATATCTCCCAGCGGCCAGGACAGATCTTGGACCTCGGGCGGTTTAGAGTTCGTGAGAGGCTGCCATGCCCAGTGCTCGGCGGCGCGCTGCTGCAAGTCGAACGTAGCCCGAGCCGTTTCGACTGGCTGGTCGGTCTCGTCTGGCCCGTCTGGCCAAGGTGCCCCAAGTTCGACCCAGCGCTCCAGCGTGGCCACATCTTCATCGCTGAGCTTACCTTTCGGTGGCATCTCATACGATTCGTAGCGCACCGATTCAATCAACAAGCTCGCGTTGGCATTTCCAGCGACGACGGCTGGACCGGAGTCACCGCCGCGCAGCAATGCCGCGCGACTGTCCAGTCGTAAGCCGGCTTGCAACTTGACTGCTTGCGCGCTGTGGCAACTGTAGCAATTTTCTACCAACAGCGGCCGGACTTGGCGTTCGAAGAATTCAAAGTCGGCGGCGGTGGCGGTGGAGGAGGCGCTGGACGGCGCACTAATAGTGGCTGCATCTTCAGCTTGCACTGAAACCAATCCGCACAGCGTCCCGGCGGCCGATGAGCATGCGACGAGAGCCAGGCAATACAGGGGCAGCTTCCAGCAACTAATCCATGAATTTCTCATCGCAAGTTTTCGGCAGGTGGTGGAACTTCAGGCGACGGGTGCCTCCACACAGCGTCTGTATAGGGGAGCTTAAGACGCAGTAGGTTTAGGTAGGGTATGTTATTATGACCTAAACCTGTGCGTTCGTCGAGTGAAGCCGTCTATGCAGGGTTTTCCACGCAGTGCAGCAGAATAGCGCTATGGCCGGGAATGTTCCAGTTTTTGGTGTCCAGAAGCGCTGTGCCGGAGCCTTCGTAACGCGCGTCTTCACTGGAGAATAGAATCCGCCAATCGCGGCCGGGCGGTGGCGCGACCAAGGGTTCCGCCACGCATAGCCAGCGGTAGTCGCGGCCAAAATTGACGAGCAACAGTCTATCCTGCTCTCCATTGTCAGCGTGCCAGCGGAGTGCAAAGCAGCCGTCGCGTATGACACAACTATGGATCAAGCGATTGTCTAGGCGCGAGATCATCGGGTCGAACTTGCGTAGCTGCAACAAGTCGTAGTGCAGTCGCCAAGCGGGTGACTCCTTGTCGAACTTGGACCAGTCGAGCTTGCATTCGGTGAAGGTGGATTCGTCGGCGGGGTCTGGCAGCGGCAGGCCGTCGGCATGCCAGCCGGCGATGCGGGGAAATTGTCGCAGAGCCTCGAAACGCCCGGCGCGGACCATGTTAGCCAGCTCGACCTCGTGGTCGGCGAAGTAGCGGAAGGGTGTCCGCGAACCAAACTCTTGGCCCATGAAAAACATCGGCGTACCGGGGCTCAACAGCCACAGCGCCGTCAGCGCCCGGTTGATTCCGGGGGAGGTCAAATCGGGCAGTCGCGAGCCGCGAGCCGAATTGGCTACTTGATCGTGATTCTGCAAAAACGTGACGAACCGCCAGCCTTCGATATCCCAGGCGGGAGTGCCACGCATGCGCCGCGTGCCGTGCGAGTACTGGCCTTGGAAGAGATAGCCATAGCGAATCGCTGAAATGATCTCTTGGGCCGACCCGGCATAATCGGCATAGTAAAATTCCGCATGTCCGGTAGCGGCTACTCGGCAGGTGTGATGGAAGTCGTCGTTCCACAGGCCATCCAATCCGAAGCCGCCATCATCAACGCTTTGCACGTGGCGGACTTCCTGTGTTTCATTTTCAGCCACGATGATAATTTTGCGTCCAGCCGCAGCTTCGCGCGCCGCCACGGAGAGGTCCGCTAGCACGTGCGGTGAGGAGTCATCGAAAATGGATTGGGTGGCATCGAGCCTGAGTCCGTCGAGATGGTATTCATCGATCCAGTAGGCGGCATTGTTGACGACGAACTCGCGGACCCCCGACGCTCCAGCACCGTCAAAGTTGAGCGCGTCGCCCCACTCGGTCGGATGCCGTTGCGAGATGAAGAACGGAGAGAAGGCGGCGGTGTAATTGCCCGAGGGACCGAAATGGTTGTAGACAACATCTAGGATAACTCCCATGCCTAGAGCATGTGCCGCATCGACGAATCGGCGAAAATCGTCGGGAGCGCCGTATAGATGAGTGGGCGCGTACCATTTGACGCCATCGTAGCCCCAGCCGAACTGGCCGTCGAACTCGGAGACCGGCATGAGCTCGACCACGGTCACGCCCACCTCGGACAGCAGCGGCAGCTTTTCCATCGCGGCCTGCCATGTGCCCGCGTGCGTGAAGCAGCCGATGTGGAGCTCGTAAATAACTTGTCCGCGCAGTTCGACTCCTGGCCAATCCCCGTCGGTCCACTCGAAAGCTTGCGGGTCGACAACCTGCGATGGACCGTGCACACCCTGAGGCTGAAACCTGGACACGGGATCGGGATAGTCGTACTCGTCGTCATCTAGGCGAAAGAAGTATTGGTCTCCCGTCGACCAGCCCTCGGCGTGGCCGGAGAAATAGCCGTCCCCTTCTGCGTCCAGTTCAAACATGCGGTGGTCAGAGATGGAACGGATGCGGACACGAGTTCGTTTGGGTGCCCAAACGCGAAACGTGACACCGCTGGACGTTGGTTCTGCACCGCAAGGGCGTCGGCGTACAATTGTGCTCATCGCAATCATCAGCTCCTAAATGTGTGAAGGTCAGCACGCCTTTCTGCAAACCGAGTACCAAAGTGGCACTGCGTTTGCAATCGAACCGCGTTTGGAATCGAAGCGCGTTTGCAATCGAAGCGCGTTTGCGGAGCTGCCTAGACTGCGCTCGTGGCTTCCCTTTACTCAGCACACATTGTGATAAGCACCCACGCAGAAGTTTCATGTTTTGTCAGTCAACCGTGGCTAACGCCAAA
>CAKQWG010000125.1 GCA_934278005.1 uncultured Pirellulaceae bacterium | reverse complement strand
ATCCCAATTGCACAATGCGCTTGGGTGGACTGAGTCAGCGGGAGCCTAAGGTCGGTTTGAGAGTTTGATACATAATATTTTGCCGGAACTTTTACTGCCGGGCGAATCGCGAACAATGAGTTGGCTCGAGACCAGGGCGGGAGGGGCGCGGTAGGTGCCGGCAGGAAGCTGGCTGTGAGCTACTTCGCGATAGCTGTCGGCGGTGGCGTCGATCAGCGCCAAGCGGCCGGAAGAGGTGAGGCTTAACACTTGTGGGCCAATAGCGATCAAGTGGGCCGTACCAAATTCAGCCTGGTTCCACACAATCTTCTGCGACTCGAGGTCGATGCTTCGCAAGCTGGCCACGCCCACGTCGGCTCGGCCATCGATGCCAATCAGTCTCCCGCCCGAAACGACCGGCGTAGCGTATTGACTGCTCAGCAGATCGCTGCCGCGAAGCTGCTCGTCGAGCTGCCGCCCTGCCGTGGATAGAATGGTCATGCCTACTCCATAGCTGGCCGTCAGCAGATAGCGCTCGGAGCCGATGGTGATTGGGGTCGCCGCATTGACGGTGGGGCCGCGGCTACCGAAGCGGATCTCAGATAAGACTTGGCCGGAGGCCACGTCGACCAGCACGGTGTTTAGCCGAGTTACGACCAGCACGGTATTGGCGTCGACGGCGATTGGGGCGGCGTAGCTGGCGTCGTAGTCCGTGGCGGTCCACAGCGTGTTACCGGTCTGGAGATCGACGGCGATGATACCGGCCCGCTTGCCTCCCAGACAGACGATGATCCGTTGGCCAAGTACCAGCGGCGCGGAACCCGCGCCGAAATAACCATCTTCGGCGTGATATTCGGAGCGCAGCGGGCGGTGCCAACGCAGTTTGCCGGTGTGCACATCCACCGCGGTTAAGTCGCCGGCCGCGCCGTAGGAAATGGCGGTCTGCGAATCGCCATGGCTGGCGACGGTGGGGACGCACCGCGGGCCGTCGTCGGGATCGATCGTGCTGCGATAGCTGGCCGGCCAGGTTGTCCGCCAACGCGACTGTCCACTGGATAGCTCTAGACTTTCCAGGACTTCATCATCGCCCTGCCGGTGCAGCACCAGTACTTGCTCACCGACCACGGCAGGCCCGGCATAACCGCTGCCAACTTCAGCTTGCCAAGCGACGGCTGCATCTGCGGGCCAAGGGAGCTTCAGGTCAGCGTTCAGTAGAGCCTGGCCGGATCGCTCGGGACCCAACATCTGTGGCCAGTCCTGGGCGCAGATTGCCGAAGCGACGCAGCTCCAACCGATAGCCAGTGCAACTGCAAACAGGCGAGCCAGTTTTCTAGCTCTATCGGTCGCCCCCCTAGTAGGAATTCTCCAACCAATGAATGATAACTTGTCGAACGTTCCAATTGGGAAGCGAAAACGGTAAGCAAACATCGGGAGCCTGCGGGTGGCGAAGTGGGTAAGACTGTGGGGAAAGAAACGCGGGACGCGGATGAGCGGCTGGTGGGTTGTCGGCAGCGTTAGCGAAGCAGCGTTCTTCGGCGCTTTATTCATCCTGGGGATTGTATCACTAACCATCGTCGTCTCGTCGCAGGTCTTCTGGTCCGACACGACATTTCTGCCAACTATCGGGTTTGGGTTTTGGTTGCTGGTTATAGCGGCCAGTTCGTTTATGGTGATTGGGCTGACGGCTTTTATTCTCCAGGTGTCGCAGACGCTGGCCTCGCCGGAACAGCGTTCGGTGCTGGTCGATAAAGCCCGCCGAGATCACCGGCGGCGGGCGGCGGGCAACGACCCAGCCGATTTGGCTAACTTGCCTAGCTTGCGCGCTTTAATGGATAGTCCGGGCATAAAGCTAGCGTATCGGCTAGCGATTCAGCGTGGCGAGACGACGGCTTTGGTGCTTAGCAGCCTATTCTCAATCGCCTGGAACGCCATGTTGGCCGTGCTAGCGGTGATCGCTGTAGAGAGTCACCTGCATGGTCGCCCCGACTGGTTCCTGACTGTCCTGCTCATCCCGTTTTCAATCATCAGTTTCTTTTCGACCCAGTGGTTCTTTCATATCTTTCGACGCCAGAGCGGAATTGGCCCCACCGCGGTGGAAATAAGCGACCTGCCTCTGTTGCCTGGAGCCGGTTATCAGGTATATGTTTGTCAGTATGGTCGGGTCAGTTTTGAGTGGTACCGCATCACACTGGTGTGCTACGAAGAGTCGACCTACCAGCAGGGGACAGATGTACGCACCGAACGCGTCGAATCGTTGCGGATTCCGATCTGCGATGCGGACGCTCAGTCACGAAACTTGACGGCTGACCCGGAAAACCCCCTGGAGATGGACTGCCAATTCCGGCTTCCACTTGATATGATGCATTCGTTCCAGGGACGTCACAACGCTATCGTCTGGAAGATAGTCGTCGAAGGAGAAGTCAAAACATGGCCATCGTTCTGCCGAAGTTTCCCAGTCGTCGTCTTTCCACGCGGCGCAGTCTAGCGGTTCGCACCGAGCCCGCGCTCGGGCTTCGCTTGCGCTCGCTGCAGCAGGGACTTGAACCGGCCGAAACGCTCGATTTCGAGTATTGCCTCAAGCGCATTACGCCTGGCATGGTCGACCGACTGGAAGTCTCTGTGATGTGGTGCACTGAAGGCAAGGGGAGCGAGGATCTGGGAGTGCATTTGTTCGAGAGTGTGACGCGCGAGCAACTGGCTGCGCGGCCCCTGAATGAGCCACGCCAGGTATCCACGGTGCTCCCCGCATATCCGCTCAGCTACGAGGGGCGGTTGATGAAGATCCGGTGGTGCGTCCGCCTGCGCCTGTATTTGAGCGATGGGCGCGAGATCACTGCCGAACAGCCCTTTTACCTGGGTCACTTGACGCTTGAGGTCTAACCCGTTCGCGACGCGTTTCGTTCGTCCCGGCGAAATGGCCTGGGTCGCTTCGCAGGCCAACCCGGCCATGGCATCTCCGGCAATGCTGGCTGAACGATTCCGCTGCAACCCAGCCACGCGTGGGGCAATTGTTGGCCCGCATGGAGCCGGCAAGTCGACGCTGCTTGAGCACTTCAAACCGCTGCTGTATGCACCTAATGTAAGTTTGACTTTGCGCCGCGGCGAGCGGCGGCCCTTTCAGACCGTCTACAGTGCCCTGGCTGGCTCCTCTGGCGGCCGAGTATTGATCCTCGACGGCTTTGAACAGTTGTCGACTGCGGCTGCAATTTGTGTATGCTGGATGGTGCGTCGCCGAGCAATGGGGTTGTTGGTGACTTGCCATCGTCGCAGCCTATTCGTGCCGACTGTGATAGAACTGAAGCCAACCGCACAGTTGGTTCAGCAGCTGGTCGTTGAGCGTTTAGCTGCAGACAGCCACTTGTGCGAGGCCGACCGCCGGCGCTGGACCGATTTAGAATTGCTGCAGCAGTGGCTGGCGCAAGAGCGGGGCAGCGTTCGAGAAGTCTTCATGCGGCTGTATGATTGTTACGAGGAGAGCCGTCTCCAAGCTCGCTGAGGCACGTAGCCCCAGGGGGCTTGTGAGCAAGCATCTTGAGTCGCCTGTAGATCGCATTTTATTGCAGCGCAGAATCTCCGCTGTGACATAAGCACCCACGCATGAGTCAATCCACCGTGGCTGACGCCAAAACGGCTAATTGTATGCCGAATCGTATGCGTGGGCGCTTAACAATCTCTAATAACAATCTCTAATCTGACATAAACTGGATACGTGCGTGGCTAAGCGACTGACCGTGATTATTTCCCAGTCCTCGAGTCGGCACAGCCAGGCGGCTGATGCGGAGGAGCGGCTGTTGAGCGAACTCATCATGGCTCCCGGCATTGACGCCACGCTGATAGGGTCGCTGGACAACGTACAGCCCGACAGCACCGATTATCTGTGCTTGAGTGGTTTTGCTGGACAAACCCTGGCGGTGGTGTCGTCGCTGAGTTTCGAGCAGGTTGCCCAGCAGTGGTCGCGGCTGCAGCTGAGCGGACACGTTGTGCGGATGGGACAAGCTGGTGTGCCGGGCCAGCGGCGGGTGATCTATTTCCCGTTGACCTCCGATACCCCTGCAATGTTGAGCGAGCTGCGACAACTGCTGGCAGACCAAGCCGTTCAGACTGTAGGGGTGCTGGTGCCGCTGGGACGGGCTATTGCGGCTAGCTCACGCAGCCTGCCGCTCATCAGCTCATCGGCCACAGTTGTCGGCCAGCCCGGCGGCCTGCCACCCACCGCACCGCGGCAGCAAACGTCTCAATCATCTGCAGAGCAGCCATCTGCAAACCAGCCGTTGGCCAGTCGCTCCAGTGAGTTGCCGGAGAGTAAGTTAGCGGCGCAGGAAGAGGAGTGGCCCGATTTGGACCGCTTGGTCGATGACCTCGATGCGCTCGACTTGTGAATCCATGCACGTGCAGGGAACCTACCAAGCGGAGCTGCATCCAAGTGATAGCGTGAATTCCTAGTTGGAGCATCTGTCAGCGGTTAGCTCGCAGCTGCGCCGCTGGCAGGCGGAACAAATTAGTGCGCACGTGGTTTATCGATCGGCCTAATTTTTTAATCAGGACTCTACCCGGCAAAGGCAAACGACATGGAAGAGACTCACAACGAGCGTTGGCTGGGATACGAATTGCATGACGGATTGCTGCAGTGGATTATCGGTGCGCGACTGCAGTTGGTAGCGGCGCTGGCGCATGAGCCCGAGCCCGAGCCAGGGGCGATGGGCAAGGCGAACGTACGCAAGGCGTTGACTAGTTTGGAGATTGCGCTCGAAGAGGGGCGCGAACTGATCGGTTATTTGGAGCTGGATCAGGAGCTGGCTGGCGTCAAGTTCGTGACGCGGTTGGAGAATTTCATTCAGGCAACTGGCCACGAGGCGCATCAGATTACGCTGCACATGGACGCTGCTACGCGTGACGTCTTACAGCATGTGCTCAGTGACACGGCCAGCTGGAACGTGCTGAGAATCGTCCAGCAGGCGATTCGCAATGCGATTCAACATGCTGGTCCGACGCGTATCGACGTTTACGGACAACTGGTAAGCGACGCGGAGCTGGATGGTACCGACGTCATAGATGCCATCGGCGTGGCCCACGGCCCCCAAAACCAAACAGCGGACACAGCTGTGGATGATCGAGTGCTGGTCATGACAGTTGCCGATCAAGGGGTTGGTTTCGATCTGCACCGTCCGACCAGCGATAGCAATCACTTTGGTTTGAACAGTATGGCTCATCGCGCGCGATTGATCGGCGCGCGGTTAAGTATTGATAGCCGCATAGGCGCGGGTTGCCGGGTCGAGTGTCGCCTGGCACTGAACTAATTGTTGCCACTGGACTGACAGCCGTGTGGTGGCTGATGGTCGGCGTGTCGTGGCGCTGAGGGGAGTGCTGCTGAAAATGGCAGCACTCCAAGCCTGCTTAACGGCTCTCTAGTTCGCAACGTCTCTAGTTCGCAACGCTTAACTGCTGATTACTGAGCTGGGCTGCCCATTTCCTTGAGCGATTTTCCCAATCGGCGCCCCGACTTAGCGGCTCCGTTGGTACCGCCGGCTCCACTGCTAGTCCGCTGAGTTAACTTTGGGGTATTGGCGTTTTGATCATCCAGCTTCAGCAGACCAGCTACGCTGGGATGTAGGTCTTCGACCGCAGCCGGAGTCCCCAATTGCTCTACAGCATCGCTCACGCCTAGCAGCACGGATTGTCGCACACCGTCGCGAATCCATCCGAAGAAATTCATATTGTTCATAGCAGTCCCTTGCTAGCACCGAGTTTGTTCAACGACCGATAGGCTTTTTACCAAGCTGTGCCGCGAAAATCCAGAGCGGTTTGGCGCCGGCTGCCAGGCTGCGAGGCTGCGTACTATGGGTCCCGCGCAGGTTGCAATGGCTGCGCCTAGGCGGTCGCCAACATTTCTTGTAACAAGTCGAGAGGTAGGCCGACTACGTTGTCGGCCGTGCCGCAGATGAGCTGTAGCCAGGGGTGTCCGTCTTGGTAGCCGAAGGCACCGGATTTTCCCACCCACTGCTCGCTATCGAGGTATTCGGCGATCTGCGTTTCGCTCAACTTTGCCATGAGCAGCTCACTCTTGGCTACTCTGACTTGTGGCTCACCGCCAGGGATGCGCAGTACACACAGACCGCTATAGACGGCGTGCCGCCGGCCGCTGAGCAGTCGCAGCATCTCTTCGGCGTGTCGTCGATCCTCGGGCTTGCCCAGCACGCGGCCCATGATGTCGGCTACCGTATCGCAGGCCACGACGACCGCCGCGCCTTGCACGCGTGGGGCCACATCCATTGCCTTTTGATAGGCCAAGCGGGCAACCAATTCGGGCGTGGATTCACGCGAGCAAATTCCGCATTCGGCCGTTTCGCTGGGGAGCACAGTTTCAAACTGGTAGCCCGCGGCGGTGAGCAGTTCATGGCGCCGTGGAGACTGGCTGGCAAGTACGATGCGCATGTCAAGCGGGGCTTACTCGAAAGGGTTGTCTTCGTCCGGAGGCTGCGGTGAAAAGGGATTGTCCGGCGGCGATTGCATGCGGCTGCGCAGTTGTTCCCAGGTCCCCTTAAGACTTTCAAAAAGTCGTGGAATTTGCCCGGCGGCTAAGAAGACGCGCGAGCTGACCGCTGAGTGGGGATAGAAATTGGTGATGAAATCGAAGCTGAATTCATGGGGGCCATGTCCGATCATGACGGCATTGGCGTAAGCGCCGCTGAGAAATTCATCGCGGATCTTAAGATCGTCGTAGATCTCTTGCACGGAGGTGGGGCGCGCGGCGGCACTGGCGTGGCCGCCCATTGCATCGCCCGCTGGCAAGGCGTTGTCGTGCGGGTCGCGCGAAGGGTCATTTGTGGCTCGCAGGCTGGATCCTGTGGGGCCGCTAGCGGACGAAGCGCCCCCGGCCGCGTTGTCGTCATGCGCACCGGAGCTGGGATTCGTCTGGGGACCGTTCTCCGCTGTGGGCCGCTGCTCGAGGTTCGTTTCAGTCTGCGGCTGAGTGTCCGCAGAGTCGGCCGCGTGCGGGCTGTGTCCACTGCCTGATTTGCCGGAGCTGGTTTGGCTGGAGGAACGAGCGGCGCCGGTGTGCGGCAACTCTCCCCAGCGATTACGGTAGAGTTCGATGTTGCGTTGCATGGCGTCGACGAGCTGCGGCAACACATAGTGTGGCATGACGACTCGCGCCACGATTTGGTGCGGTCGCCCGAGATTCTGAACGAAATCTAGGATGAATTCGCTCTGAGCCGTCATGACGATCACTCCGGTACTGAACGCACCAGCGGCTACATGGTCGGGAACACGAGCTCGAATCGGTTGCTCGGCAGGGTCGGGGCGGTCTTCAAAATGGTGGTTGGCCATGGAGTTTACTGGATTCGCTTAAAATTTAGTCGGGCTGTAGGTTAAGGGAACTGCTAGGGCTGGCCTCTCAGCCCACATCGGCCGATTGTCTTGAGGTAGACTAGGTTTGTTTTTGTAACTATTCATCATACCGTTTTTGAAAGTGGTTTGTATGCACAGCGTGGCCGGCACGGGTAAGTGGGACTGGCAGAGCAATACTAAAGAAAGTGCTGGCGCCGTGGCAGCGGCGGGCGAAGCTAGGCTGCGGCCACACAAGTTGCCAAGCGGTAAGCGGGGCCGCATATCGGGCAATACATTAGGCGGTAAAATAGGCGGCGTCGTCCGAGCGGGCTGCATTTTCTGCGGGCTGATCAGCGGCCTGGTTGGGCCTGAACGAGCCTCGGCCCAAGCCACCGGCGACGTGCAGGTGCCGTCGGAGCGGGATCCGGGGGCGAGTTACACGCCGGTTGTCGTGTCGGACCAAGCCCGCGCGATACATCAGCGAAGCTTTATTTTTGACGGGCACAATGACCTGCCGTGGGAGATCCGCGAGCGCGGCTCACGCTCGTTTGACAAACTGGACATCTCTCAAGCCCAACCTCAACTGCACACCGACATTCCGCGTTTGCGGCAGGGGGGCGTTGGGGCGCAGTTCTGGTCGGTGTATGTCCCCGCCTATACGGCCGCCTCTGGACTCGCCCATCAGATGACACTGGAGCAGATTGAGATCGTGCAGGCCATGCTGGCGAAGTATCCCGAAACGTTTGAACTGGCACTGACCAGCGACGATGTGATGCGCATTCGCGCCCAGGGCAAGATCGCTTCGCTGATTGGCGTCGAAGGGGGCCACGCGATCGACAACTCTTTGGAAAAACTACGGCGGCTCTTCGACTTGGGCACACGCTATATGACGCTCACCCATAGCGATTCGCTCGACTGGGCCGATTCCTGCAGCGACGTCTCCAAAGCGGGCGGGCTGAGTGAGTTTGGTGTGGCGGTGGTGCATGAGATGAACCGGCTGGGGATGATCGTCGACATCTCGCATGTGTCTCCTGAAACGATGCAAGCCGCCTTGGATGCGAGCCATGCGCCGGTCATCTTCTCGCATTCCTCCGCGCGCAGCGTGGCCGATCATCCGCGGAATGTTCCCGATGGCATCCTGGCCCAAATGCCCGCCGATGGCGGAGTAGTTATGGTTAACTTCTACTCGGGCTTTGTGGTTCCCGAGTCGGCCAAGAATACCCGCACGATGTTCGAACAGATGCGTCACCTGCGCGAGAAATACGGCGACGATACGGCGGCCATCAGTCGCGAGTCGGCCGCTTTCCGCGCGAAATACCCCGTCATGCGCGGTAGCGTTCAGGACGTGGCCGACCACATCGATCGCATCGTCGAAATAGCTGGCATCGACCACGTTGGCATCGGGAGCGATTTCGATGGGATTGGCGTCGTTCCGCGCCAGCTGGATGACGTGTCCATGTATCCCGTGCTCACTCAAGTATTGCTCGATCGCGGCTACTCAGAGCAAGACATCCACAAAATTATGAGCGAGAATATTTTGCGAGTTATGCGGCAAGTCGAGGCGGTCGCACAGGAGCTGCAACAGGAGTTGCAAGCAGCTGAGTAGGCCTGGGCGATAACAGCGTGGATCGTGGTAGCTGTCGCCGGCGTTTTGTAAGTGTTCTTAGGTGCGCAAATAGTCGGGCAGTGGGCGGACCTTGCCCTGTCTGTCGACACAGGCGATGGTGCTAGTGCCGGTGACAATCAGCTCGGGTTTTTCAGCATCTGCCACTGAGTTTGACTCTGGCGGTGTAGGACCGAGGCGACTTAGTTCATAGGCATGATAGATGCGGACGCCGCGGCTGCGGACGACACGCGTGGTGAGTTCCAGCAAGTCATCGAACACGGCGGCTCCCATGTATTTGGCATTTATTTCGACCACTACTAACATCAGTCCATTGGCCTCGAACTCGCGGTAGCTGTAGCCATGGGCACGCATCAGTTCAACACGACCGCGTTCAAAGTAGTTCAGATACTGTGCATGATGCACGTGTCCTTGACCATCGGTTTCGTTGTAGTTGACGCGTATTGTGATGCTGTCTTGAATGTTCAACGTCGAGCCACCCATGTCAAACGAACCGGAACAGGCGATTGCGGGAGTGTAAAGAGTGTAAACTGTCAGGAGGGTTGCTCAAGTGGTCGCGCTTGCTTGGCAACGCTTTAACCTAGGCAATACGCGGGCAGCTTGCACAAGCGCCTGACCAGGGTCGCTTTATATTGGTGA
>CAKQWG010000124.1 GCA_934278005.1 uncultured Pirellulaceae bacterium | reverse complement strand
TTGAGCCAATACGCTACGCCCCTAATCGCAAACGCGAAAAACCCAGGGGAACACCCCCGAACTTTAACGGAGAGGACGGGATTAGGCGGGTGCCGCTGGCGTAAGCCGCAAAGAATGAATGCAGGAAAGAGAAAAACGTGCACCTTTGGTCGCATATCTTTAAACTGCCGCCCCTAGTTTGGGGAGGTGAACTACTGTTGCATGGCTGCGCTCCAAGGAGAATCACCATGCTAGTCAGAGAGTTTTTCGAGTCCATCTACCGCATCAAGCAATTACGCTCAAAGTCGCCTAACACTGTCCGGCTGTATCGTTACACCGTGCGAAACTTTGAGAAAACAGTTGGCTTTTCTGCAACCCTAGATGACTTCACCGACGACAACGTGGCAATGGTCATGCAGTCGATGCTCGATCGCGGCTGCTCACCCTACACCGCGAACAAAGAGCGCTCGCAGTTGCTCGCGCTATGGCGGTATGCGTGCAAGCTCGGGCTACTCACGCGATGGCCCACGGTAGCTCCAGAGCGCGAGCCGGAGCGAGTGCCACAAGCCTGGATGGCTGACGACGTGCATACGTTACTGGCCCACGTCGAAACGCTTACTGGCTCTGTCGGGAACGTGCCAGCGTCCTATTGGTGGCGTGCAATCCTGCTGGTGTGCCTCGACACTGGCGAGCGCATTGGAGCTGTGTCACAAGCTGAGTGGGGGAATCTCGATCGTGAATGGTTGCTTGTGCCTGCCGAGGTACGCAAAGGCCGCAAGCGTGACCGCCGCTATCTGCTGTCGGATGATACGCTAGCGGCTATTGATGCTATGCGTCGGTTTTCGCTCGGTAAGCAGATGTTTTTTTGGCCATACAGCAGCACATATCTATGGACTCGATTCACGAAAATCCTTAAAAACGCTGGGTTGCCCCATGGTCCAAAGGATAAATTCCACCGTCTGCGCAAGACAGTTGCCAGCGTGACCTACGCCGCGGGGATGGACGCTCAGGATATACTGGACCACGAAAACAAACGCACTACCCAGCGTTATCTCGACCCGCGATTCACCCGCGAAAACCAAGCGTCCGCAGCACTAGCTAGCTGGCTACGCAACCCGCGAAAGCCGCCGCAATTCGACGAAAAGACCGGCTAGAATTGAGCGTGAACGACACCCCGAAACACCCATTGGACGCACATGAAGATGAACCAACCCGCAAGAGAATGGAAAACGCGCCACGAAGGAGTTGAGTACGGCCCATATACTGATGCGGAAATGGCGACGTACATCGACCAGCTGAGAATTAGCGAGCAGACCGAAGTGCACCACCATCGCCTTACGCAAGGACTGTGGCTCAAAGCCTTGGCAGTCAAGCCGCTTAGGGATCGTATAGGACGGTCGCAAGCCCCGCCTGTCCAAGCCCCTCCGCAAGCGGCCCCGCCGTCAGCGATGATTGCGATTGCCCAGGCTATGCGCGCAGACTCGCGTAGCCGGTCGAGACCGCAACCAATGCGTGGCAGCAGGCCCGCATTGACTGCGAGAGTCGTGTTAATATCCGCTACCTGGATGATGTGGATGTTTATTCAGTCGGTTGGTTTTCTCTATCACTTCTATTCGTTCGATTACCGCGCGGACGGGTTTTTTGGAGCCTATGCGTTCCGAGGGAGCCTTCTGTCGCTCCACGAATGGCTGTTGAACGCCCTGTTCATGTCGGCAATCCTGCCCGGTATCTTTGCAACGCCACTTGCCGGCATTGCTACATTCGTGCTGTATTTTTTGCTAGCGCCACGCCGCTCGCCGTAGGGGTCGCCCTGCGTTTTAGTTGCCGAAAACAACTGCTGTCAGTGGTTTTGGCACATAGCTGTACCACTTACGTCTTGGTAGTGCCGAATCCATCTAACCACCCTGGCAACCGTGTCTTATTGCTGCCGTCGAAGTGGATTAGAGGCTTGTTGTCCCACACGGCGTCATAGCTCACCCACGAGGCCAGGTCCATGACCGACTGCGGAGCGATGCCTGCGAGTAGGTAGGCAAACTCAAATGCTTGGTCGCTGTAGAACCTACTGTGCGGGTAAGTGGTGAGGTCGTACCCTGTGGCTATCTTCTCCCAGACAGATGGGTCGAACAGGTCGTACCCACCTTCATGCAGGGCATTCAGGATGGTCCTCAGGTGGCCCCGTTCGAGCAACATGAGGGACGTAAGTATCTGGAACCACATGGATTTGTCGATTCCTAGGTGCCTCGCCATGTAGTCTACTTTGTAGTGTTCATGCACGGTCCTCAGGTGTTCGACCTGAGTGGCAACCATAACTCCCCTCCGGCTCAGCCACTCACGGGTTGGCCAAAGCGGATTGACGATCAAGTCAGCGTCCAGCCAGATGAACAGCTCGTCATCAGGGCCGTCCGACTCAGCGAACTCTCGGGCAGCCAAGTAGCTGGCCAATGTGCGAAACGTCCAGCAGTCACCACCGGCCACACTGGCAGCGGCTAACATTGTTTTATAGCCTGGGCTATCGTTGGTGATAACGTGCAGGGGTTGGCCGAGCATTTCGGCATTGTGTTTGCGAGCCACCGCAGACCAGTCATCAGCGACAAAATAGGAGGCTTCGTTTCCTGTTGGAGTTACAAAGGCAGTGTAGGCTTTCATTCGGTCGTCTCTGGTGGGAAAGGTAGTGATTTTCTAAACTCTGAACACCCTTCACGCATGGAATATCCGTAGTGGGATTCGAGCATAGCCGCGCCGGCTAGCCAATCATCTTGGCTCCAACCTAGCGGGTGCGATTTATGGAACAGCCAGCGTTCCTCTGGGATCATGATTTCGTATCCATCGCGCAGAAAGTGGAATGGGATCCAATAGTCCCAGACGGGGATGCCGATGCCGAAGGCTAGGCTGGGTAGGCTTGCTGCCATTTCAGGCGTAATGACAAAGGCGTCTAACCCCCAGACTTCCCGCTCGGCTTCTCGCCATGTATCCGAGTAGTTGTGCCGGATGCCCATGATGAGCGTCCTGTCTGCGAGTCGGTCAACCAGGACGCTCGGACTACCATATGTCTCACAGTCTGAGTTGATAAGAAGTATGGTCCGATCTAGCTCGATTGCGATATTTGCCAGCGACTTGATTTTGGCCGTCCGTTTCGATAGGCCTTCAGCCTGATCCTCGCATGGGTGCCAGTGGTCTACTTGAGGGTAGAGGGGTCGCAAGGTTTCAATTTCAGCAGCCGTGTTCACCGCATGGACGGTTAGCCCAAAGTCGATCCAGGAATCAAGAGCTGCGGTCTGTCGGGGGCATTCACGCGGGGCCAGCGAGGTGACGGCGACAAAGTGTGGATCGCAATAGCCGCGTGGCTTGGGCCAGTAGGTGAGCCAACAGTCTTCAATCGGCATCACAGGATTGCCAGCATGGTGCTCAGAAACGTGATTGTGAGCATCGAACCCCCACTGGGCGCAGGCTTTCGCCGAGGTAAAGTCGGGCGGGTTAGCAGCGGTGTAGGCGTTCCAGTTGGCTAGGCACTTTCGGCAACCGAAACTGGGGATGCGGTTATTCCAGTCGCGGTAGAACTCTCTTGCATCGGCCTCGCACCAATCGCGCGAGTGGTCGGCGGCGTACCAGTGCAGCGTCAACCAGTGTGAGCCGTGAACTACCGCGGGCCGCTGAATCATGCCCTGGCTGGAATTACATCCACAGGCGAACCGCTTGACTGACGGCATTAGCTGTGTGGTTTCCCCGCAGCCTTCGCAGGTAAACTCAACCACCATATCCCCCACACGACAGCATTGAGTTATTGGCCTGCGCCTTGATCGTGACACCCGTCACGGCTCCCAGCAGTGGCGGATAATCGGCAGACTGGATGCTCTGCACAAAGTTTGTCCCAACCCCGGACGAACCAGTAAGCAACTCGGAACATCCTACGCCAGGCGATTCACTGGAGTATTCATGCTCAGCTTTCCATACAGGAAAATTGTCGTTCGGGGGGCTGTGTGTCCAGTCCTGCGGATTCAAGATTCCATAGCTGGCTGAGACTATCCCGCTGACAATGCCGACCGGATACCTAATTCCGCACTCGTCAATAACCTTGAGCTGCGCGAACATACTGCGAAACTTCATGGTTTTGGCGACGAACGAAACTTCCGCATCTGAGTAGTTGGCGCTAGAGTAGACCTTAATGTCCCCGTTCAGGGCCGACACTATGGTTTTGCTGGACGTGTAGGTCCGCTTGTTGCCTGCTGTACTGCTTAGTGCCATCGTCGCGAAGCTGACCAGCAGGTCGTTTATATCTGCAGCGAGGGAATTCGACTCCCAAAAATAGCACTTCCCGTCAGTGTGGACGACTCGGTTAGCGTACCCAGTGTTGATCGCCGCAACGTTGCAGAACAGGGCGTACCAGACGTTGGGGCTGTTGTAGTCCCCGCATGGCAAACAGCATTCGTAACAAGTGTCACAAGCAGGATTAAGCAGGGTGCTCGGCATGTTATTCCGTCCCGCAACTTGCCACGTCAACAACGTAAATATCGCCGACTGGGTCGGCTTTAATTAGCACGCTGCCAGCAATGGCCTGATCGACGATGTTCTTAATCGTCTGCGTTTCGCTGCTAAGCGTTCCGTCTGGTTTGACTACGGTGCAATCAGCCGATCCAAACGTGTAAGGCCCAGTTCCAGAGCACGCGGGTATCCCGCCGTAAGGCGTTTTGGCCAAGATCGAATCGCCGCGCCTACGAAACGCAGTAATCTGCCAGTTTTCTTCGCGGTAACTGTACTCGCATTCGCCAAGGTCGCCCGATCTGCCGTAGGAAATCAGTTTCATGTCATCGTAGAGGTACTTCGGGATGGGCTCTGCAACTTGTCCCGCGGTAAATTCACGAGTCTGAATAATCTCGAAGTTCTCGACTACGGAAGCCAGCATTGTGTCGATGTCGGCGGTCAAGCGGAATTGCAGCCGGCGCTTCGTAAACGGAAAGACTTCGATTAGCTCGAATCGGCCATAGATCGAGTTTTCAACATCTTCGTAGCTGTCGTTCCAGGCGACTATTCCAGAGTCATTGGCCAGCGCCAGCAGGTTGTGCGGATTGTGGATGTCTGCATAGGAAGGAACGAAACCGAACGGGTAGGGCGTCATCGCTTCCCAGCTCGATATGCTGATTGGCTTCTGGTCTTCGATCTTTCCTTGGCGAGTTCCCGCGCCGCTAAACGTGTGAGTGTCATCGTCGAAAACTACCAGGCTTTGCAGTGGGTACTGGTCGAGCTCGACCACCCAGTATTGCAGTCCAATCTTCACAGCCCAACCAACGGCGCCGGTGTAACCGACTTTATTCCCGGTGTTGATGACAGTGATCGTGGCGCCGTTAGTTATTCCCGTCTCGCCAGATCGGATGATTGTCGCAGAAGCTGTTGATCCATGCGGCTTGTCTAGCTTGCCGTCGAGGGTGAACACATGGCCGCTGGTCGTTCCGCTTTCACCCGGTGCTTCGGGGTGCACTGCATAGTACACACCATTCACCTTGACGCAGATTCCGCGATCTCCGTTCTTTAGGTGCGAAAAGTGGTTGAGCGTATTTTTGACAGTCGCCGAGGCTTCGACCTGCGACAAGTCATCCATTGTACGGATTTCACCCAGCGCGCCGCCGCCAGCCATGTATTCGGACAGGGTGAACAAAAAGTGATCATCGCCAGCGCAGCATTCGTCATCCTCGCCACCGAGCAGGATCGCGCGAGGCAGAAAGACTCCGGGTAGCTCGCGGATTGTGGTGCGAAATGTGTATTTTTCTGGCTCTGGCTCCTCGAGCAGGATCGACATGTAATCGTCGAAGCCGCTTGGTATGTAGTTGATCGGGCCCGCCATGCAGTACTGCCCGCCGCTGTTGGCCCATGCTGAAACGCAGCCGGCTATTTGGGCCGCGAAAGCATTGGTCTCGGTCACGTTTCCGGTCGACGATCGCCAGCTTGACCAGACGGCTAGGGATGTACCCCCAGGTGACATGCCGCCGCTTACTGCGGATGACTTGACCTCGAACTTGTCTCCGCCCTCCTTGCGGCAGTGAACGCGCACCGTGGACGGTAACTCGGTTTTACCGCGCTTGCCGCCTGACAGTATTTGCCAATCACTTGAGAGACGCGAATTGCGGCGAGTCTCGCTTGTGGCCGCTGACAACGCGCGCAGCGTACCTACTGGATCGCGCACGACTCGCAGGCCAGACGATAGGCAGGCAGCGTCCAGGAGGCTCACAGCGGGCTGCTCTGCCTTCCAGAGCCGCTTGTCTGGCTCGCCAGTAATCGAAGCTGATTCGGCCGCAATGGTCGCTCCAGCAGCCGTGGCTATCGACTGAACGAGCGCCGCCATGTTCTCTGGCTTGTACGGCAGTGGCTCGAACGCCTTGTGTCCCATCTTCCAGCGCGCGTCAACCAGCGGCAACAGCCAGCAATCCACGCCGGTCCCGGTCACTCGATATGGGCGCAGGACAAACATTGAAGCGCGAAACTGCTGGCTGTCGATGCCGCGGATAACCAAGTCGACCTCGTAGAAGCTAGCTCCCCAGCTATCGGGAACGTCGGTCGGCTCTTGCTCTGGGAGAGCGTATCCCCAGGCGGATTCCGCGATGACCTTGAGCGATTCCCAGTCAACCGCATACAGCGCCCGCGCGTAACGACTGGCCCCACTGGGCCACTGGATCTCACCGATAGATAGCGAGGGAAGTGGAGGATAAGGCGAGTCGATATAATCGGGGGAGTTGTCGCAAGAGAACGGGTTTGGTCGCACAGCACCAACCTGCCAGCGAGCAAACAGAATATCCTCTGGCGGCAAACGATCGGCCAGGAAATTCCGCAGTTGGCATTGGTAGTCAATGAGGATCGGTTGCCCGGCAATCGTTACCGATCCCGAATCCGGTGGTATTTCATCGGGCATATAAATCCCAGTCCCAGGCTACGGAGAAAGTAATCTGGAAACCCAGCCAGCCAGGATGCTCAGGGACTTCGAGAATCCCGGTAACGCGAACAGGAACAGGAATGTCTCGGCATAACGGAATTCTTAGGTTCTCGCTGGTTTCCGCGTCCCACTGAATCTTAGTGGGCTCCCAGGCTTGGGACTTGGGGCCATGCTCTTTGTTCCAGACGGTCAGTAAGCTCAGGATGTCGCGTTTCCATCGCATCAAGTCAGGGCGATCCTGCAGCGCAGGCGCTTGCGTGGCCTTATGCCGGCGTCCCAGCAGCGTAGCTTCCCTTCGCCCGGGTCGGTCTCGCTTGTTGGTGCAGTAGCATCCCACAATGACCGATCCGTCCTCAGTCGCCGTGGCATGGTGCCCACCGTTCCAGAGCTCGCCGGGAAACTGACCGGGGCCGGGCGCTACGACGATGCAGTACCCGCCTCCGGGGAACTGTTCGGGAACAGCCTGATCGGCGATGATGGCATTTTGTTCGCTTAACTGCGGATGTTCGCGCAGTCTGTCGACAAATGCAAGTAGAATGTCTGATTGGTCTGCGCGACTGCGCAGATCTGGGCGGTCAGTAATAGTCATGTCGGTATGGTGGTAGATGCACGATAATGGGTCAATCTCGACCGATCCCCTGGCGACTTGCCCGCACTGCGATGAGCCTCTACCACCGCCGCCGGATAGCTGGTCGTGGATGCCGCCTTGGCAATGCTCTCACTGCGGCGGACTCTACGGCCACGGCGAGGCGGGGACCTTCCGCATAGATCCAGGAATCAAGCCGTTCGCACCGCTGTTTAGCTGGTTGGAGGCGGTCCGGTTTGGCTACTATGCCGGAAACCGCACCTACGTTTACATGCTGTGCTATCCTAGCGGACTGCCCTTCTACATTGGCAAAGGAAAAGGCCAGCGCGCGGTCCAGCATTACAAGAATGCGTTTAGCGACAAGTACAAACCAAAGGGTGAGAAGGAACGCTTGATTGTCGATCTAAACGAACGCAATGGAGAGTGCGAGTGGTATCACTTCTTGGCACTGTGTGACGACGAGGGCGAGGCGTGGCAGCTCGAGCAGCATCTGATAAACCGCTGGGGAATCCGGTCTGATAGTGGGATGCTCTGCAATTCAGCTCGCGGACTCAATCAGGGAATAAGGTTCGATCAGGAGCGAGAACCAGTAATAGTTCCTAGGTGGGAAGCTCCCGATACCATCGTCACCAATATGCGGGAACGGCCACGAGAGGTTTACTACCCACTGGAGATTCGCAAGCGTCAGATGGATCCTCTGCAGCCTTGCTGGTGCCCCTCGTGCAGCGGAGAATGCCTAGTCCCCGACGAACTAATGATGATCCCAGTGCAGTGCCCGTTCTGCGCTCATTTCTTCCGGCCGAGAACTGGTGCGCGCATGCACGGTTCGCTGAGCTTTGCACAGCACCCGCAAATGCACGCTAGGTAGCTTCGATGGTTCCTACCGTTTCAATCACAAGCGGGTCAATCTTCATCGCATCAGGCCGAGATAGGTCCATTGGCGAACTCGGGCGTCGATACTTGTCGGACGTTGAACCATGGCTGCCAACAGGCCGCGCTAAACCGTAATGGTACGCGATCTTCAGGGAGTGTAACAAGGTAACTCCATCAGACTGCAGCTCCGCATTCTGCGCAACGAGAGTATGGTGCAATAGTCTTTCTGGCATTCCGCTGTCTAGCCCCACAAGTGCAGTTGGCCTGGGTATTTCAGGCAGTTGCTTTAAACGTGAGGCTACGACAGTTAATGTGCGCCTTGCCAAGCCGGCATGTATAGGGATGATCGCAGAAGTCGCCCCGTCCCGAGGCCTGGACAACGGCAGGTGCAGCACGCCGACATTCGTATCGTAGGTGTCGTCTCCATCCCAACTCAAATAGGTAGTGTCAGACATCTGGACGTCACTCCAGGAATGGTTGATCCCCTGGATTGATGGCAGGGGGCTCAGGCCAACAGTTGGATCGACGTCGCCAGTCAGGTAGGCCGTTAGCGTTGGCAGAAAGGCTGGCTTCTCGCGAGCTACCTCAGCCAGTGGGTCAATCGCATACCCTCGCGGCATTGCGTGCCATTCGCTGCAGGGCGTCTGGAAGTACTGATTGAAGTAAGAGCCAAGGTTCGCAGAATCTTCCTCTGCGCCTGGTTGCTGCCACGGGTAGGCTTCGGGCAGTGGCCAGTAGCGATGGTCGTAGTTCTGGATGACCATTGGCTTGCCCATTTGATCTACTCGCACGCCAAATAAAGAAAGGTCCTTGTCAACACGGATAACGCTAGCCCGCAGGGTCATTTCTGGTTTACCAAGCTGCTCAGTGATGCTAATCTTCTGCATCACAGTCTTGGGCTGGCCCTGAACCTTCAGTAAACCATCGAGTCCCAGTGGGGCCCTGATGTCCATGCCCGCTATGCGACTACGGGCGATGTCATGTAGCGCAATCAGCATCCTCGCATTGCGATTACCGTCCGGGTCTTTGTGTGCCGCCTTGACCGTTACAGACAACTCCCCGATTCGCTGAGAGTTCGCGTAAGAGCTCGATTCCGTATAAGTCCCGCTCCAGTCGATCACGCCTGGAGGAGGGGCGTATCCCGATTCCTGAATCGCGAACGAGTATTCAAGGACAAGCCCCGTCTTGTCCACAGCAAAGCTCCTGTTGGTTAGCTTCCCGAATGGGAATAATGCAGGAGTTACCACCATCCGCATTGCGTGCGGCTTGTAACGCTGGTCGCACACTCGCAGCGTTCCCTG
>CAKQWG010000123.1 GCA_934278005.1 uncultured Pirellulaceae bacterium | reverse complement strand
TTATGCACAGCGAGCTAGTGGTTTTAGGTGGCGGTCCCGGAGGCTACGCGGCCGCCTTTCTGGCAGCCGACGAAGGTCTGCAGGTTACCATCGTTGAATCCGAACCGCGGCTTGGTGGAACCTGCCTGCTGCGCGGTTGCATCCCCTCCAAAGCGCTGCTGCATGTGGCCCGCGTGATCTCGGAAGTCGACGAATTGCGCGAGGATTGGGGCGTGACGTATGCCCAGCCCGCAATTGACATCGACCAGGTCCGGGCTCGCAAAGAGAAAGTTATCGCCACGCTCAGCGGTGGTTTGGCCGGTTTGGCCAAGCGCCGCAATGTGACCCTGATTCAGGCCCGAGGTGTGTTCGAAGATAGCACGACGCTGCGATTAGAAGGGGACCATGAATCAATCCCCGCTGAAAAGAAACTGACGTTTGATCACTGCATCTTGGCTACCGGCAGCGTGCCGGCCATGCCACCGCAGTTCGATATCGGCAGCCAGCGCGTGATGGACTCCACCGGCGCGCTTGCCTTGGTGGACATTCCCGAGACTCTACTGGTCGTCGGTGGTGGCTACATCGGGCTCGAGATGGGCTCGGTGTACGCCAGCTTGGGAACGAAAGTCAGCGTGGTTGAACTGCTCGACGGTCTGCTCATGGGCGCCGATCGCGACCTGGTCAAGCCACTTCATAGGCGGCTCGAAAAACTGTTTGACAAGCGGATCTATCTGAACACCAAGGTCGGCTCATTGGCCGAAGTTAACGATAAGATCCACGTCACCTTCGAGGGGCCCAATAAATATGGTCACGAGAAGTTCGATCGCGTGTTGGTGAGCGTCGGCCGACGACCGGTCAGCCGCGATATCGGACTGGAAAACACGCTGGTCCAATTGGACAAACGCGGCTTCGCCATTTGCGATGATCAGCAGCGGACCACGGACCCACGTATTTTCGCTATCGGCGATGTGGCGGGTGAGCCGATGCTAGCTCATAAAGCTTCGCACCAGGGAAAGACGGCCATCGAAGTTTTATTGGGCGAGGATGTGACCTTCAACAAAGCGGCTATACCGGCAGTCGTATTTACCGATCCAGAAATCGCCTGGGCAGGTCTGACCGAAGAGGAAGCCAAGCAGCAGGGACGTGTGGTTGACGTCGAGATCTATCCCTGGGCGGCCAGCGGCCGTGCACAGGCGATCGGACGCACCGATGGACTGACCAAGTGGTTGGTCGACCCCGAATCCCACCGCGTGCTGGGCTGCGGTATCGTCGGCGCAGGCGCCGGTGAACTGATCGCCGAAGCCGTGCTGGCTATCGAGATGGGGTGCGAAGTTCGCGACTTGACCGAGTCGATTCACCCACACCCGACGCTCAGCGAAACTCTGATGAACGCCGGCGAGGTGCACTTCGGCACAGCTACCGAAATATACAAGCCGAAACGACAGCCAGCGAGCGAAAAATAACTGGTGACCGGCCTCCTGCTCAGTACTTTCTCCATAAAGGCTCACCATGAAAGCGATGTTGCTCAGCCAGTACAAAAAACTTGAGGTCGTCGATATGCCGATGCCTGAAGTAGGGCCCGAGGACTTGCTGGTGCAAGTCAAAGCCTGTGGCATCTGCGGCAGTGACATCCACGGCTGGGATGGATCCTCCGGCCGCCGCATTCCTCCGCTGGTAATGGGCCATGAAGCCGCGGGGGTGGTCTCCCAGATCGGTGCGGATGTGAAGGCCTTTCAGGTCGGTGACCGAGTTACGTTTGATTCGACTGTCTCCTGCGGACGCTGCGCTGCCTGTCGCAAGGGGACGATCAATCTGTGCGACAATCGGCAAGTGCTAGGGGTTTCCTGCGATGAGTTCCGCCGCCACGGTGCATTCGCCGAATATGTGGTAGTGCCACAGAATATCTCCTACAAGCTGCCCGCCGAATTGCCCTTTGAGCACGCGGCCCTGATCGAAGCGGTCTCGATCGCTGTGCATGCATCCAACCGTACTCCGGTGAAACTCGGCGATACCGCTGTCGTAGTGGGCAGCGGGATGATCGGATTGTTGGTCGTGCAAGCCATTCGCCTGGCGGGCGCAGCGCGCGTCATTGCCGTCGATTTGGAGGACAGCAAGCTCGAACTGGCTAAACAGCTTGGAGCCGATGCGGGGCTAAATCCGAAGCAGTGCGACGTGGTTGCGGAGGTCAAACGCCTGACCGGCGGGCGTGGTGCCGATGCTTCTCTAGAGGTGGTTGGTGCTACCCCGACAGTCAAAATGGCCGTCGATTGCACTCGTAAGGGTGGCTCGATCACCCTGGTAGGAAATCTGGCTCCGCAGGTGGAGTTGCCGCTACAAGCCATAGTAACCCGCGAGCTATCCCTGTATGGTAGCTGCGCCTCCAATGGCGAATATCCGGAGTGTATCGAGTATCTGCGGCGGGGAGACATCCGCGTCGACGCATTGATCACCGCTAAGGCTTCGCTGGAAGATGGGCCCGACTGGTTTGCCCGCTTATATGCCGGTGAGCCTGGGGCTATGAAGGTCGTGCTACAGCCCAATGGGTGATCGTGGCTTGGAGGAATCGCCATTTTAGTTCAGAATGTCGTTACAAGCCTTAAACTAAAGACAGACAGACAAGTTGAACAAGCGACGGGCATGGTTCCGTCCTTCCTAAGAGTGAGTGAATCTTATGGTAGAGGTTAAGACATTGAGTGACGAAGAAGCAGCGGTGGTGGCTGGTGGGCAATTACCGATTCCAACCGATGCGGACCCTGCCGAGACGGCCGAGTGGCTCAGTTCGCTCGATTACATCCTCAAGAGCAAGGGCCCCGAGCGAGTTAAGTATTTGCTGCAGATGCTCGACACGCGTGCGCGGCGCGAGGGCGTAGACGTTCCGCTGGAAGTCAACACGCCATACATCAATACCATTCCAACGCACAAACAGCCCCCGTATCCCGGCAACCGTGAGCTGGAGCGCCGCATCAAGAGCCTGATTCGCTGGAATGCGATGGCCATGGTGACGCGCAGCAATATGAAGCACGAGGGTCTTGGTGGCCACATCAGCACTTATGCCTCGAGTGCCACGCTGTACGAAGTGGGCTTCAACCACTTCTTCAAAGGGCGTGGTGAAAGTGGCTACGATGGCGACCTGATCTATTTCCAAGGCCACGCATCGCCTGGAATGTACTCGCGGGCCTTCATGGAAGGTCGCTTGAGCGTTGAGAACTTGGAGAATTTCCGGCGTGAACTGCAGCCGGTGCCCGGTTTGAGCAGCTATCCGCACCCGTGGCTCATGCCCGACTTCTGGGAATTTCCCACCGTCTCGATGGGCTTGGGGCCAATCATGGCCATCTACCAAGCGCGATTCAATGAATACCTGCGCGATCGCGGTATCAAAGATACTTCGAATCAACGGGTGTGGGCCTTTGTGGGCGACGGCGAATGCGACGAACCCGAGACGCTCGGCGCCCTGCACTTGGCGGCCCGTGAGCAGCTAGATAATTTAACCTTCGTCGTCAACTGCAACCTACAGCGACTCGACGGCCCGGTGCGTGGTAACAGCAAGATCATTCAAGAACTGGAAGCGGTCTTCCGCGGTTCCGGCTGGAATGTCATCAAAGTTGTGTGGGGCGATGACTGGGATCCACTCTTAGAGAAGGACGAATCGGGCAATCTCGTTCAGCGGATGAATGAAGTGGTCGATGGTCAGTATCAAAAGTACACGGGCATGCCGGGCTCATATATTCGCGAGCACTTCTTTGGCAAGTACCCGGAAGTGGCCGAGTTGGTAGCCAATTATTCTGACGAGAAGCTCGAGAAGCTGCGCCGCGGTGGTCACGACCCCGAGAAGGTCTACGCCGCCTATAAAGCGGCCGTTGAGCATAAGGGTCAGCCGACGGTGATCCTGGCCAAGACCATCAAGGGTTACGGCTTGGGCGAAGCGGGCGAGGGACGCAACATCGCGCACAATCAAAAGCAGCTCAACGCCCAAGAGTTGCTCGAGTTCCGCAGTCGCTTTGGGATTCCCATCAGCGACGAAGAGGTCGGCAGCGCACCGTTTTATCGACCGCCCGAGTCGAGCGTCGAGATCAAATATTTGAAGGAGCGCCGCAAGAAACTCGGCGGTCCAACTCCCAGCCGTCCAACGACTCACCCGGTCACTAAGGTCCCCACGCTCGAAGAGTACAAGGCGTTTACGGGGGCGGGGCGCGGTGAGATGAGTACGACCATGGGTTTCGTGCGGCTGCTCTCGAAACTGTGCAAAGACAAAAAGATCGGCAAGTACGTAGTGCCGATCGTGCCCGATGAGTCGCGGACGTTCGGGATGGACGGGATGTTCACCGAAGTGGGCATCTACGCTCACGCGGGACAGCTCTACGAGCCGGTCGATCGCAAAGACGGCAACTTGATGTATTACAAGGAAGCTCGTGACGGACAGATCTTAGAAGAGGGAATTACTGAGGCTGGATCGATGTCCAGCTTCAACGCGGCGGGTACGGCCTATTCGACCCACGGCGTGAACATGATTCCGTTCTACATCTATTATTCGATGTTCGGCTTCCAGCGCGTGGGCGACCTGATGTGGGCCGCTTGCGATATGCGCGCCAAGGGCTTCCTGCTGGGCGGCACCTCGGGCCGAACTACGCTCAACGGCGAAGGCCTGCAGCACCAAGATGGCCAGAGCCAGCTCAACGCAATCGGTTTCCCACTGATCCGCGCTTACGATCCGGCCTACGCTTATGAGACCACCGTGATCATCATGGATGGCTTGAAGCGAATGTATGAGGATGGGGAAACCGCCATCTACTACATCTCGGTCGAAAACGAAAATTATGCGATGCCCGCCATGCCCGAAGGGGTCGAGGAGGGGATCGTAAAAGGCATTTATAAACTCTCCAGCCGCGAGGTGGACAACCCCACAGCGCGCGTGCAACTGTTCGGCACTGGTGCTATTTTGCGAATGGTCCTGCAGGCTCAAGAGCTGCTGGCCGAGAAGTACAATATCGCCAGCGACGTGTGGAGCGTGACCAGCTATACACAGCTTCGCCGCGACGCGCAGACCTGCGAACGTTGGAACTATTTGCATCCGACCGAAGAACCCAAGCAAAGCTACATTGAGCAAGTGCTCAGCGGGGTCGAAGGTCCGTTCATCGCAGCCAGCGACCATGTTCGGGCGCTGCCAGAACAGTTGGTGCGCTATATCCCCGGTGACTATTTCGTGCTGGGCACCGATGGTATGGGACGTAGCGAAACGCGGGCGACGCTGCGACGCCACTTTGAAGTCGATGCCGAATCGGTGGCCCTGGCCGCCCTGTATCGATTGGCCAAGCAAAATGTATTGCAGATGACCGACGTAGCTCAGGCCATGAAAGATTTGAACTACGATCCTGAAAAAGTAAACCCATTGTTCGCATAAGGCGCTGAGGCAGATATGGCAATCGATGTAAAACTCCCTGGGCTGGGCGAAGGGATCGACTCGGGCGATGTGCTCGAACTATTGGTTAAAGAAGGCGATGTCGTCACGGCCGAGCAAGGCTTGATGGAACTAGAGACCGATAAAGCGACGGTGACGCTCCCCAGCCCGGCTGCCGGCAAGGTGCTGAAGATCCTGGTCGCCGCCGGTGATTCCGTTCCGGTGGGCCAAGTGGTCGCCCAGTTGGAAGCCGTCAGCGGCAGTCCGGCAGCTGAGAAGTCGGCTCCGGCTGAGCCTGCAGCTGAGAAGCCTGCAGCCGCCGAGCAGCCGCCAGCTGCGGCTGAAAAGCCGGCAGCCACTCAGCAAGCACCCGCAGCCGCTCAGCCTGCTCAGCCGGCACCTGCACCCGCACAGCCTGCAGCCGCACAGCCTGCAGCCGCACAGCCGGCTCAGCAGCCAGCGGCCCCAACGGCATCTGCACCTAAGCAGCCTGCAGCACCCAAGCAACCAGCAGCGTCGCCTGCGGCAGCGCAACCATCGAGCGATGCGGCCGAAGCTGCCGATCCAGCCGGTCCGGTTGCCGCTGGACCCGCCGTCCGCCGCTTCGCGCGCGAAGTGGGTGTGGACTTGTCCATGGTCAGCGGGACCGGTGCAGGGGGCCGTATCACTCGCGATGATGTGCTGCGTTCGGTCCGCGAGGCTGGCGCTCTGCGGTCCAGCTCCGCGGCTGCAGGCACTACCGGCATGACGACAACCTCGCCAGCTTCTGCACCTACGCCGTCGGTCGTCGGTGGGAATAAGGCGTTAAAGCTTCCCGGTGAGTCTGGCCAGGATGACCATGGTCCAATCCGCGTCGAACGGATGAGCAGAATTCGCAAGACCATCGCCGCTCAGATGCACAAGTCGTGGAGCACCGTGGCGCGCGTGACCAATTTCGATGATGCCGATGTGACTGCTCTAGAAGCCTTCCGCAAGCAGAGCCGAGACGATTACGCCGCCGAGGGCATCAAGCTCACCACCATGCCGTTTCTGATGAAGGCCGTAGCGATGGCTCTGCGGCACAATCCCTTGATCAATGCGACTATCGATTCGGAAAACGACCAGATCATCTACCGCGACTATGTCAACTTGGGCGTGGCCGTCGATACCGAGCGTGGGCTGGTAGTCCCCAACGTTCGACATGCTGATGCGCTGAGTATTCCCGATATTGCCAAGGCCCTGGCCGATCTGGCCAGCCGCGTGCGGAGCGGGGATTTTGGAGTCGACGAGTTGCGAGGTGGTACGTTTACCATCAGCAATCTAGGCGCTATCGGCGGTACTTATAGCACTCCCATCGTCAACATTCCAGAAGTCGCCATCCTGTTGGTCGGTCGCACTCGCAAGTTGCCAGTGGTCATGGATGACGATTCGATCCAGCCGCGCGAGATGATGCCGCTGAGCTTGTCGTACGACCATCGCTTAGTCGATGGCGGAACAGCCGCCAGGTTCTTGAACGATGTGATCGGATATTTGGAAGCTCCCAGTCGACTGTTGCTCGCGATTTCCTAGCCGCGAGCGATGTCCTATTTACTAGCCATTTTTATTAGTCATTTTTATTAGCCAGTTCCTAGGCGCCTCTCAACAGTTGCGAATGACTTTTTCATAGCGTATGCTGCTTAGTGGCGTATGCTTCTAGCTTGCGAGTGGCGTAAGCTTCTAGCTTGCGAAACCTTGTACCAATTCAGTGGCAAGCAGGATGGCTTACCCCACGTGGCAAGCAGGATGCTTAGCAAGATGCTTACCCCACTTGGCAAGCAGGATGCTTACCCCACTTGGCAAGCAAGATGCTTACCCGACTTGGCCGGCAGGATGCACACCCGACTTGTCGACGACGCAGGGGAAACTGCATTATGCGGATTCAAAGAGACGCGTTCACGCTGGTTGAACTGCTGGTGGTCATTGCCATTACCGGCATCGTCATTGGTCTGCTATTGCCGGCCGTTCAGGCGGCGCGCGAGTCGGCGCGGCGCATGCAGTGCTCCAATAACCTGCATCAAATGGGCTTGGCATTGCATAATTACCATGATGTGCATCGCGGCTTTCCAGCCGGCGTGGTTCAACCCGGCTTTCTGCTGTGGACAGGCAGCTTGCTGTCGTTTGTCGAGCAAGGCAACTTGTTCAATACGCTCGACGTGAGCCAGCGGTGGGAGTTGCCAGGTACAGCCAACGCCAAGGCCTGTACGACTTATTTGTCTATCTATCGTTGTCCCAGCACCAATGCACCGCGGCGCACAGGCATCCAGGGCTTGCCAGACCGCGTCCCTTGCTGCTACTTGGCAGTTGGCAGCGGCACGGCCACGCGGGAATCGGGCCGAGTTTCAAATCACGTGGGCTTGGGTCGCCAAGACGGCCTGATGTTCTTGAACAGTTCATCTAAATTTGCAAGTCTAGTGGATGGCTCATCGCAGAGCTTGGCTATCGGCGAAGCTCTGTTTGGCATGCAGGCGATCGACGACGATCTGGACGCGACTCCGCAGTACATCGACCATTGGTATATTGGAACTAGCGGCATCGGTAAATTCATTGGTCCCGCATGGATCGAGGTCTCGGAAGCCATTGGCTCCACCGGTGTACCACTCAATGGATTTTTCAGAGACATTTTCGTCGACGAAAAAGAGCTCGGCTTCGCCAGCTTGCACACCGGCGGCTGCCAATTTGTATTCGCCGACGGCCACGTTCAGTTTTTATCCAGTCGCATCGATCGGCAAGTCTATTCGGGGTTGGGGACCATCGCAGTCGGGGAAGTGATCAACGCATGGCCTTAACTGGTTCGTCAAAACGCTGGGGTGCGAAGTGGGCCGTAGGTCTAACGCTGCTGCTGGTCGCTTACACGCTGCTCCAGCCACAGCTCAATCGCCGTCTGGGCTGGAACCTGCCCGCGCTGGCCGACTTGCAGCCCGCGCCGCCAGCGGCGGCCCCACAAACTCCTGAATCCCAGTCGCGTAAGTCCCAGTCGCCTGAGTCCCAGTCGCGTGAGTCCCAGTCGCGTGAGTCCCAGTCGCGGCAAGCTGAGCGGCCAGCAGATTCCGCACATGGGCAATCTAGCGGCGAGTTGCGTTATGGTCTGCTGCGGCAAACGGCACCCAATGCATTTGTGTCTCCCGAGGGCCTGCGTTATCTGCCGGGCAGTCAGGAGGGGCATCGCTTGAAGCACATCGAGCGGCATCTGGTCGACGATCCCACGCGACCCGGTAAGCATGGCGTGTTCGATGGCGATATGCCGCAAGTCCTGCGTTGGTTGGACGAGGCTTACGTTGCCGGGCGTCGTGGCGGCTCGAGAGCGAGCGTGCACAAGGAGGATCGCCGCACGGTGTACGAAGTGCGGTTTGACAAGCCAGTCGGTTATGTCGGAGGTCGCGATGGCAGCCGGCAGAATCACCCCGACGCGTGGCACATTCGTTTAGTGCTCGACGGCGACAAGGTAATCACCGCCTTTCCCTTCTAACTTAGCCCGCCCTACCTCGAGACCCCACGGCGACGCGTATGACTGAAACACCTCCCTCTCCCTGGATCCATATTGGACAATGTCCGCTGTGCGTCGACGGACTGTGCCGAGTTCGCACGTGCCAACAAGACGGTCAGTTGCACTTTTATGCACTGTGCGACGAGTGCGAAGCGATGTGGCTGGTTCCCAATGTTGATGGTCCGCGCATGTTCCCTGATGCGACCGAGCCCAAGTGTCCCATTTGCCAGCAGGATCTATTTGGCCCGCAAGCTCATTGGGCCGTAGCGGAAGAACTGCGCGGCAGCCAGTGGCTGACCAATGCGATCTTCGATGTTGCCAATCCCAGCTCGCAGGATTCCGAATCCATGGCCGGCTACGATGGAGACCTCAGCTACGGCCAAGACGATCCCAAGCCCGGCTGTTGATCAGCATTGCCGTGAGGTAAGCATCCTGCTTGCCATGAACTAAGCATCCTGCTTACCACATAAAAATCGCCGGAGTGATCTCTGGTTAAAAAATGGATGGTTAGAAAATCCAATGCTCGAGCTCGGCTAAAGCCAAAGCCGCGGCAGCGATATCAAGTCGCCTCAGAAAACACGCTCGCCGATCCCCGGCGCCCTAGCTGGTCACTATTCGGCACATGGCGTGCGCAGATTTTCTAACCAACCATCTTCTAACCTTTGTCCTACCGCTACAAACTTGGCCAGGTCGGCTGCGACCTGCAATCCCCCAGGACTCATTCCGTCCTGCGGAAACCGCGACGCGTCTTAAAAAATCGCCCGAGTGATCTCTGGTTAAAAAATGGATGGTTAGAAAATCCAATGCTCGAGCTCGGCTAAAACCAAAGCCGCGGCAGCGATATCAAGTCGCCTCAGAAAACACGCTCGCCGATCCCCGGCGCCCTAGCTGGTCACTATT
>CAKQWG010000122.1 GCA_934278005.1 uncultured Pirellulaceae bacterium | reverse complement strand
ACTCCAAGCAGCCCCAACGACGTTGGCTCCGGTACGGCCACGACTAGGTTTGCAGGAACGGAACTAACCTGCGACGTTATCTCCTCAGTACCTGCCCCCGTCCCCCTCTGGGCAAAAGTTGCCACAGTTCCGAGTGTAAACGTGAAGGTTCCTGGTCCTGGAGGTACTACAGCGAACCCCAATGTTGTTAGGCGAAGGGTCGGTGTAGCAGCAGTAAAAATCGCTGAATCGCCACTTAAGTTTGAAAAGCTGACCTCCCCGAAACGGATGCTGGTTGCCGGAAAGTTAAGTGGGTTTGGCGGATTAGGATTGCTAACCAAAGTCACTCCTGGTGACGTAACATTAAAGTCAATACCGGAAAGCGTACTGGCTCCCATGCCGTCCCAAGTAATTAGGACATCTACCTCTGCAGTAAAAGGGTCCGCGTTAGGCCTCGATTGTTCCAAGCCTGGACCGCCATATTTAAGCGTCAAGCCGGCGTGGCTCGTCGACATCAGCCCCAGGCATAGCCATCCGAAGGCCAGCCCAGTTAAAAAACCAATTTTTACTCTCATGACTTCCTCTAAGTTATTGAGACTCTTGAAAAGATACATTTACACTAAAACTTTAACTGACACACAAAACAATCACTTGCCAGCTAGTAAGTCGTATTCCAACAGGCCGCGGCCTATGAACGCTTGTTCATCGCTCCTGTCCTGAGCCAGACCGAAGAAAAACTCGTCGGCAGCTGAGAAATACGCAAGTGCTTCACGGCTTTCGCCTTCCGCGACCGCAGCACCAAATGCTGTACTGGGTTCAGCCAGAGCGTTTACGAAACGACCGAAATTAAGTCCATAAACAAGACCGTCTGCAGCAGAAACCCGGCCAACTCCATTCCAGTTTGCGCGAGGCTTGAAATTCACGTCAGTAACAAGCAGACCAAAGGAGTGTCCGTATTCTAAACCGTCTGCCGCACTGACCTTCCCGTCGCCATTGGTATCGCCGGGAAGGACGTCGAACCGGCGGTCTAGAATGTCGCCGGCACTGCCGTTGGCATCTCCATCGAGCGCATTGCCCGACTCATCGGAGACAGCGTCGCTGACCGCCAAACGGTACTTGCCAAAGGCGAGCGGGGCGGCCAAATCAATAGTGGCTATGAAAGTGGTGGGGTTATAGCTCACCACGATCGGAACGACACCCGCTTCGGCTGGAACGAGGGGACTGACGCGCAGCTCCATGGTGCTGCTAGAAAGCCCCATCATCGCTTCCGAAAATTGCACATACAGCCGATCGACGTTGCTCCATGGCAGCGACGCTACCGTAGCACCCGCAGCGATCTCAAAGCCCAGCCCGTTACCGCCGGCCACGCCGCCACCATCGAGCGTATCGATAAAGTCAGCGGCCCAGGCTGATCCTCCAGCCATGACGCGCGCTACACTGGGCGGAGTGACATCGATCGGAGGAATCGTTCCTGGTGAGCCGATGTCGGCCACGCTGTAGACAGTGGCCCCGGCGATCGGATTGCGCCCGCCATCAACCGCTACCACCGAGCTTTTCCAATTAGTTCCGATGTCATTGTTGAGCGTGACGCGTTTCAGAGCGATGCTCGGCCCATTGGCACTGCCAGGCCAGACAGCGCCATCGTCGTCGTAGTTGACGGTATCTATCACTTGCTGGCTGGCGTCGATCAATGTCAGAATTTCATCTGTGGCTGATGGGCTATTGCCGAGGTCGCCCCAGAAGATCCCAACCACCTGAGCATCTGCCGGGACGGCCCATTCGGTGCGGAAGATTGTGTCGGTGTTCTGACCAAAGAAGCTGTTGTAAAACACGGCAACCTTGCCTGGCTGAATCAATGTCCCAGCAGGTATCGGGCCCCAGTTGGTTGGGTCTTCGTCGTCGAATGTCCAGCCCGACAAGTCGGCTGGTGTCGTGCCCAAATTGACCACTTCGATCCATTCCGTTCTGGGTTCGGCCCCGGCTGGGTTAAACATAATCTCTGAAATTTTCACACCGGCGACTTCATTGTCGGCAATGCTCTGCGAGCCGCTTCCCGAAACAAAGCCCGTCGCACTAGCCGTCACGCTGACTCGCTTAAGTCCGTCGGCGTTGGCATCATCTACGGCGGTGATTGGGAAAGTGATCGAAGCCTGTCCGTCGGGAATGGTCACACTAGCTGGCACAGTCGCTAGCAACGGATCGCTACTGGCCAAATTGACCACCACGGCACCGGTCGTCCCCAAATTGCGCGACACGGTAGCGGTCGCCACTCCACCATTTTCAGCTATGCTGCCAGCCGGTATCGCTAGGGTTAGAGTCGGTGTATCAGCGGTCGTGAAGCTCCACGCCGTTGGATCAGCAATGCCTTCGTAGCCGGCGCCCAGTGCGCTTCCCTTTACCAGAATATTGTCGATGGCCCACCAGTAATCGTTGGTACCAGTTAACCCAAAGCGGAATTTCATGTTCCCCGCAGCTGGATTGGGAACCGCAACTGTCTTGTGCTCATTAACGTTGGCCGCCGCCGGATCGTCCGATGAGTTAGCCGCGTCGAGTCGTAGCAATTCTTGCCAAGTTGCACCATCGTCGTAGCTGACGCCCACCACCCCGACCTGATTGTCCGTAACGGGTAAACCCTCAGGACGGAAGCTCGAATCAAACTCCAACGTGACCGATGCAGGGGCCACGCGGCTGAGATCGATGGTTCGAGTCGAGAACAGACTATTAAACGCGTTGGTCGGCCGCGACACATCGTCCCACTCGTCGGTATCGCCGATAGCAATCGTGCCAGTGCCGAGCGTAAAGGCATTGCGACTCTGACCACCTTCGTTGATCCAGAAGGTCTTGTCCATGAAGGTCCAGCCATAGAACTCCGGAACACCGCCGGGTGGCATCTGCGAATTGTCTACCGCAAAACCGGCGGGAGGCGTCGCCGTGAAATCCTTGCCATTGGGATTGAACACATTGCCGGGCACGCCCGGGTCACCAATTACAGCCGGCCCCAGTGGCAGATGCTCGAAGTCCTCTTTCATCAGCACCACGCCAGGCGTTGCAGTGGCAGGTAGATATAAAATAGCGCCTGGATCGATCACGACGTGGTATTCAGTCAAGGCCTTCAGATCGAGCGGCGGATCGATCGTCAGCTGGGCCCCGGCAATCGTGACCGCTGGCGAGTTGACGTCGATGCTCATCACTCGCACCTTGTCGGACGTCCGCAGAATCTGAATCGTCCCATTCCCCTTGGCAATACTCGCGTCGAAGTTGACGACCAGATTCGTGTTTACGGGCACCGCTGTCGAGTTGTCAGTCGGTGTGAAAGACACGTCCAGCACGTTTACCGATGCCGTTGCCGATAAGAACTCAGGGGGCGCAGAAGCAGTAATCGTCACACTTCGAACACCATTCACCACTGCATTATCCACGCCCGTGATCGTAAAGGTCGTCGAGGCTTGACCAGCTGGGATCGTTACCGTGGCTGGCACGCTCGCTGCGCCGGGAATGCTACTGACAAGCGTAACTACCAGATCGCTGGCGGTGCTCAAATTGCGAGTGATGGTGGCCGTAGCTGTGCCGCCATTTTCGGATAGGGTCGACCGGTCGATGACCAGTCCCAACGTCGGACGTTCGACATTAAAATTCCAGGAGCTAGGGTTGGAAAGCCCTTGGAATGGGACACCAACGGCTTGTCCTGTAACACGAATGTTGTCGATGGCAAACCAACCGTTTTGGCTGCCCGCGTTGAGTACGTTGAAACGGAATTGCATGTTCCCTGAAGTGGGATTCTGCAGCTTGCTAGACACATAGGCTCCGCCGATACGTGATCCCACGGTAACGCTACTATCGACTCTCACGTGTGAATTTAAGTTGGTTGTATCATCAAAGGCTAGCAGCTCAATCCAGTTCGCCCCGCCGTCATAGGACACTTGCAACTGCCCCTTCTGTGGCAAGCCGTTGCTATAGCCGGAATCGAATTCGATGGCCACACTATTGGCCGCAATACCAGCCAAGTTGATAGAAGATGTCGTTAAGAAACTATTGAACTTAAGCAGTGGATCGGCGCCCCAGCGGACTGGGTCACCCACTGCCACGATGCCACTACCATTGGTGAATTTGCCTCGCCCAATAGCGTCCGTCTTGACCCAAGCACTCCGGTCGGCAAACGTCCAGCCATCCCAGTTCGTCGACCCACCAGCCGCGACGTTATTGGTAATCGAAAATCGCTGGGGAGGAGTGCCTGTAATGTCGGTGCCATCTCCGCCGGTTTCACCGTTGGCCAGCGGGCTCAGCGGTAGGTGCTCGAAGTCTTGAGTTAATAAAACCGTATTGGGAGTCACAGTGGCGGATTTGTCGAGGAAAGTCCCATCATCCATAAGGACGTAGTAGCTGGCGGGTGCTGGCAGATTGATCGTGGGATTGATGCGCACGACTAGATCGCCCGCTTCGAGAGTTACGTCGGCCGAATTTACATCCAGGCTGTTGACGATCGTGTTGTCGCTGGCGCGGAGGATGTTGATCAGTCCATTGCCCTTCTTAACCGGCACATCAAAGGTAACCAACAGGTCGCTACGGTAGTCGACACCGGTCAGCGTATTGTCGACGGGCACTAGGCTGACAATCTTGGGGCCTTCATCATCGGTTACCAAAATCGTGGCCGACGTACTGCCGTAAGCGCCCCCTGTAGCAGTGATGAGCACTGTCTGAGTGCGATCGCTCAGCGCGTCATCCACGGCGGTGATAGGGAAAGTCACCGAGGCTTGGCCCGCGGGAATCGTCACAGTGGCTGGCACAGTCGCTTCGCTCAAGTCGTTGCTGCTCAGGTTGACCACTAAGGGGTCGCTCAACAGTTTGTTGCGCGTGATGGTTCCCACTGCCGTGCCACCATTTTCGCTCATCGTTCCAGGAGCGATGGACATCGACAGGGCAAGTGCAGCAGGCGTACTAAAATTCCAAGTGGTAGCGTTGGTGATGCCGGCAAAAGGTGCGCCCGTGCGGGTGCCCGTTACCTTGACGTTGTCGATAGCCCACCACCAATTGTTGCCGGCGTTGTTCATGCTAAAGCGGAATCGCACCGTCCCCGAAGCGGGCGAATTCAAACTCCCGACGATCGTGCCGCCACCGATGACAGAGTTGAGCGGCGTCGAGCTATTGATCACGATGTGAGAATTCATGCCATCGGCAGTCAGAAAAGTCTGCAAGTCGCTGAAGGCTCCGCCGTTGTAGCTAACCTCCACCTTGCCCAACTGGTTGCCCTCCGCTCGAAAGCTCGAATCGAACTCCAGCGCCACCGAACCGGCCGCCACATTGCTCAGATCGATGGGCCGCGTAGTGAGGAAACTATTGAACAGACCGGTAGTCGCTGCATCGTCCCATTCGTCAGGATCAGCCACGGCTACGGCGCCACTGCTCAAAGTAAATTGATCGCGCTCTTGGCCCCCTTGAGCGGCCCACGAGTTTTTGTCGGCAAAGCTCCAACCCCGCCACTCCAAAATACCGCCCGTGCCTAAGGTGCTATTGTCAACCGTCATGCCCAGCGGAGGTGTCAGCGTGAAGTCGGTCCCATCGCCCCCCTCCTCGCTCGGAGTGACGAACGGCCCTAAGGCTTCATAGTCAAAGTTCTGAGTGAACAACGTGGTCCCAGCTGTCGCTCCCGCCGTCGTGTCTATGAAAGCTCCGCTGTCAATGCGGACGCTATAACCCTTGTCTAGCAACAGATCGCTGGGCAGGTCGATCGTAACTTGGCTACCAGCCACACTCACATTGGCCGAGTTAACATCGACCGCAACTCCCTTGGTCCCAGTGTTATCGAGCACGACGTAAACGTTGCCTTGGCCCTTGACGACATTCGAGTTGAAGTTGATGACCAGATTGGTATCGACCGGGATTTCGACGGCGTTGTCGGCAGGGCTGACACTCAGAATGTTCAAGGCCAACATCTGACGCGGTTCTAATTGCTCCAAGAATTGCCGACGAGCAGCGGACCGCGCGCGCTGGCGAACATGTCGTCTCTGACGTCCGCCTGGACGTCTTTCAAGCAAGTGACGCAGAGACTTTGAAAGCGATGAAGTGGATGAGAACTGGCGACTGAGAAAAGTCATGATGTAAATACTTCCCCTAAAAAGTGGCAATAAACTCCACGCGAATTTACCAAATTATGCGCGCGGTCATGCCGATTAGCCACACCTTTGCGGAAAATACCGAAAATACTTAGGGGGCTTTACCAACGGGCCAAGGCAAATAAGGGGCGTTAAAACACCATAGGCAAGCTACTTTAGCGCGTCAGCTTGGCTCGCCGGGGGGGGACGAGTTTAACGCAGTTTGGCTTGTGCATTGAAGGCCACCACGATCCGATCAATGTTCCCTGTATAGGGCAGACCACTGTGCATCAAGTACGAGGGAAACAGTAGCAGCAATCCGTCTTCCAACGGAGCGTCGATCGAGTTGGAGAGGTACTTGTTCCCAAAGTCGCGATAGCCGCCGCCGCCATTGAACGGGCAATAAAAACGGCTGCCACCGTTGGGAGCCCCGTCGCCCTGCCGCTGACCGCTAGAGCCCAGTTGCAAATAATAGATGCCACACCAACTGCAACCATGATGCACGTGAGCATCGTGGAAACCGCCGTGATTGGTCACGTGATACCAGCTATCAACAAACTCGATGGCCACTTGCTCTGGCTGTGCCTCTTGATCGTTGGCCACACAAACGGCCAGGGCAAGCGAACGCTCAATGAACTGCACTAAACGTTGCAGGCTAGCATCTGGATCGCGAAACAAATCGAAATGGCTTTCGTAAAGTCCTCGTGCCGACTTCGCTCCCACGGCTACTTGGCTATCGATAACGCGCTGCTGCTCCGCTTGCATGTGCAGCAAACGACCTATGATGCGTGGGCTCTCGTGCGCATGCTGCTCCCACAGCCGAGTGAAGAACATGGTTGGCCAAGCCTGCGTCCCTCGTAATGCAAATGAATTTGTGTGTGACACGCTGAGCTCCTGCAGGTCGAGTGTGATAGTCGAGTGTGATAGTCGAGTGTTTAGCGAGGCAGCCGAGTGAGTATTGAACAGGGCAGCGCCGCAGTCTACTGACAGCCCTTTCGAGCAATCGTATGCTAAGCTATTTGAGCCTGACTGAGTAAGGCACACGGTCTCGACCGCTGGCGAGCCCCAATTCGCAATGAGCACAGGCACCATTTTTTGGGCGCACAACATTTGCGTAGCTCTAGCGAATATACTCGGAGCTGAACCGATTGGAGCCTGTCTCTCTCCTGTATGTGCAGTCCGCCATGTCCGTCAGCAACTCATCGTTTGCCAGCCAGAATATCGCGCTAGCCTTTCCGACGTTGATCGGGAGATTTCAGATTGCGCATTCCGCAGCGGTCAATGCCGGCTTGCTGCGTCTTGCGCTCGAGCACGAAGCCGCCGAGGTGTCGCGCGACTATGCGAATGTCGGCGGTTGGCACTCCGCTGGCGACCTACTGGATTGGCCGGGACCTGAGATTGCCGAGCTGCGCAAGTGGATCATCGAGGGGCTCAATCGCATGGTGCAAGCCACCGGGCAACTGCCCGAGGTCCGAGGCCGCCCAGCCCCACGTGGCAATTTTACTATTTCCGCTTGGGCAAATATCAGCCGCCGCGGCAACTATCACCGCATGCACAACCATCCCTTTTGCGCTTGGTCTGGCGTCTACTATGTAACGGGGGTCGAGGGTTCGGCCGAAGCTGGTTCAGACAAGCTCGAGCCGAATGCACTGGCTGGAGTACTTGAGTTGTACGATCCACGTTCATTTACAGAGATGGTCGAAGTCCCGGGCACGCCTTATGGCCAGCGAGTTCATATTCGACCTGAACCCGGCTTGCTCATCCTGTTTCCCAGTTGGCTGTACCATTTTGTGCATCCCAGCCACAGCGATGCAGAGCGCGTGTCCATTGCTTTCAATGCTGCGTGGCGATCGGCCTGATGGATGCCACGCCCACGCTCAAAGCGGCCCTCGGCGCTTCGCCGCTGCTGTATCCGCTGGACATCGACGCTCAGGGAGAATTCGTTCAGTTTGTACGGCTGAGCGAAGCGGATTACAGCGCAGCAAGTTTTCTCGACCACACCATGTTGGCAGCCGGCCAGCGAGTCGCTCCGGTAGCTTGGGCAGAGGTTGCCGCCGCCTCCACTGGCCTGCCTATACACTGCGATTTCATTTTTCATATCTCCCATGTCGGTTCCACATTGTTGTCTCGCTTACTGGGAGAGCATCCGGCTTTGTTCTCGGTTCGTGAGCCAACGATTCTGCGGCGTTTAGCCATGGGGAAATTCCCCGATCGCTGGGAAGTCTTTTTGGGGCTCTGGTCGCGGACCTTCGATCCACAGCAGAAGGCGATCATCAAAGCCTCGAGCTTTGTGAACGCCATTGCCGAACAGCTACTGGAGCGAGTGGACAACTCGCGAGCCGTGTTGATGTATGTTCCCGCGCGGACCTTTATCGCTGCTATGCTCGATGGCGCAACAGGGGATATTGAACGACTCGCAGCCGAGCGTGCAGCGCGTCTGCAGCAGCTTGTCCGCCTGCCGCCGAGTCTTCTGCACGGTCACTCTGCAGGCGAACAGGTAGCCATGAGTTGGCTGGCAGAGATGCTGTCACTGCAGCGCACCGCCGAGCGTTTTCCTGAGCGCACGCTGTGGCTCGATTTCGACGCTTTCCTAGAGGACACCGCACAGCATCTGTCGCGCGTCCTGCGTCACTTGGGTGTCGACGACGACTGCCATCGCCTCTTAGCCGCCAACACTCTAGAGCGCTACGCCAAGCGTCCCGAGGTGGAATACAATGCGGCCTTTCGCCAGCGGTTGCTGGCCCAGGCCCACGCTAAGTGGGCAGCCGAGGTCGCCCGCGGTCTAGCTTGGCTTGAAAGCACGCTGCCTCACCTGCCGCCACTTCAGGGCTGAAAGTGTAGCCCGACGCTCCGCGTCGGTCTTTCAAGCGGCAGCTTCGACGCAGGTGCTTAGACCACGTCTCTATAGAATCCGCATTGTTGCAGGGAGCTCGACGATTTTGGCTGGACCACTTCGCGCGGCTTTGGCTAGCGCAGGCGTATACGACGCGGAGCGTCGTGCCACACTTTCAGCCGTGAAGCGACGGCAGGGGATAGCCCAATGTGGCCCGACGCTCCGCGTCGGTCTTTCAAGCGGCAGTTTCGACGCAGGGGTTTGGACCACGTCTCTATAGAATCCGCATTATTGCAGGGAGCTCGACGATTTTGGTTGGACCACTTCGCGCGGCTTTGGCTAGCGCAGGCGTATACGACGCGGAGCGTCGTGCCACACTTTCAGCCGTGAAGCGACGGCAGGGGATAGCCCAATGTGGCCCGACGCTCCGCGTCGGTCTTTCAAGCGGCAGTTTCGACGCAGGGGTTTGGACCACGTCTCTATAGAATCCGCATTATTGCAGGGAGCTCGACGATTTTGGTTGGACCACTTCGCGCGGCTTTGGCTAGCGCAGGCGTATACGACGCGGAGCGTCGTGCCACACTTTCAGCCGCGAAGCGACGGCAGGGGATAGCCCAATGTGGCCCGACGCTCCGCGTCGGTCTTTCGAGTGGCAGTTTCGACGCAGGGGCTTAGACCAGATGAAAGCAACGGAAGCAACGGGGTCACTCTACTCTGATGTCGGTTCTGGCGAGTGCGATACGGGGCGCAGAGCTAGATTGGAGGCGAGAATGAGGCGGAGCGATGGGAAATCGCGGGCTGACGGACGACTGGAGGCGATCAGCGGCTGTTTTTCGCGGTCGGTGCGCGGAGGCCTAGACAGTTCGATCGGATAGGCATCGAACAAGGCTGTAGACGGAAGCAACGGGGTCACTCTACTCTGATGTCGGTTCTGGCGAGTGCGATACGGGGCGCAGAGCTAGATTGGGGGCGAGAA
>CAKQWG010000121.1 GCA_934278005.1 uncultured Pirellulaceae bacterium | reverse complement strand
AAATAGCGGAGGAGGGATTCGAACCCCCGACACGCGGATTATGATTCCGCTGCTCTAACCGACTGAGCTACTCCGCCGAGTTGGGAAAACTTTGTTCTCCGAGTCTTTTGGGCGATCGCTGTGGTTGCGATGCCCAATGTGACCACGCGGGCTGCGCTGTCACGATGGCCAATTCTATCGGCAAGTCGAGGCTTTGCAAGCCAGCTAAAGCGTATCTGGGCGGCCCATTTTTGGTTCGTTGGACCCAGTCCGTTGTGCAGCCTGTCTATCGGCTGGTGTCCGGCTTTAGCGGCTGCCGCGTTGCGGGTTAAATGCCGCAGTGCTGGGCGATCTGCTGGGCGGGAGCGAGGTAGCCTACGTAAAATGGTCCGAACTCGGCGTACTTGGCGCTGGCTTCGTCAAACCGCATCTTGTAGACGATGTCCTTCAAATAGTCCGGGCAGCGGGCCCACAGCGTGACGCCCCACTCCCAATCGTCCAGGCCGACGGCCGTGCCGATCAACTGCGTGGCGCGGCCCGCGAAAGCCATGCCGCTCTGCGCATGCTCGGCCATCATGGCGTTGCGGCGAGAAAACGGCGTGGTAAACCAATTGGCACCGACCACGCGGCTCTTGTTCATGGGATAAAAGCACATCGCCGGCCAGTTCGGCAGCTCGGGCGTTAGACGCTGAGCATTCATCATGGGCAGGCGCTTGGCATAGGCGGCGACCTTAGTGGCAAAAGCGGGCGATTCGGGGTCTTCACCGCCGGCCTTGAGCCGCTGGCCGTACTGCTCGGGCGAGGGAACGTATTCGGAAATTTCAGTGAGCGAGACGAACGAATAAACCGCCTCCAGCGCCGGGCCGAGTGCACTCTGCAATAGTCGCTGATGTACCGTGTCGATCTTCAGTGGATCAGGATCGAGCAACATCAACGCAAAGTCGGCTTTGTGGCCGCTGATAATAAAGCTCTGCATGCGTGTCGGCGACGAATCGGCACCGGGATCCAAAATCTCAGCGAACTGATCGCGACCGGTCTGCCGCTGCTCGGACGTCAACTGGGCCAACTGAGCACGATTCCAGCGGTAGAACAAATGGCTGCAGTGCCAGCCGTTACTAGGGGTGATGGATGGTTCGGGAAGATCGCTGGGGCGGACTGGTTGACTCATGCTGAGCTCAATTCCTACAAAAAGATGACGATGGGACGATTCAACTACACTGCGGCCAAGCACAGTGCCGACAGGCAGTTCATCCTAGGCGGAAGAACCGCATCAAAACCAAACCATAGCAAAAACCCTGGTTATGTGGCTCACCAAAGCTCCTTTTCTAACCAGCGGCTAAGCCTTTGAATACCCGTCTCGTCGATCGCTAGCAATACGGCTAAAATCTAACCCTGCAAATAGTTCCTAAAGGCACGAGTCGCGTGCCCCCCTTGATCACTGTCTGAGGCGGTCGCTGGCTGAGGCGGCCGAATATCGAGAACACTACGCGTATGTCTGAACACCACGAATCACGGCTGGCTAAGCTGGCCAGAATTGAAGCTTTGGGCGTCGATCCCTGGGGTCATCACTTTCCCGACCGAGACTGGAACGCAGACGTTCGCGCGCGCAGCTCCGAGATCCAGTTCCAACTGGCCGATGGTCGTCTGCTGGAACTGCCCGAGTTTCCGGATGCTGCGTCCGATGCCTCAGCCGCGCGAGCTACTGACGCTGCAGGTGATACTGCCGGTAATATGGCTGGTGACACTGCTGCTGACACTGCTGGGACGCCGGTCGACTATCGGGCTTGGAAGCAGCAAGCGGGCACCGGTGAAGAGATCGGTCCGACCGTCCGCGTGGCCGGGCGAATCATCTTGCAACGCGGCCAGGGGAAACTGAAGTTCATTACACTCCGCGATTGGACGGGTGACATCCAGATCCTGATCGGCAAGGCGCAGGTGGGCGATGCGGCGTTTGAACTGTCCGGCGAGTTCGATCTGGGGGACTGGATCGCGGTCGAGGGCCGACTGGGCCGCACCAACACGGGCGAGCTGACGGTTTTCGCTGCGAATTTGCACTTTATGTGCAAGACGCTCGAGCCACCACCAGAGAAGTTCGCCGGTCTGCAGGATGCCGACCTCAAGCAGCGGCAGCGCTATCTGGACTTGACCTACAACGAAGGGGTCATGCACACCTTTTTGACTCGTACCAAGATCGTGCAGTCCATTCGCGAAACGTTGCGCAAGCGTGGCTACTGCGAGATCGAAGGGCCGACGCTGCACACGATCGCTGGCGGCGCGGCCGCGCGTCCCTTTCACACGCATCACAATACGCTCGACATGCCACTGGTTCTGCGCATTGCGCTGGAGCTGCATCTGAAGCGGCTGTTGGTGGGCGGGATGGAGCGCGTGTACGAGCTGGGACGAGTCTACCGCAACGAAGGGATCAGCCCTCGGCATAATCCAGAGTTTACGATGCTCGAAGCCTACGAGGCGTTTGGCAATTACGAAGTCATGATGGATTTGACGGAACAGATCATTGTCGATGCGCTGCAGGCCACCGGTCAGGGCTATCAAGTCGTGTGGAATGACAAGCAGATCGATTTCACACCACCGTTCGCGCGGCGGACCTACGACGAATTGTTTACTCAGGCTACTGGTGTGGACCCTTCCGATCAGGCGGCCATCGCCGAGTATGCCAAGCAGATCGGGCTGGAGCCCAAGGGCAAGCACCCCGACGTGGTTAAGAGCGAAGTGTTCGAAGCCAAAGTGGAAGATGAGTTGGTGGGGCCAGTCTTCGTTATCGACTACCCGGCTAGTATCTGCCCGTTGACAAAGCGGAAGACCTCCAATCCCGAGGTGGCCGAACGCTTCGAATTGTTCATCCATGGTATGGAACTAGCTAACGCCTACACGGAATTGAACGATCCGTTGCTGCAGGAGAAGCTGTTCCGCACTCAGCTTGAAGGTCAGGCTGCCGAGGATTCGATGGCCAACATGGATCACGATTTCGTACTGGCCCTGCGCAACGGCATGCCACCGGCAGGCGGGCTGGGGATCGGTATCGACCGACTGGTAATGCTGCTGACGAACTCGCGTAGCATTCGTGACATCGTGCTATTTCCATTGCTTCGCAATCAAGCATAACCCCACTCCGGATCGAGTATTTGTCATGAGCGAAGGTTCTGCTTCTACGGCGGATGGCCAAGGGGCTGCGTTAGTGGGCGTGATCATGGGTAGTCGCTCCGACTGGGAGACGATGCGCGAAGCTAGCGAGTTGCTGCAGCATCTGGGCATCGGTTGTGAGTGCCGCGTGGTATCGGCTCACCGCACTCCGCAGTGGATGGTCCAATACGCTGAGTCGGCGGCCAAGCGGGGCCTGAGGATCATCATCGCAGGTGCTGGCGGTGCGGCTCATTTGCCGGGCATGGTAGCCGCCAGTACGCTGCTGCCGGTGCTGGGAGTGCCGGTGCAGAGTCGCGCACTGCAGGGCCTGGATTCACTGCTATCGATCGTGCAAATGCCAGCGGGCGTGCCGGTGGGAACGATGGCCATCGGCGTGGCTGGCGCAAAAAATGCCGCTTTGCTGGCGGCGCGGATGTTGGCTACCACGGACGCGGCGCTGTTGACTAGACTGGCTGCCTGGCAGGATGCTCAGACGCAAGCAGTCATGGATGATAATCAACTCGGCTGAAATTTCTGCGTTCATAACTCTGCATTTGTAGCATGGGGTCTATCATGACCGATAACGTCTCGGCCGGCGCGCCGTCGATCGATTTAGACATCAACGACACCATTCAGCCAGGGAGTTGGCTGGGCGTACTGGGCGGTGGACAGCTCGGCAGAATGTTCACGCATGCTGCCCAGCGGATGGGCTACCACGTCGCAGTGCTGGAAGCCGAGCTCGATTGTCCGGCGGGCCAAGCGGCTGAGAAGCACTTCTGTTCGACACTCAGCGGCAAGACCGACGAGGAGCTCGTCCTGGAGATGTCCAAGCTGTGCTCGGTGATTACGCTGGAGTTCGAAAACATTCCTAGTGAGATACTGCGCATTGGCGGCCGCGCGTCGCGGACCAATCCCAGCGCCGACTTTTTAGAGATCTGCCAGGACCGGTTGAAGGAAAAAACCGCTTTGCAACAGGCCGGCTTCCCGACCACTCCCTTTGAGCCGGTCACTGACTTGGCGCAGCTGCAACAAGCCGGTCAGACGCTGGGCTGGCCGCTGGTTCTCAAGACGGCCCGCAGCGGTTACGACGGCAAGGGGCAGGCGCTGATTCGGTCCAAAGAGGAAGCGGTTAGCGTCTGGAAGCAATTTGACACGACCAGCGCCATCGCTGAGCAGTGGATCGATTTCGATGCCGAAGTGTCCATGGTTACAGCTCGCAACGCGCGCGGGCAGATCGAGTGCTATCCGTTGTTTGAAAACGATCACACCAACCATATCCTGGACATCACACGTTGTCCGGTGAGCACCCATTTGAAGCGGCTGGAGGATCAAGCCACCGAGATCTGCCGCGGCATAGCGACGACCTTTGGGGTGCTGGGGTTATTCTGTGTGGAGTTCTTCGTGAGCGGCGACGGAGAATTGATGGTCAACGAGATCGCTCCTCGCCCTCACAATTCGGGACACTTGACGATCGAGGCATTTACCTGCAGTCAGTTCGAACAGCAGGTGCGGGCGATCTGCAATCTACCGCTGGTTCCGCCGTCGATGCTGCGGCCGGCGGCAATGGCCAACTTACTAGGCGATCTATGGCGAGAGGGTCCACCGAACTGGGAAAAAGTTCTGGCTGAACCTGCCGCGCATCTGCACCTGTACGGGAAATCGGAAGCTCGACCGGGTCGCAAGGTAGGACACATCACGGTCCTAGACGAATCCTCGTCCGAGGCAGCGATCACAGCTCAAGAACTGCGAGAAACGTTAGTGCATCACGTCTAGCAGCTGCGCGGTGGCTCGCAGCTAAGTATGCACGCAGATGTTTCCTGTTTTTGCCAGTCAACCGTGGCTAACGCCAAAACGGCTGATCAACCGTGGCTAACGCCAAAACGGCTGATGAACCAGTCAACCGTGGCTAAGGCCAAAACGGCTGATTGTATGCCGAAGCTTATCTAGGCATTCACTGCGCGAGCTCTGGCTGGAACGAGAAGGTCGATTCGGTTTTGACAAGGGCCAAGTCATCTGGAAAGGTGTGGATGGCCTGGACTCGAAAGTTGTTCAAGCGGCTATCGACGTGGATGAAGCTCAGGCCGCCGATTGCGATTCTGCCGCTGGAATCAAAAACCTGGATCAATTCGTGATTTTGCCCTGCATCGCCCAGTTGGGTTTGAATCATCCAGAACATCTCTGACGGGACGCGTTCGAGTTGGTATGCGTATTTGTACGTCATACCGGGACGAATCTCGATTGAGTCGCTGCCCGAATCGCGCAGCGGTAAGGCGAACATGCGGCGACCGACAGGGACCAACTGGTGCATGGAAGCGGCAACTTCGGTGAGTGTCGTTCCGCCGGCAGTCCAGCTAATGACGTGTCCATCGGCTGTGATATAGAGACGCGCACTGTAATTTTTCCGCTGGACAGAATGCGATTTGTAGATGTGGAACAACTCTGGATGCACAGAGCGACCTAGTAGCTGAAACGTCAACTGCGCTACTTTGGGGCGCACGGTCGAAATGTCCATGGCCGATAAATCCTAAACGAGTCTTTGAATAAAATTATTTTGAAAAGCTGAGCTGATAACTGTCGGCTCCGCACGCCCCAGCTAGCGGTCGTCGACAACGGCCTAGGGTAATACAAGCTCGCCCTTGATTATAAGCAACGGTGGGAATGTATACCAATATCAACGGGCGTAATCCTTAGCTGAAGTTTGGCAGTTGATTGGCCTGCGCATTAGCCTTTCCCAAGTTTTCCTCATTCCGCTAGGCAACTGGCTGCAATTGAATGCAAAGCGTGTTAAATTGCTGGCCTGTGCAGTTGAGTCGTGCAGCCGAGTCGAGTCGCTGAGCTGAGTCAATTGGCTGAGTCAATTGGCTGAGTCACTGAGTCGAGCCGCTTGGTCAGAGTGCCCGAGTGACTGCGACATGGCTGGTTCGGTTCGTGCGGCAGCTCGCAGTTCAGGCTGATTAGCAGACCATAGGAACTTGGCCACGACAAGGCTCCCTTGACAGCACAACTGCCCAACTGTACTGCGCTTCCCTGAGCCGCTGCGCTGGTCGATAAGCAGTCAGTGAACACCACCTTCCCCAATCGAGTTGAGTCCTGTGAACGCCTTACATGTTGCTACTGTTGCAAGCGAGATGGTCCCACTGGCCAAGACGGGCGGGTTGGGCGATGTGTGTGGTTCGCTGCCTGTGGCGCTGGAGCGGTGTGGCTGTCGCTGCACCGCTTTTCTGCCCGCTTACCGCAGCGTAATGCGTAGCGGACTGCGCATCGATCCGACACCGCATACTTTCACTATCGCCATTGGAGATCGACACGTCGCCTGCCGCCTACTGCGCACGCAGTTGCCGCATAGCAACGTAGATGTGTACCTGATCGATCAGCCGCAATACTACGATCGCGATGGGCTATATCACGATCGGCACGGTGAGTACCGCGACAACTGCGAGCGGTTCAGTTTCTTCAGCCGCGCAGTAATCCAAGCCATCGAGCAATTGAACTTGGATATCGATATCGTGCACTGCCATGATTGGCAAGCTGGGTTGGTACCGGCATACGTCGAGACCAAATATGGCGGCTTTCGTTGGATGGACCGCGTCCGATCGGTGATGACGATTCACAACTTAGCCTATCAAGGCCGCTTCTGGCACGTGGACATGCCGCTGACAGGTTTGGACTGGAAGTACTTTAATTATCATCAGATGGAGTCGTACGGCGAACTGAATTTGATGAAGACGGGCATCTCATTTGCGGACACGGTCACGACCGTCAGTCCGACCTATGCCCGCGAGATCACCACGCCTGAATTTGGATGTGGATTGGAAGCCAGCTTGCGAGCTCGCGGCGATCACTTGGTAGGCATCGTCAATGGAGTGGATTACACGCAGTGGGATCCGCAGACCGACCATCACTTGACAGCCAACTACTCGGTCGACGATTGGCAGTCTGGCAAAGCCAAATGCAAACATGATCTGCAGCACGAGTTGAGTTTGCACGTCGAACCGCGTATGCCGCTGGTCGGTATCGTCAGTCGCATGGCGGCTCAAAAAGGTTGGGATCTAATCATTCCGTTGCTGGAGCACTGGGTTGTCAGCCGCGATGTGCAGTGGGCAATTCTGGGGACCGGCGATCCGGCTTATGAGGAGCAATTGCGGCGTCTGGCCGCCATGGCTCCGCGGCGTTTGGCGCTGCGTCTGGAGTTTTCCGAGCAGATGGCGCACCGCATCGAGGCGGCTTGCGATATGTTTTTGATGCCCAGTCGATATGAGCCCTGCGGACTGAATCAGTTGTATAGCCTCAAATACGGCTCGGTGCCGGTGGTGCATACCACGGGTGGATTGGCCGACACGGTGCGCGACGCCAACGCCGCAAATCTGCATAACCGTACAGCCAACGGCTTTCGCTTCGATGACTACTCGTTGGTCGGCTTAGAGCGTGCGGTCAATAAAGCGGTCGACGTATATTTGCATAATCAGCCCCAATGGAATCAAATTGTTGAATCAGGAATGCGCGATGACTGGTCGTGGGAGCAAAGTGCTAAGCACTACATGGACATCTACGAGCGGACCATCAATAGCGACCTTTCGCTCTGAAGTGCAGAAACCCGCCATGGCTGACAAACGCGATGATGCAACGAGCAGTGAAATGCGCCACGATTGGCTGGCTGATCGCTGGGTGATTATGGCACCGCAGCGCAGCGCGCGGCCCAATGATTATGTCATTGCCCCGCCGCGTGAGCTGGACAATACGAATTGTCCATTTTGTGCAGGCCACGAACATCAGACGCCCACTGCCGTACAAAGCTACTCGACTCAGTCATCCTGTGGCACGTCGAATGACACACCCACTTGGAACGTGCGCGTCGTTCCCAACAAGTTTCCCGCGGTCAACTCCGCGTTGAAGGGCTTGGTCGAGATCCCTAAGTGCGCGATCCCCGTGGAGGCGATCGCGGCGGAGACGATCGCCGCTGGGGAAGAATCGATCAATCTGTTTCAGCGCAGGGATTTGACCGGTGGCCACGAGGTCATCGTGGAGAGCCCGCACCATCTGCACAGCATCTCGCAACTGGACCGCGAAGCCGCACAGCTCGTATTCACCGCCTATCGCGATCGCTTGCGGTATTGGCTCGACGAACGCGGTTTGGCCTACGGGGTGGTGTTCAAGAACGTGGGAGCGGATGCGGGTGCTTCGCTGGTGCATACCCATTCGCAATTAATCGCAACCGATCTTCTACCGGCCGATGTGGCCCGCGCTACTGAGCGCATGGAGCTGTTCATGAGCAAGAAATCGGCTTGCCTATTTTGCAGCATGGCCGAGGACGAACTGGAGCAGAAAGTACGACTGGTCGAACGCACGGCCGACTTCGTGGCGTTTTGCCCGTTCGCCAGTCGCTTTCCATCGATGGTTACCATCCTGCCGACCGAGCACGAGTCGCGTTTCCAGACGTTGACTGAGTCTAAGCTAGCGCAGCTCTCATGGCTCACGCGACGGTTGGTGCTGCGGATTGAACATTGCTTCCCCGATGCGGCCTACAACTTCATTATTCACACATCGCCCAACGGACTGCGATCGCCAGAGAGCTTTCATTGGCGGATCGAGCTATTTCCGCGGATCACCAAGGTGGCTGGCTTTGAATGGGGAAGCGACTGCTATATCAATCCTTTGGCACCCGAATCGGCCGCCGCAGCGCTGCGCAGTGTGAACGTATAGCGGCGTAAGCTTCTCGCTTGCGGTGGCGTAAGTTTCTAGCTTGCGTTTTTCTGTTCCTGTGGGCAAGCAGGATGCATACCCCACTTTACGTCGAAAAGAAGAAGCGGGTGAGGTGATAGAATACGGGGGCAGCAAAGCAGAGCGTGTCGATGCGGTCGAGCACGCCGGCGTGTCCCATGACCAGCGAACCGTAGTCGTTGACGCCGCGATCGCGTTTAATGGCACTCATGGTCATGCCGCCAAACATGCCCATCACGCCAATCACCATCGACATGCAGGAGGCTTCCCAGAAGGAGAAGGGGGTTACCCAGTACAGTGCAGCACCAATTAGGCCGGTCGACAGGGTGCCGCCGGTGAAGCCCTCCCAGGTGCGGCTGCTGCTGACGTCAGCCGCGATGATGCGCTTGCCAACCAAGTGCCCCCAGGCCCACTGCAGAATGTCGGAAAGCTGCGAGATTAGAATAAAGAAAAATAACAGACCGGCGGGACTGCCGGTCCAGTGTGCGCCAGAGCTGGTGGCCAGTCGCAGATTGACCAGAGCCGCGGCGTAGCTGAGCGAATAGACGCAGATTAACAGCCCAATTGTGATCTGCGCCGAGCGCTCGAGAAACCGCTTGTGATCTCCGGATAAGGCAATGCGAGCGGGGACCAGCAGCGAAGCGTAGACCGGGATCATAATGCTGTACAAGCCGTAGAAATCGATCGGTTGGCCATTGCGCCATCGCAGACCACCGTGCTCCAGCCCAATCAGGACGTACTGCAGTGGAGTGATGACAATCATGGCCCAAAACAGTGCGCGATGATCGCCGCGCCGCGTGGGAGCCATCGTAATGAATTCGCGGAGCGCCCAAAACGAAACCAGCGCAAAGAGCACGATCGTGCCCGTTGGCTGCAACAATAGGCCAAACACTAAGATGGCGCACATCAACCACCAAGCATGCAGCCGCTGACGAAACCGCTGGACCAAAGCTGGATTGACCGACTCGGTGGGCTGACGCCGCAAATATTGCCCGACCAAGGAAGCGATTCCGAGCGTTACCAGCACCACGCCCAGTAAGACTTTGGTCTGGGTATCGAGCCACTCGGGATCCATGGCCGCTGCGTCGGCTTGATCGCTCTCTGCGGGCGTGTCAGTCTCTGCGGGCGAGTCGATCTTAGATGGCGAG
>CAKQWG010000120.1 GCA_934278005.1 uncultured Pirellulaceae bacterium | reverse complement strand
CTGAGCCGATTGGTCCGCGCCAGCAGCGCGTACTCGCCGACCTGCTTGATGTTGGGATAGACATGCAGCGGGCCGCGGCAGTCGTAGGCGTGTTGCTTAAGCCATAGCTGCCAGCGACTAAACAAATGCGCGTAAACGTGCTCAAGCTCAAAGGCTCCGCGGCGATGAGGAATGAAGGCCTGTGCAACAATCGTTCGCTTGCCGGGCAAAATTCGCAATCGATGAACGGCCGGTTCGATCGCCAAGCCCTGAGCCGCATCATCGGCCACATGCAACTGGAGCGCATGCCGACTGGTGTTGTCGATCGCCAGTTCGACCGGATGCCGACTGCCCAGCGAGGCGACGCGCGGCATCAGCCGCTGAACTTGGATACTGGCGGGCCGCGGCAACGTAAGTAGATCGATCGCAACGATCAGCAACAGACCTAGACCTACGGCAGCTATACCGCTGATCCACCAACTGGGCAACCAGGGTGTGGGGAGCGAGAACAGCAGCGGTAGAGCGGCTAGGCCGATCATGCGGCGAGTGGGGTAGACGCGGGCCACGACCATCAGCAGCACCAGCGGTAGCAAGCACAGCAACAGCAACAGCCAGGGCGTGAGGCCCCATTGCAGAATCGAGAACGGTTCAACTGGCCCTTCACTTGGCAATGCGTCAGGTTTCATGCAAGGAGTTTCTCATTCACGAACCGCGCGGAACTTCGATGCTGCGCAGCAACTGACGCAATTGATCGTCGGCTTTGAGCCCTTCGACTTCGGCTTCAGCAGTCAGGATTACGCGGTGTCGCAAAGCCGGCAGCGCAATGTCAACTACATCATCGGGCGTAGCAAAATCGCGTCCGCGAAAAGCGGCCAACGTTCGCGCTCCCTGCATCAGCGCCAAGCCGGCTCGCGGTGAGGCACCTAGATAGAAGGCCGGCCACTTGCGAGTTAGCCGCACCAGGCGATTGATGTACTGCACCAGTGGCGGTTCGATTCGTATTAACGCATTCGTGGCCATCTGCTGCATGATCTCCTCGGGCGAGGTAATCGTATCGATCTCGGTTGCCAAGCGGTGATTCAAGTCGATCTGCTGGCTGTGCAGTGTAAGAATGCGCTCCTCTTCGATTTCATCAGGATAGTCGACGACTACTTTGAACATAAACCGATCGAGCTGTGCTTCGGGCAGATTGTAAGTGCCTTCGCTCTCGATCGGATTCTGGGTCGCCAGCACGAGAAACGGGCGCTGCAGAACGTGGCTTGTCCCATCCACGGTCACGCGATACTCCTGCATAATCTCCAGCAGCGCGGCGTGCGTTTTGGCGGGTGAACGATTGATTTCGTCTGCCAGCAGCAATTGAGTAAACACCGGACCGGGTCGGAAGCGAAAATCCTGTGTGCGCACGTCCAGCAGCGGTGCACCGGTGATATCCGACGGCATTAGATCCGCGGTAAACTGAATGCGTCCGAATTGGCAACCAAGTATCTTTCCCAAGGCTCTTACGAAGAGTGTCTTGCCCATGCCGGGCAGACTCTCGATAAGCACGTGGCCGCCGGAAAACAAGGCTACCTGGGTCGCTAAAACCAATTCACTCTGCCCAACAAACAACTTCTCCAGCTCGGTTGAAATTGCCTCAAATAACTCTCGGGTACTGCGCATCGTGGGGATTTCATGGTGGAATGCTGGGTGGCTGCTCGATTGACCTCTGCCCAGAGACGGGGAACAGGCAGAGGGGGCACCGGGCAGTTGCCAAATCACAGATTGTAAGCGCAGGGCCGCCATCCTGCGCATACCTATGCAGTATTTTTGCTGGTGGGCTCCCACCAACGCCGGTGGGCTCCCACCAACGCAGCCCGCTCGGGCTGCTGCAGCAAGCCAAATAATTTAACGGATATTCAGCTCGCAGTATCCAGCCCGGCAGGTGGCTTGTCCGGCCAAGAAAGCACGCACAGCATACTTGCCACGTGGCAGGTCGGCGGGGATGTCCAATTCAACATTGAAATCGCCAGCGGCTGCGAGCGTTTGATCATGCTGAAGGACGATGCGCTGATTGGCTGCCTCGTAGCGTTGCTGAAAACTATTGCGGCCAAGCTGGCTGATCAAGTCCACGGGCAGGCTATCCAGCTCTTTGCGGACCTGGTCGCGGCGCAGCACCAGCTCCACGAGCAATTCGCCCGCTACATCGCTTTGTCCTGCGACGTGCAGCATCTGCCCTGCCGCAGACCGCTCGGCAACTTGCAGTTTCAGCGGACTGGGGTGGGTCAAGCGCAGCAGCGGGTCGCCCAACAGATTCATTTGCCAGACGTGTTCTCGCCGCTCGGCAGCTAGATCATAGTTCGCCGGACTCATCGCGCTGGCGATCGCGTCAATCATTTGCATTTGCATGCTGTGCCCAGCAGTGGCCGGGGGAGCACTTCCAGCCGGCGAGCTGGCTGCGTCTGCGACGGTCGCTTTTGGTGTATGCCACATCTGCTGTTTGGCGCGCAAGACGACTTCTCCCAAAGTGCCGAGTTGGTCATCAAAGCAGCTCGACAGCAGTCCGTCCGAGAGCATGGCCAAGCCATAGGGGCCCGAGACGCGCGAAGCGGCCAGGGCCGCAATGGGACCGGTCGGACTGAGCACTAGCTCCTCAGCTAAACAGGCTTCGGTCGCATCGAAAGCGCCGGTGTAGCAGGCTAAAAATACGGCGATAGGTGGACGCTGCCCCACGTCGACTGTCGGCACATGGTCGTGCGTCAGGATAGGTAGCCATTCATCGCCGGCGCGGACATAGTCGAGCGTCTTGACGTGTCCGTGACCAATGTAGACCCAAAACATGCCCCCCTGATTGAGACGGCCAACACACGCCTCGCTAAACCGCCACGGATCGGGGCAGTAGTGGCTGTCTAGGCTAGCTTGCGTCATCGACAGGTTGGACCAACCCGGAATGCGATCAGCTAAGAAGCGACGCGTGGTCATTTCGATTACCGAATCTGCAACTGGGCCAAATCCTCCCACGCCAGCCACTACGTGCACGTCGCGGCGCCAAGTGGAAAAATCGCGCTGCTGTTCAAAGGCCATGACGCGAGCTAGCACCTGCCGCAACTGCGCTGCTGAGCTGGCTGGAATCCGCCCCACGGCCAGCTCCGGAAGATCGTCGCCATCCAGATCCGCATACGGATTGTCAGAAGCCAGTTTGGCGGCCCCACCGAACTGGACCATGGCTGTGCTGTCGTAGTAGCAAGCCGGAATGGTCAGACTGGCATCGGCACTCACGTCGCCCGCCAGTAGCACGTAGCGAATGGGATCGGCCTGAGCTGCTGCCACGCGAGCGATGGCCGAGCGTATCACCTGGGCATCGGGGTTGGCGTCCACTTCCGCAATGCGATGCCCCTGCGCTTGCCGGTAGGCCTTCCAGGGCTGCAGCGCGCCAGCCCACGCCGCCGGGCGGACGACTACCGTGTCCACAGAACGAGCCTGAAGGGCAAGTGGATCAGCCGCTGCCAGCGAACTGGCTAGCGCCATTATTCCGCCAACGATACAGCTTATGAGCGTCAATATACGGATCGCCATCCTAGACTTTCTAAGCGGATTACTGCAGCTACAAAACATTCCATGTGAAGATAGATAACCGATACGGCTATTCTAACATCGTGCGGCAATCGGCAGCGGCGAGTCAAGGTCGATTGTTCGCGAGATGTGCTTTGTTCGCTTGAAGCTAGCTATGCATACCAAATGCAGCTCCATCAACTCTCGATCAAATTGAGCGATCCGTGCCTGAGCTCGGCCGCGCCTAGCGAGCGTACCACACAACCAGTCTCTCCAATTCGCCGTTGAAACCCAAAATCGCAAGTTTCAGGCGGTGCTGAGCGCCATTGAGCGGCTGATAACCCTGGCTGCGGTCGAGGGCCACTACGATGTTCAACATGTCCTGCATGGTTGGTTCGCGTTGAGCGGCTTGCCAGCGAAGCAGCCACATACCGATCGGAAACAGCATACATAAACCACGGACGCTGTCGGTGACTGACCATCGGCCACGATCGGCAAGGGCGTACAAAAAAGATTCGGAAGTGGTCTCGATCAAGCGGCTCAGCGGCAGATAGACGTCCGCTGGTTGGATGCCCAGAGGGTCCTCGAGCGACTCGAATGTAGCGGTAGGAAAGGCGTTGCCCCAGTCGGGCATTGCGCCCGAGCCTCGCAAACATTTCCACGACGTGCGCGCCAAATCCAGACGCGTGTTCCAGTTTGCCTGGTGACGGCAGTGAGGATGCAGTCGGGCACATGAGATCGCCGTCAGCCGAAACAAGATTTTAGAAATTCTCGAGGGAGGGGTGCGGTTCTCGAAAAACGACTTGGCTTCTTCAGGCATCAGTTCGGCCAGTGTCCGCGCTAATTCGGCGATCTGGTGGTCAGTTAGCTGTCGCGTTTTTGCCGCCTCCAAATTGCTGGCAAACTGCAACGCGTGAACTAGTCGTCGCACTGGCGGATACCGCCCGTCACGCAGCAACTCGCCAAGCGTTTCCAACACGATACGAATCGTCTTCCAATTGCGGCGCTCCCCCGACTTCAACAGCGGCGGCGTGGTCGATTCGGCTTTGAGGCCGCCGTCCCGCACCATTTGCTTGATCAGCCCCACGCGCTCGCGGGCCAAGGTGCCCTGGTCCGCCGCCGCTGACGGACACGCGCGCCGATAGGTCAACACCGCTTGTTTCTCATGGGGGATCAACTGCATTGGAAACGTGCGGCAGACCGTTGGCTTAGCTTCGATCCCGAATTTCGTATGAATGCGACACAGTCCGTCTTGGCTGAGGAAGATGCAGGTTCCATCGTCGCGATGAGCCAATCGAAAGGCACTACCCGCATTCTTATTAGGAATCATGATCCGAGTCTTCTCATACTCTGGCTGCTCATCCCACCTCTGGCTACGCAGTCGCTGAGCGTCTTCCACACTGAGCAAAATCAAGCTGCCGCGACAGCAATAACCACACTGTTGGCAATCCCAGCGTTCTTCGTTTCTCAGCGTGACAATTGGTAGCGACATGGCAGAGCAGTAAAAATGTCTGGGCTCTCTTCGCTGAGAGCCGGATTATGCATGCCCAGTGCATCCCCATAAACTCTAGTCATGGCGAGCGCCGGTCGTAGCGTCTATGAGATGGTCGCGATTTTGCGCTGGGAAGGCGCTGTGGGGGAGTTTTTCAGTGCTTCTCATGGGCTGTATGCATTTTGAGCCACTGTACGGAGAGGTCCGGAAAGTCGGTACAGATGTCGTTCACGCGGGCCTTGCCGATGACGGCTTGGTGGTAGGCATCGACCGAGGGGCAGTGCTTCGGCAGGTCGTCTTGCCGGACGACGCCGGTGATTACTCGCAGCCCCGCCTGACGGGCATCCGCTGTGAAGGCGCTGATGATTGGCTCACCGTGGTCATTCCAACTGACGACACGGTCCAGGCTGGGAAATACGCCATCTGCGAATTCGGCGAGTTCTCGAAGTCCATCGGCAGTTGAGAGCTGGTCATAGTCCGAGCCGTCAGCCCCGAGTTTCTTAGAGCTCAGAATCATCATCAGGCGGCCCTGCCAGCCGAGTTCCGCTCGCAATCGTTTGAGCGTGGACTTTTCAAAACACTGCACCCAGCATGGGGACTGGCGGCCGGCACCGTAGCCGGCTTCGTGCAATAGGTCGACGACGATTTTGGCAATGTCCCGGCCCTCCTTACTGTGGAAGGTAGGCTGCTTGATCTCGACGAACAGTCCGACGTTCCTGCCGGTGCTGGCATTGAGACCTTGGATGAAGCGGATTTCCTCTTCGAGGGTATGCAGTTGGTAGGTGTAACCGGTCAGCGGGAATTGATCGGGATGCGCCGGCTTGCCAGTCTTGTGCTGAAAGCGCTGCGTCGCTTTGAGCTGTCGGATTTCGTGGATGGTGAAATCGAGAGCATAGAACCGACCGTCGGCTCGCTTGCGCTCGGGAAATCGCTGCGCTACATCAGTTAGGGCATCCAGGTGCACGTCATGCAGGACAATAGGGACATCGTCTTTGGTAAGAACCACGTCCTGTTCCAGGAAATCGGCACCTTGCGCGTAGGCCATCGCTTTGGCCGGCAGACTATGTTCGGGCAAGTAGCCGCTTGCCCCGCGATGAGCGAAAACCTGATGATCACCTGCAGAGAGCGTAACGGCGGCGAAAATTGCAAAGATGCCCAACATGGAAACTGGCCAATCGTCAAAGCAACGGGATGGAATGATCACTCGAAATGTGACCACGGAGTAAGGATGGAGTAAGGATATCTTAACGCGAGATGAAGCGGCGAAAAGATGAGCCGCCCGACGTGGGCACCTTTATCAAATTATTCATATCGACGGAAACAAACTCCGCTTCGAAGCGCGAACAGCGATCGGCGACCTAGTCGACCAGTGGAATGCAAAAGGTGCGCGGTGAGGCGTCGCGACGTGCAGTGCAAGGTGCTGCGGATTAGTGTACGATTCAAACTACAGTCCTCGACGCGTTTTCGCTCTCGGTGCTGCTCCCGCCGTGCTAAGCCCTTCACTATTCGACTTCTTCCGCCCCCCTTACCTAGCGAGTCTTCCATGCGGGCTATTCGACTGGCCAAGCCAGGTTGTTTCGAAAAAATAGACGTTGCCGCTCCCGCCGCTCCGCAAGCAGGCCAAGCCTTGGTGAAGACACATCGCATGGGGATTTGTGGAACCGACACCGCGGGCTATCTGGGGAAGATGCCGTTTTTCAGCTACCCTCGCATTCCAGGTCACGAGTTGGGAGTGGAAGTGCTGGCTGTTGGCGACGGTGTGGAAAATGTCCGCGTGGGAGACCGTTGCAGTGTCGAGCCCTATATGAACTGTGGCGCGTGCTACGCTTGCCGCCGCGGACATGGCAATTGCTGCCAGTCGCTGGAAGTGATCGGCGTGATGGTCGATGGAGGGCTGTGCGATCAATTCCTGATTCGCGCCGACAAGTTGCACCCCTCGCGGCAACTGACTTACGAACAATTGGCGTTGGTAGAGACTTTGGCCATCGGTTGCCACGCTTGTGATCGCGGTGGGGTGACCCAAGCGGATCACGTGTTAATCATCGGTGCCGGTCCGATCGGGCTGGCTACCCTCGAGTTCACCCGGCTGACCGGCGCGATCATTACCGTCATGGACATGGTTGCATCGCGCCTAGATTTTTGCCGACAAGTCTACGGAGTGCCGCACACCATTCATTTAACCGGTGATGGGAGTGAGCTGCAGCAAATGCAGCGGATTACGCAAGGTGATAAGTACGCGGTGGTTACCGACGCGACGGGCAATCCCCAGTCGATGTGCGCGGCGCTTCAATATGTCGCCCACAGCGGTTCGCTGGTGTATGTCGGTATCACGACAGGCGACATCACCTTCAAACACCCGCTGCTGCACAAGCCGGAAATGTCACTCAAGGGCTCGCGCAACGCGCTGCCTGCGGACTTTACGCGCATCATCGGCTTGATCGAAAACGCAACGATTGACACCGCTCCGTGGATTACACACCGCACCAGCTTCGACGCCGTGATCGATGAGTTCGACAGTTTCACTCGTCCCGAGTCGGGAGTCATCAAGGCTATGATCGAGATGTAGTGGGGTAAGCATCTGATTGCGGTGGGGTAAGCATCCTGCTTGCCGATAGAGTCGGTGGGGTAAGCATCCTGCTTGCCAATGAAATAAGTTGTCGCAAGCTAGAAGCTTACGCCACTCGCAAGCTAGAAGCATACGCCACCGTGGGGTAAGCATCCTGCTTGCCAATGAAATAATTTGTCGCAAGCTAGAAGCTTACGCCACGCGCAAGCTAGAAGCTTACGCCACTAGAAGCTTACGCCACTCACTAATTGAAAAAATCAACATGCTACGTTCTGCCGTTACGGTTAGTTTGGTCCCTGAAGCGCGCGGTGGGCCGTTTGTTTTTTGGGACGACCTGTCAACTGCGTTTCAGCAAGCGGCCGAACTGGGGTTCGATGCGATTGAGATCTTCGCTCCGGGGCCGCATGCGATCAAACCTCAACTACTCCACGAGCTGATGCAGCAGCATGGTTTGGCTGTCGCTGCCGTGGGGACAGGCGCGGGCATGGTCAAGCATGGATTGAGCTTAACCGATCCCGATGCCACTCGCCGCCAGACTGCGCGGAGCTTTATACGCGATATGATCGACTGGGGCAGCGTCTACAAGGCACCGGCAATTATCGGTTCCATGCAAGGCAAGTGTGCAGGCGACATCGGCCGTCATGCCGCTTTGGAATGGCTGGCCGAGTCGCTGGAGGAATTGGCGGAGCACGCAGCAGCCTGTGAAGTGCCATTGTTCTACGAACCGCTCAACCGCTATGAGACCAACCTCCTCACGACCATGCGCGACGCTCACGAGTTCCTGCGGTCGCTGAAGACGACCAACGTGCGACTGCTGGCCGACCTATTCCATATGAACATCGAAGAGGCCGATGTGTGCCAAGGTCTGCGCGACGCTGGCGATTTGCTTGGGCATATTCATTTTGTCGATTCCAATCGCCGAGCTGCTGGGATGGGGCATACCAATTTCGCGGCGATTGCCGAAGTCTTGCGCGAGCTCCACTACGCTGGGTATTTGTCTGCTGAAGCTCAGCCGCTGCCCGATAGCCACGCGGCGGCCAAGCACACCATCGAGGCCTATCGCAAGTTTTTTGAGAACGATTAGCAGTGTGCTCGCAGCCGAGCGACACCCACTTACACTCGAAGAGAATTTATGAATAACTTAAAAAGCGGCGCAGCGTGTGTCACGCTGGGCCTAGCGCCCAGTTTCGGCTTTGGCGATCGCATTGGCTTGGCTACCGCAGGCCATGTGGCGGCGATGCAGCGCAGCGGCGGGCCGATCGAGCCCATCTTCCCACAGCAGTCCATTCGAGAGATGGCTCGTACTCAGCGAGCGCCTCAGCAGGTCATGCAGGACGCACTGCAGGGGGCACGAGCCGCGGGCTGGACGGGACGCATCGGCGCCGACGCGGACCATTTGAAAACAACAGCCGACGTGGATTCTACCGCGGCTGTGGGTTTCACCTTCTTCACGATCGATCCCTCCGGTCACGTTGATCAACGCGCCGATGACTACAACGAAAGTCAACTGCGCGAGAAATTCAGCGCGGCGCGGGCTCACGCTGCGTGGTACTCCAGCACCCTCGGCGGTTCGGTCCATTTGCCCAGCGGTACACGCGTCGTGCTCGACGAGGCTGCTTGTATGCGGGCGGCGGTGAAGTACGGCGCGGCAATTCAATCGGCTTTGGAACTGGGTAGCTACATCGCCGACGTGCAGTCCGCGGCCGGGCGGGACTACGAAATTGAACTTTCCGTCGACGAGACAGACCAACCAACCACGCTGGCTGAACACTACATCATCGCCCAGCAGTGCTTGCAGGGCGGAATGAAATTGGTCAGCCTGGCGCCGCGCTTTATCGGCGAACTTGAAAAAGGAGTCGATTACAAAGGGAGTGTCAGCGAGCTGGATGCTTCGCTGCAGGACCATGCTGCGATAGCCGACATGCTCGGTCCCTACAAACTCAGCCTGCACTCCGGATCGGACAAACTGTCGATGTACACCAGCTTGGCGCGGGCTACGCGTGGCCGCTTTCACGTCAAGACGGCGGGCACCAGCTATCTTGAGGCGCTGCGCGTAGTCGCTATCCATGAGCCGGCATTGTTCCGCGAGATCGTCCACTTTGCGCGACGCCATTATGACGTCGACAAGGCTACCTATCACGTTTCTGCTACCAATGCGACGGTTCCGCCGCCGGAGTCGCTTAGTGCCGACGAACTGCAGCGGGTATATCTAGAGAGCTGGGATGATGTGCCTCCGGGACAGGGGTTCACTGCACCCGGTCGGCAGATATTGCACTGTACCTTTGGTTCGACGTTGACCGATGGTGAGTTGGGGCCGGCCATTCGCGGCGCGCTAGAAGCTCATCCGGAGACCTATCGCGAAGTGCTGGCCGATCATTTTGGGCGGCACTTGGATGCGCTCCGCGCAGGCATGTAGCGTTGCCAGCCGACA
>CAKQWG010000119.1 GCA_934278005.1 uncultured Pirellulaceae bacterium | reverse complement strand
CCAAAGCGGCTAACAACATCTCTTCTCGCTCAGATAATCCAATGTTGCAAAAAGAAAAAAACCCTCGGAAATTGTTGTTGGGCCACGAGGGACGCGAGAAAATGCGTGCCGCCGGGCGGTTCAACGCGCGGCTGATGGATGAAGTCCGCAAGATGATCGCCCCTGGCGTTACTACCGCACAGATAGATGAACTCGTGCAACAGTTCACCTTTGATCACGGGCACACCCCCGCCACGCTGGGTTATATGGGCTATCCGAAGTGCTGCTGTATCAGTCTCAACGACGTCATCTGCCATGGCATTCCTGACGACACAAAACTCAGCGAGGGTGATATTGTCAATGTCGACATCACCAGCATCGTCGATGGTTGGTACGGCGATCAGTCCGAGACGTTTATCATTGGGCCAGCCAGCCAGGAGGCGGTGGCCGTTACCCAGGCTGCCTTTGACTGCATGCACATGGCTATCGAAGCCTTGTTCCCAGGCTGCCCCGTCAGCACCATTGGCGACACGATCGTGGCGGAGGCCCATCGCCGTGGATTTTCAGTAGTCCGCGAATACGTCGGTCATGGACTTGGGCAAGTCTTCCATCAGCCGCCGAATATCCCTCACTTTCCAGATCGCAAGTCGCGACAGCAGCGATTGCTACCTGGCATGTGCTTTACCGTAGAGCCGATGATCAATGCGGGCACTCGCTTTACGCGGCTCGACAAGCACGATGGCTGGACGGTGCGGACTCGCGACCAACGCCTCTCGGCGCAGTTCGAGCACAGCGTGCTGATGACCGAGACCGGGCCCGAGATGCTGACCCTCACCGAACATGGCCCGCAAAAGGGACACCAGTTCAAGGGCTAACGCTTTCGGGGCTGGCGATTTAAGGGCGGGCGATTTAAGGGCGGGCGATTTAAGGGCGAGTGCTGCGACACTGGGCCTGCGACGACACTGGGGCTGCGACACTGGGGCTGCGGCAGTAGACTCATGCTTCAGCCCTAGCTAGTTCGATCGTCCTCCGCTCCACCGGCTAGCTTGGCTACCATGGCTAGGTCTGCGTCGGCCAGCAGGAATTTCTTTTGACGCTGGGTGGCCCCCGACAGCAACTGCACGCGAGATTTGCTGATCTTCAGCGACTTGGCCAGCAGCTCGATGATGGCCGCATTAGCTCGCCCATCGTCGGGCGGCGCTGTGACGCAAACCTTGAGCATCCCCGCGTGAACTCCACCGATCGCATTGCGTTTGGCCGCTGGCGTGGCACGCACCGGCAAGACCACTCCATCTGGCCGACTGATCAATTCTAACAGCTGCATCTTCTAATCCGTGATCCTTGGTATCAGCCCTGATCTTCTTGGCCTTGCAAGCCTCGCTTCTCAAGGGGCATGTGCCGCACCGAATACCAACTGTCCAGCTTTTGGCATGCCACAGCCGTCAATCGGAGCGGTTGCACGGCCCACCAGGCGGGCCTAAGCGGCATCTTAGGGTAAAAAGTTTGACGGGCCGCGCAGGGCCAAATACACTAAAACTGGAAACCACCCACGTTCATATCTAGAGGACGGGCTCAGATTGTGGTCAAGCTCTCCTTTTAACGCTCTTTTCTCTTGGATTCTAACACATGGCAGTTCGCGACCGGAATCTATTTGCCTGGCAAGCGTACGTCATCACGATGTCGTTTGTTTCTGTCGGTTTGCTCTTGGGGATGTTCTTTCTGTGGCGTAGCTACAGCGATTTGAATAAGCGATTTGAAGAAAAAGATACCCAGCTGACCACAGCTCGCACCGAGTTTACGACCAGTGAAGCCCGCGTCGAGAGACTGCTGTCGATGGTTGGCTACGGTGAAAAAACTCAAGAAGAACTTGAACAAGAGGCGGCGCGGTTTGCCACCGACGAAAAGCTCGGGCCGGTCGAGAAAGAATTTGCACAGCAGATGAACCTGTTTGCACCCAACGTCGATGCTAGTGAAAAGAACTTGATGAAGCTCCCCAAGTACCTGCTCGACACGGTTCGCGTGCGCAATGAAGACATCGATAAAGCTCGCGAGCGCGAAGCGCAATTGCTCGCCGACAAGACGGCTACCTTGCAGCGCGAGACCAAGGCGCGTGAGGATGCAGAATTGGCTCAGAAAAAGGCGGAGGCAGACTTGGCTGCCACGCGTCAACAGCACGCCGAGGCCATCGCCAAGCTCAACGCTGAAAAGAAACAAACTTTGGATAGCTTTGCTAGCTTCAAGAAGGAATTCGATACTCAAATAGTCGCCCTGACCGCGAAAAACCGCGAACTGAACGACGCCAATTCGACCCTCACCGAGACGGTCGAAAAGAAGATGGACGAGCTGACCGAGTACACCAACTTGGATTTTGCCAACCCGCAAGGCAAGGTCATTCGCACTGCCAATGGTGGTAATATGGTGTGGATCAACCTCGGTCGCGACGACGGTTTGCGCGAAGGCGTTGCATTTACGATCATCGATGAATCGGCCGTCAATACCAGCGAGGCCAAAGATAAGGCGCACTTGATCGTGACTCGCGTCGTCGAGGACCATCCGCACTTGAGCCAAGCCCGCGTCACCGACTACAACCCCAGAGACCCCATTATGGTGGAGGATAAGGTCTTCTCCCCCGCTTGGCGACCTGGTCGCACGATTGGCTTTGCCCTGGTCGGCGAGATGGATGTCAATGGCGACTACAAGGATGACATCCAGCAGGTCCGCGAGTTGATCAGCCGCAGCGGCGGCAAAATCGATGCGGAGATGGATTCCAAAGGCAATACGGTTCCCAATCTACCCGGGATGAATCCCAATACTGCGTTTCTGGTCCTCGGCAGCGATCTGGGCGTGTTCAAAGGAGATAGCACCGAGGAGCTAGCCAAACAGGCCGCCTACGAACGCTTCCGCGCCGAAGCCCGTCGCAATGGCATCATTCAAATTTCGCTCGATAAGCTCATGGGCTACCTTAAAGCCGATCAAGCTCAGCAAGTTGTTCCGCTTGGCGATCGCATTCAAGGTAAAGATTTCCCAGCCAAGGCTGCAACCAAGCCGTTGACCAGTCCTGGAAAAGTTAGTGAAATCTTCCAGCCCAGACGACCCATAGGACCATAACAGTTGACCCAGCTTGCCAAGCTGCTATAATCGATTGACAGTCAACCCGCTGAATGACTAGGCTCCATGTCAACTGCTAAGCACTGACGTGATGGCTTTAGCTCACGTGCTCAGCACAACTACTTAGATACACCACACCATTGTTTACAGGAGGGGCTGAGAATCATGCTACTACGTACACTGCTCGGACTAGGGGTCATTTTGAGCGCAGGCAATGCCTGGGCGCAAGGTGAATCAGTACCTGCTCCGAAACCCGCCACTGAAGTAGCGCACGCTCAAACGAGCGTCTACCACAGCGGTTGGGGCGCAATTCAGGCTGACGGCAGCCTTAAAGGTCGCGTTATGACTGTCGGCGAAGCGGGAGCCGTGCAGGCGCAGGGCAATACCGTCGTCACTCTGTCCAAAGACATGATGGTTCTGGCCACCGTGCAGACCTCCGAAGATGGTTCGTTCACACTCACCGGACTAGTTCCAGGTGTGTACGAGATCGCTGCTGAATCGGCAGATTGCTACGGTATCGTCTCCTTCCAAGCCGTCGACGGCAGCCAGTTGGGACAAGCTCCTGCGATGGACATCTATGCGGCCACGATGAATCGCGCTCGAGTCGACGAGGTCCTGCAGTCGCTGTGGGCCCCGCAAGATCAACTCGGGGCTCCTCGCCCATTTGTTGAGCTCGTTGCACCGCTGCAGCCCGCGACGCAGAGCCAGCGAGTTTCGATTCGAGGTGGTGTGGTCAGTGGTCAAGTCGCTTTTGAAAACGATCGCGTCATTCCAGAAGCTCACGTTGTCAAAGTGTTCAAGCAAGGCAAGTTGATGGCTACAGCGGCAGTGGATCGCGATGGCCGCTTCTCGTTCCCAGCCACCGCTCCAGGTGCTGTGGATGTCGTGCTCGGCGGCGGTGCGTTCGCAACGCTCGGCCTTGAACTCGTTGACGACACACGCGTCTCGGCCAACGGCACGCAATCGGCAAAGTTCGTTTCGACCGCGGCTAACGAAGCCCTAGCGGTTGCATCGACGCTGGTAATTCCAGCTGCCGGTGGAGCTCCTGGTGCAGGCATGGATGGCATGTTGCCTCCTCCACTGCCATTGGCAGGTGAGCCACTTCCATTGATGGGTGACGGCTTCGCTCCCATGGGCGGCGGATTTGGTCCTATGGGTGGCGGCGGTGGCGGCTTCGGCGGCGGCTTCGGCGGCGGCTCCGGTGGCGGTGGTGGCATCGGCGGCGGACTCGGTGGCATTGGCGGACTGCTCGGCATCGCTGGCCTAGCTTTAGGCGTCGTTGCCCTGGCCGACGAAGATGACGGCTTCTCGACTCCAGTCGCAACACCCGTTGTTGTCGTTTCTGAGTAAGTTTGACTAATTTGGATTAGCCAGCGAGCCTCTTAGCCGCTCGCTGTTAGTGCACGTCAAAATTGATGGACATTAAGATAAAAACCGCAGCTTCACGGCTGCGGTTTTTTTCGTGTGCGCATCTCACGTATCCAGTCTCAAATTGTTGCTAAAGATCCTATACCACCCAAATTTCGCGCAATTTTCCTTGACCCGCTCTTCCCCTACAATTAGCATACTGCGCAGTCTACCTATTTTGTAACGAGATTTGTTGGGATACGCACCATGAGGAAACTACTCTATTTGACCTTGGCAGCACTCAGCGCCAGCGCCGCTGCCTACGGGCAAGACGATCTACGTTCGGACGTCGATCAAGCCACCGCGATCTCGGCAGAGCCTGCCACCGCGGAACATATCAATTATCTGCACCAACGCGAATGGGTCCGTCTGGACGCAGCCGGCAACATTACGGGCAAATTAGTGGTACTGGATGATGACGGGCAGACCGAGGGGCGTATCGGAGCCAAGGTCATCGTCTCGCGCGACGGCCGAGTAGTCTTAGAGACGACCACCGACGTGGGTGGCGAATTCACTCTGCAGGGCCTACAGCCTGGCGCATACGCAATCCAAGGCCGCGGCAACTACACCTTTGCCGCTTACGCACTGCACGTTCTTCCCAACCAGGCCACGCACCTCTCTTCGGATTTGGAAGTCTACGCCAGCGTCATCCCAGAAGCGGTGGCCACGCAGTTGCTGGCAAGCAATTTGATTCCCAGCGATTTGGCGCCCGTTGGGGATGCTTACTATCGCAGCCACGACCAGGATCCCATTGCCAGTCAGCGGAAGTTTAATAACTCGCACCGCGTCGCTCTACGCGATGGGGCACTGGTGGGACGCGTTTCGCGGCCGGGCTGGACCTATGCCGAACAGGATTTGTCGGGCACGATTGCGCAGATTGTTCAGTCTGGCGAAGTTGTTGCAAAGGCAGCGGTCAACAAAGATGGCTACTACAAAATCGGCGGCATCAAGCCTGGCGTGTACGATTTGTTCGTCAGTGGCAATGACGGTTTTGCGGTGCTCTCGTTCGAAGCGGTTCACGCCGCCGAACAGGTAGCGACCGCAGTTGGGGCAATTCGCATGGTATCGGCTCACGTTGGCATGGCCAGCGACTGCCTGTGCTGTGAACTAATCCAGCAACCTGAGATCAACGCCTGTTCGACTTGTGGTCCACTGCCTGCGGTGCCCTTGCCCGCTGTGCCTGAGCTGGCCGTGCACGCAGAGCCTTGCGGGCTGGGTGTGAATGCCTGTGGTTGCGGCTCGGCGCCGGCTTGCGGCGGCGGTTATGGCGGCGGGTTTGGTGGTGGATTCGGCGGCGGTTTTGGTGGTGGTCATGGCTTCGGCCATCACGGTTTCGGTCGTGGATTTGGTGGCGGAGCCGGCGGTGGCGGTGGCGGTGGCCTCGGCGGCGGAGGAGGTCTTGGCGGCCTCGGCGGACTGCTCGGAATTGCCGGCTTGGCCGTGGGCGTTACCGCGCTGGCGGATGAGGACAGCGGGTTTAGCGTCCCTCCGGCGACGCCTATTAACTAGAACTGCAGACGCGCTGGAAAATTGGTAGTCCCAAGATCCGCAGGAGTTGCTTCTGCGGATCTTTCGTTTTGTGGCCTGTCGCTCGCGTGTTGTCCTGTCTGCTGTGCGAGACGGTCACTGCGTCCGCGCTGTGTGCTGCGGGCGCGCTCGCCGTATGTTACGAGTGAAGTCGCTGAGTGTTACGAGTGAAGTCGCTGAGTGTTACGAGTGAAGTCGCTGAGTGTGGCCGGTCGAGTCGCTGCCTGAATGGTGGAGCGGCGCGGGATGCATTACAATGGATTGCCCATCGCTTGTTCCCCGGATATGCTCGTCGCAGCGAGGCAATCCATAACCCACCTAAGCAATCGAGATCTCAGATGACCGCGCCAGCCGCTCCAATGGATGTGACACAGGCACGACAGCGCTTGGACGAACATACTGTCGAAATGGTCCAGTGGCACTTCCACGACTCAACCGGCTCTCCCTTTTGGTTGCAGAAGAAAGGGGAACTGTCGTTTGATCCGCTCTCCGAAGTCAAGTGTTTTGACGATTTGAAAAAGTTTCCGTTATTCGAAGACGATTGGCTGCGTGGCGGTCCGGTCCGGCGGTGGGTCCCCAAGGGGCTCGACGGTCGCCCGACCTACGTCTTTGAAACCGGTGGAACGACCGGGGTGCCCAAAAGCCGCGTCGTGATCGATGACTTTCGCATCGACTACGAGATGTTCAGCGAGACGCTGCCCGACGAGTATTTCCCGCGTGGCGCGAACTGGTTGATGCTCGGACCCTCTGGGCCGCGTCGACTGCGTCTGGCCGTCGAGCACCTGTGTCAGGTCCGAGGCGGGATTTCATTCTGCATCGACCTCGATCCGCGCTGGGTGGTCAAGCTGATCAAACGAGGTTGGATGGAACATCTCGAAGCCTACAAGCAGCACTGTATCGAGCAGGCCATCACCATCTTGACCGCCGATCACGACATCAAATGCATGTTCACTACGCCCAAACTGCTCGAGGCTCTGGCCTATGGCCTAGCCGAACAGGGGACCAGCATTCAGGAGATTGGCATCACGGGCATTTTTTCAGGCGGAACTGAGTTCACGCCTCAGTGGACTCGCTTTTGCGTCGAAGAATTATTCAACGGTCCGCCCGAAGAGAGTGGCGTGTACATGACCCCGACCTATGGCAACACGCTGATGGGCTTGGCCTGCAGCAAACCCGTTACCGCCGATGACGATTACAAGATCACTTATTACGCTCCGCAGCCTCGCGCGGCCATCGAAGTGGTCGACTTCGATGACCACACGCAACTCGTACCGCTGGGCGGCACCGGGCGCGTCAAGCTTTACACTATGACCAAAGAATTTTTCGTGCCCGGCTTTCTCGAGCGCGATGAGGGAGAGCGTGAGGCGCCGTACGTTAAGTATCCCTGGGATGGGGTTAGCGGAGTGCGTCCCTACCACGCCATCGCATCGCAAACGACCGTCGGCGTCTATTGATTATTGGATTTGATTGAATGTTAAAGCTTCCTGCCCTGCGGTTTGGCAAAATCTATACATCGCTGGATACCCAACAGGTCATCCACTTCGATACCGGCGAGCCGATCGCTAGTATTTCGCAAGTCAACGGCGGCATGTTGCAGTTGGATATGCAGCGTGCGCCGCGGGCTCGCGCGGCCCTGCGCGAGATCCCCAGTCAAGAACTGCTCGCTCGTTGCAGTAAAGCGGCCGAACTGTTCGAATCGGCTACGCTCCCCATGGGCGATGGTACGCAGAGCGTCGACGAGTTCATTCACCAGCAGTCGGCCAGCACGGGTTTGCCTGAGCACATGTGCTTGGCGAATATGAAGAAGAATTCCTTCGTGCTGGCCAACATGCGCCAAATTCTCGACTCGCTGACACGTGGTCTGGACCTGGATATTTTGACGCGCGGCTACGGTGAGGAGGGGCGCGGAGTTACGGTCAGCTATCAAGTTCAATCGCCCGTGCTAGGAGCAGTTCTGCCGAACAATTCGCCCGGCGTGCACACGCTGTGGTTACCCGCCGTTGCCCTGCAGATCGGCTTGCTGCTCAAGCCTGGCAGCCAGGAACCGTGGACGCCGTACCGCATGATCGCCGCCTTTATCGAAGCTGGTCTGCCGGCCGAAGCCTTTGGTCTGTATCCCGGTGGCCACGAGGTCGGCAACACACTGCTGGCTCGCTGCCGCCGCGCGATGATCTTTGGCAGTGCGCAGACAGTCGAAAAGTACGCTGGCGACCCGCGCGTGCAACCGCACGGACCGGGCTTTTCGAAGATCCTCATCGGCGACGACGTCGTCGATCGCTGGGAGGACTATGTGGATTTGATGGTCGAAAGCATCTTTTCCAATTCTGGTCGCAGCTGCATCAACTGTTCGAGCATCTGGGCGTCGCGTCATACCGAAGCTATTGCTCAGGCATTGGCCGAGCGGCTGGGACCCGTCGGCGTCCTACCCCCAACCGACCCACAAGCTGGCCTGGCCGCCTTCACCAACGCAGCCATGGCAACTGGAACGTGGGCTATGGTCGAGCAGGACCTAGCCGAAGCGGGCGTCAGCGACTCGACCGCTGGTTTCGGCCCGCGACTGATCGAGAAGGATCGCTGTGCCTATTTGCGACCAGTCATTGCGCATGCCGACAGTCCTCAGCGGGCCATTGTTTCGAAAGAGTACATGTTCCCATTTACCAGCGTGGTTAAATGTCCTCAGTCGCAGTTTTTGAAGAAGATCGGTTCGACGCTGATCTGCACCGCATTGACCGCCGACGAACAGCTGCTAAGCGAGCTGACCGAGAGTACCGACATCGACCGCTTAAACGTCGGCGCCATACCCACGAACCGTTTGAACTGGCTTCAGCCTCACGAAGGCAACTTGACCGAGTTTCTCTTCCGTTCGCGAGCTTATCAGTTAGCCTCGCTTAAGTAGCTCGCAGGTTTCCCTCAGCCATGCTCGACATCCATTTTCCGCTCAGCCATACAGTTGCCCAACTCCGAAGAGGATCTCGCGGCCGCGAGTAGGCTCCATGTTTTGCTGCGACTTGTCGTAGCTTTAGAGCCAGCTGGCCCGATACCATGCAATTCGGTACGATCCATTACCGATCCGCGACAGACCGCTTTGCAGAGTTACCATTTCTGACCCACTGCAACATGTTCAGCAGTGCAGCTGCGTCCTGTAGTTTTATCAGTCGCTCAATCCCACGCATCACCAAACGCCGAATTGGCTCTACCGGCAGCGGCGGCCCTCAACAGTCGCGGCCTGCGCAGGCGACGGCACGACCCTGCGCGTGCGCCCTCTGCGTTAAGAAAAATGCACACAACGCAACGACGCACAGCGCTGTGAGGTCAGCCAGAAAGCCGCCGCACTATCCAGAGCGCAGCCCGTAATAGTCCCTCACCGTTTGGCGTTTTTGACAATCGAGCGACCGCAAGAGCTATGACAAGTCGCAGCACTACAAGGAGCGGTCGCGTCTCCGCAGCTTCGTCCTGCGCAGCTACCCAGCCCATTCCGTGTACAAAATATCTACCACCGAAGTCATCAACTGGAGGATACCAAGTCCGTATCCAATGCTTGCAAGGCGTCGCCCGCGTGAATGTCCGTGAATCCGAATCGATGCAATCCAGAATGCGATTGATGCCGTAAGGAACATAATTAATCGCGGCACAAGCCAAAAGACACCGTACTTGGTTGCCCCGTCCAATGCAGCGGCAAGACAGAAGCATACGATTGGAAAAGCAAAACTAAGCGAAAGCAGAAGCACAGACCAATTTGCCGTGGTGGTTGGTTGCCACGGCGACGCCACTGCAATGGCACCCAGCGTGCATGCGAGAAGCGATAGTACAGGTAGGATCCGGAAGTACCATGTCGCATTCATTAATCCCGGGTACCCGTAGGACGCTATCAGGGCCACGAAACCACTAACGAAGGAAGCGACGGAAAGTACCCGCAGTACAAGCGCAATGTGATCCCGCACAGGCGTGTCAACATTCTCCGGCGACAGGTACGGATTGCTCAATTCTTTAATTCCATCGATCGCGCTTCAAAACACCCCTGACAGGATTCGAACCTGTGACCTGCGGATTAGAAA
>CAKQWG010000118.1 GCA_934278005.1 uncultured Pirellulaceae bacterium | reverse complement strand
TCAGCAACAGAAACCTCAGCGACAGAAACCTCAGCAACAGAAACCTCAGCAACAGAAACCTCAGCAACAGAAACCTCAGCAACTCGAGCCGCCAACACGTTGGCTACGGTCGATGCGCATGTCGGGCGACTAGCTCTAGAGGCCAACCGTACGCAATTGGTGGCTAACAACATGCTGGAGAAGGGGCATGACCAGCCGACCGCCGAGGCAGAGATCGATCTACTGCTCGGGCTTGTTGGCTACTTTAACAGCGCCAATTTCAGTCTGGATGTGACTGACCAGCAACTGCAGCTGAGTCTCCAGATCGATGTCCAAACGGACGATTGAAATTCCAGAAAGCCAGGAACTATGGACGACTTGAACGCCAGCCAAAGCGCCACTCTCGCAACCGGGACACACAGCACGGGCATGAACAACGACATCGACATCGACTGGGCATGGCAGCCTTATCAGCCGTCGGCGGATCGGCCGTGGAACCATCGAATGGCCGCACACCTATTTCGCCGAGCTGGGTTCGGTGTTCAGCGCCAAGCCTTAGATGACGCCGTCGCGCGAACTCCTGCTGAAGTAGTCGATGGGCTGATTGCCGTGGATGACGAAACCCCTCAGTTTCGCTCTGTCGCGGACTCGTTGATGCAGACGGTGGTCGCTGGCGGCGATCCTAAGCGACTCTCCGCAGCCTGGGTCTATCGCCTGCTGTTTACGCCCAATCCGCTGATTGAAAAGATGACGCTGTTTTGGCATGGGCATTTTGCTACGGGAGCGGAGAAGGTTACCGACGCGAGCTTGAATTGGCAACAAAACCAACTCTTCCGCCAGCACGCTTTAGGCGACTTTTCCAAACTGGTCAACGCGATCTCGCAAGATCCCGCCATGCTCGTCTATCTGGATTCAGCCGTCAACCGCAAGGCGCATCCGAATGAGAATTTCGCGCGCGAACTGATGGAACTATTCTGCCTAGGCGAAGGCAACTACAGCGAACGCGATGTCCAGGAGCTAGCTCGCTGTTTCACAGGTTGGGAAATCAAGAACGATCGCTTTCGTAAAAACCCTTATCAGCAGGACACACGCGAAAAGACCGTCTTGCAGCAAACGGGCCTAATCGACGGAGAGGACGGTGTCCGCGTCGTGCTCGAGCAACCTCACGTCGAGCGGTTTTTGGCGCGCAAGTGGTTTCGTTACTTTGTTGCCGACGAACCTCAGCCAGCGGACGAATTATTGCAACCTCTGGCCGATTGTTTTAGAGAGCACGACCTTTGCGTGGCTCCAGCCATAGGCATGCTGCTGCACAGCAACCTGTTCTTCTCGTCCCGCGCGGTAGGCCGAAGAATCAAATCTCCTGTAGAGCTGATCGTCGGTATGCTACGCAGCTTACAAGCCTCGACCAATACGCAGTTGATCGCGCAGGGCTTACTGTCCATTGGCCAAGGCCTATTCTATCCGCCTAGCGTTAAGGGTTGGGACGGCGGGCGAGCCTGGATCAATTCTTCGACGCTGCTCGGTCGATCGAACCTAGTGGCTGACATCTTAAAGAGTGACGCAACTCTGTTTAACCAGCAAAGCTTGACAGAGTATTTGGCTGGCTTGGATGTTCACAACTCGGCACAGGCGCTGGATCATTTTGAAATGTGTCTATTGCCCACTCCACTAAATGACGCCACCCGCACGCAGTTGTGCGAAACGTTTTCAGTCGGCGGAGGTGACAGCGAACAAACACTCCGCTCGCTCCTGCATGCGTTTATCTCGCTTCCCCAATCTCAACTCGGCTGATACCATGCCCACCCATTTCTCAACTACCAACACTCGCCGTCGCTTTCTTCAAAGTTCGCTGGGCGGCGCCACTGCAATCGGCATCGGTGCGGCCACGCCTCGTCTGTTTGCACAAGCCGCTCAGACAGGATCGACAGCGGGTGAGCGGATCCTGGTCGTCGTGCAAATGTCGGGAGGAAACGATGGCCTCAATACGGTCGTCCCCTACGCCGATGACGACTATCGCAAAGCCCGTCCCAAGCTAGCCATTGCGACCGCAGACGTGCTCAAGTGCGATGAACACGTAGGCTTCCATCCAGCTCTGCGTGGTCTTCGCGATCTGTTCGACGCTGGGCAATTGACCGTTGTGCAAGGCGTGGGTTATGAACACCCCAATCGTTCACACTTCGAAGCTATGGACATATGGCACACCTGTCGCCGCAAGAATGAAGTGCGTGAAGACGGTTGGCTAGGTCGCCTGCTGGAGAACCAGCGCCAGGCTCAAGGGGTCGACGCCCCCGCCTTGCATTTAGGCACTGAGCAGCAACCCTTCGCGGTGGCCTCCAAGAACGTACGGGTTCCCACCATCCGCGATTTGGCTGAGTTCCAATTGCGTGGCCAGAATCGTCAGGAATTGCGCACCTTCCTCGCTGCGAATCTTAGCCGGCCCACAGCGACTGCCGAGCTACACGACCCGCTGCTCGACTTTGTACAGTCCAGCACATCCTCGGCACTGGCAGCCAGTCAGCGCGTAACGCAAGCGGCGCAGAGTTATGAGGCGGGCGTGCCATATCCCGACTCCGTTTTGGGACAAAAGCTGCGCACGATCGCGCAGTTGATCGACGCCGAGCTGACCACGAGCGTGTATTACGTACAGCATGACGGCTTCGATACCCATGCGCAGCAGGCCGCTTCTCACGAGGTGCTGCTGCGGCAGTGGAGTGAAGCGATGGCGGCGTTCATGCGTGATTTGCAGCATCACGATCATGCCCAACGAGTGTGCGTGGCCAGCTTCAGTGAGTTCGGCCGCCGCGTCTCTGAGAATGCCAGTGCAGGGACCGACCACGGCGCGGCAGGTCCGATGTTTGTGTGTGGCGGTCGCGTTCAACCCGGTTTCGTGGGCGATCATCCCAGCTTGACCGATCTAGTTGACGGAGACCTCAAGTTCCAAGTGGATTTCCGGAGCGTCTACGCTACCATTCTCAAAGACTGGCTGCGCGTGGATCCCGATCCGATACTGGCAGGTAGCTACGACACTCTGCCACTATTCTCTTAACTGCGCCCTTCTGAAATGCGTCCCAGCAGCGGCTGAGAACGGTGTGAGCGGTTGTGCTGTATAAAGTGGGTTCATTTAGTCACTCGAAAAGCTTACACTGCACACACGTCGATGCGACGCCAGAGAAAGATGCCACGCTGAAAAACCTCGAAGGGACTTACCATGCATCCAAAACAGCTCGTTGGACTGAGTCTGCTAACTCTATTGAGTCTGTCTGCGATGGCTTTCACTCAAAAGCTATGGTCCGCAGACGGCTGGCACCGCTTTCGAGGGGAAAATGCGACCGGTGTCGTGGCCGACGATCCTCGCCTGCCAACGCTATGGGACAAGACAAAAAATGTTGCGTGGTCGATTGAGCTAGCTGGGCAAGGCTGGGGCAGTCCTATCATCGTAGGTGAGCGCGTGTTCATCTCCAGCGTCGTAGCCGATGAAGCCAACACGCTACCAACCAAAGGTCTCTATCTGGGTGAGGGCGTTCGCGAGCCGGCGGCGGGGATCCACCACTGGATGGTGTACTGCTTCGATCTGACCTCCGGTCAGCAGCTTTGGCAACACGAAGCTAAAACCGGCCGCCCTACAGTACCACGCCATCCCAAGAGCTCCTACGCTGCGGAGACCCCAACTACCGATGGACAGAGACTCTACGTGCTGTTTGGCGACGTGGGTTTGTTTTGCTACGACCTAGACGGAAAGCAGTTGTGGGCGCACGAGATCGATCCCAAGAAGACCAACATGGACTACGGCGCAGCCGCATCTCCGGTAATCCACGACGGTCAAGTATTCGTCGTGTATGACAACCAGGAGGACTCTTGGATCGCTTCCTTCGCGGCTGAGACTGGTGAAGAACTGTGGCGTACGCCCCGTGACGAAACCCATTCTTGGGCAACTCCCTTGGTCTGGAAAAATGAGCTGAGAACGGAGATCGTGGTCCCGGGCAACAACCGCAACCGCAGCTATTCACTTGCGGGAGACCTGCTGTGGGAATTCGACGGGCACATGTCAGCCCTAGTGATCCCGTCGCCGTTCGTAGCGCACGGTCTGTGCTATGTGTCGTCCGGCTACGTGGGCGATGCACATCGTCCTACATTTGCTCTGAAGCCTGGAGCGGCGGGGGAGATCGCCAGCAAGGACGACTACACCGACAATCCGTTTATTGCTTGGTATCAACCCAAGTGCTCACCCTACAACACCTCTCAGATCGTCTATGGCGAAAACCTGTATACGGTCTATGACCAGGGCTTTATGACTTGCCATAACGCTCTGACGGGCGAGGAGGTATTCGGCAAAGTGCGTTTTCCGCAAGGCGGTTCGTTCACTGCCTCACCCTGGGCGTACAATGGTAAAATCTTCTGCTTGAGCGAGGATGGCAATACGTACGTTGTAAAAGCGGGCGACCAATTCGAATTGCTCGCCACTAACCCGCTCGACGAGCTGTGCATTGCCACGCCGAGCATCGCGGATGGCAAACTGCTCTTGAGAACGCTGACCAGACTTTACTGCATCACTGGCGAATGAATTGCTCCCCTGGGAAATTTCGCTTTGGGCTCGCTCCTCGTAGGCTCGCTTCTCGTAGGCTCGCTTCTCGTAGGCTCGTAACAAGCGCAGCGCGGTTACGGCAGACCGCAGACCGCAGCCAGCGACTGCCACACCGCAGAGTCATTCCAGAAAATTGGTTGCCAGCTGGCTAAGCTTGTACAATATTGAAGTTAATGCCCGCTCCCGCCCTTACCCTTCAGGAGTTTCCGTCCGTCGATGGGAAGCCGTAAAAAACGCAAGAAGCACACTAAATGGGATTCGGACTGGCTCGATCTGGATGAGCTCTTCGATGCGGACGATTTGTTCGACAATCTCAAATGGCGCGGCCTGCGCAAGCGAGCAGTCGTGGATGCTTTCTCCAAGCTCGATGCGTCGCTACCGATCATCGTGGGAAGCCTGGCACTAATCGCCATCGTAGTACTAAGCGCCGGTCCCATCTTGGCCGCACTCGCTCTCATCGCGGTATTGTTCGGCGTCGGCCGTTTCGCGTGGCGTGGTCTCGCCGGACTTCAGAATGTCGCTGGTCGGTTCCAAACGATGTTTGAGTCGCGCGCGATGCAGCAACAGCGTCGACTGGCAGAACTAGAAACCAAGTTGCGGAGTGACTGTGATAATCGGACCCAAGATCTACTAGTGGCTCTGATACAGCTTCGCCGATCGCTCGAGCAAGAGGTACAGGCTGGAAAATTTTCGGTCCTGAAGGGCGATGTGCTTCGCCATGTCGACCAAATGTTTAACGTCTGCACAGAGCACTTAGAAATGACGTATCAACTGTGGCAGCAGGCTCAGGACAATCCGCGTGATTCAAGTCAGAACATGCACCAACGTGAGCTATTGATCGTAGAAGTCGAGGCTTCTGTCAATCAGTTGCAAACCATTCTGGACCAATTGCATCAGCGTACGGTCGGCGGCAAGGCAGATGAGTTGCGGAGACTGCGGGCCGAACTGGATCAAACGATCCGCATCGCGCAGCGCGTAGAACAGCGAACGAACGAACTGCTACAACCGCCCGATGCGATGGATCGCATGCGATGAAATCAGGCAATCGTCTCATTGGTGCCGGGCTGTTCATCTCCGATCAAGCCGCTGTAGGGGTCAAGCCATGATCTCATGCACGACCTTGCCGTAGATGTCGGTTAAGCGAAAATCGCGGCCGGCGTAATTGAAAGTCAACTGCTTATGATCCAGCCCTAAGAGATGCAGAATCGTGGCGTGCCAATCGTGGATGTGCACTGGGTTTTCAACTGCTTGATACCCCAGATCGTCGGTAGCACCGTAGCTAGTGCCGCCTTTAACACCGCCTCCAGCCATCCATAGCGTATATCCCTTGTTGTTGTGGTCGCGGCCTGTTCCGCTTTGAGCATAGGGTGTTCTACCGAATTCTCCCGCCCACACCACTAACGTGTCGTCCAACATCCCACGCTCCTTGAGATCGCCGAGCAGTGCCGCTACTGGTTGATCCGTTGTCCTACAAGTTTCGGGAAGCGCGGTCTGAAGAATAAAGTGATGGTCCCAGCTCTTGGGAGCGGTCAACTCGATAAACCGCACACCAGCCTCGGCGAGGCGTCGGGCCAGTAGGCATTGCTTGCCGAAAAGATCCGTCTCCAATCCCGGTCCAACTCCATAAGCATCGAGCGTCGCCTGCGATTCGGACGATACGTCGAGCAACTCGGGGACTTCGTCTTGCATGCGAAAAGCCAGTTCGAACGATTGAATCGCTCCCTCAATCTCCGGATGGTATACCTCGCGCTCCAACTTGCTGGTGTTGAGATCGCGGATGAGGTCGAGCTGCGCCCGCTGCATGCGAGGTGTCAGTCGACCGTTTTCGATATTCTTCAGCGGCGGGCCCGGCTCCTTGTCGATGCCCATCATAGCCGCATAGAAGCCAGGGATCTGATTGGTGCCGATCTTGGTCGCCTGATAGGCGGCGGGTAAAAATGCGCTGCCAAAATTCTGGGAACCTCCGTTCTCCGCTGGTGGATTGAGCGTGATGAAGCCAGGCAGATTGGTGTTTTCACTTCCCAGTCCGTAAAGCGACCAAGCTCCCAACGAGGGGCGGATAAACTGGAAGCTGCCGGTGTGCATTTGCAAGAAAGCCTGCGAATGGTTTGGCAAATCTGTGTGCATGCTATGAATAAAACACAACTCATCGGCATGTCGAGCCAGATGTGGAGAAAGCTCCGACAGCCACTGCCCGGAATCACCATGTTGCGAGAACTTGAAGGGCGAGCCCATCAAGCTTTGATTGCCGGCCAAAACACTCTCCGGCGCGCGCCCGCCATCATGTGCGCCAAGCAATGGCTTGTAGTCGAATAAATCGACATGCGATGGGCCACCGTTCATGCACAGGAATATGACGCGTTTCGCCTTGGCAGGAAAATGCGTCGCTTTACGGGCCATCGCATCGTTGCTCGACGCTCCCTGCCGAGCCGCCGCCTCCTGAGCCAGACTGGCAAAGGCCAAGTAACCAAATCCAGACGCGAGCGACTTTAGGGCAGTTCGCCGTGGCAAGGGTCGGGCATGGAAGGGTGAAGTCGAATCGGCCATTTCATTACTTTCCAGTGTCGGACAATGATCAATCGAGATTGCGGAATTCGGCTGTCGAAAGCAACGCTTGACAAAAACTAATCAGCACGTCACTGACTGGAACGCGATCGCCTGTCTCAGTGTCCTTTTGCTCTACGAAGATAAGCGAGCGTTCAAGTTCGTCCGCCTGCGGTGGCCGCGCGAAGCAGAGCTGGAAACCCAGTGCGATTCGCTCTTCACTGGAAGCCGCCTCCCGCATCAGTCTGGCAGCCAAGCCGTCGGCACGCGCTTGAACGAAAGGGCTATTCATCAAATATAACGCCTGGACGGGAACGTTTGTTTGATCGCGTTTTCCCGTCACCAAGCTGGGCTCGGCAAAATCAAACAGTTCGAGCACGTCTGGCAATCGGTCCCGAATGACGGGCAGGTAGACAGAGCGATGCAGCGCATCGTCTAAATCTTTGGGAAGGCGATTGTCTAGCCCAATTAAAGAGATGGGACGGTCACCAATGACTCTAGCCACGAGCGAGCCCTCGACGGGCGACGTGTCCAGTTCGCCGCTCACGGACAGCATTGCATCGCGAATCGCTTCCGCTTCCAGTCGCTGTTTAGGCATCCGCCACAGCAGACGGTTCTCGGGGTCTTCCAGGAATGCGTCTCGATCAAAAGTGGAAGACTGTCGCCAAGTGCGGGACAAAACCAAGCGTCGGACGAGGCGCTTTAGCGACCAACCATCATCGACAAACTCGACTGCCAATGAGTCCAGGAGCCGGGGATGGCTGGGGGCACCTCCGCTGGTTCCAAAATTATCGACCGTCGCCACCAGCCCCGCACCAAATAGATGATGCCACACGCGATTTACAAACACGCGGCTGGTCAACGGATGCTGGGAATCGGTCAACCAGCCAGCCAACTCAAGGCGACCACTTTGATCTGCAGGTATGTCAAGCGAACTGCTCACTAAAATTGCCTGTGGAAATGCGCGAGGCACGATTTGGCCGGCCCGTCCAATCTCCCCTCGAGTCAGCAGCGGAACATCATGAATCTCGGGCCGGTCTAAGACACCCATCGTCAAGGGTAACGCCCGACCCTGCTCGTCGAGCGTTTCCAGCTTGCCTTCGACCGGGCCGCGACGCCACAAGTTGGAAAGGACGTCTGTAAGCGTAAATTCCCGCTCGGGTCGCTTACCTGAAAACAAAGCTCGCGTGGCAGCCTGTATTTCTAAGTGCTCTGCGTTCAGCTCCGCAGCCGTTTGCTTGAGCTCGGCGAACTTTTCCTCCGAAAGCGACTGGTGAAAAATCGTCTCGCCAGCGACGTGTGGCAGCGGCAATGGATCGCCGCCACGGTTATTGGCGGGTGTCGTGAACGTCCCAAAGTAGGTCTTGGTGCTGGCGAAGATTCCAGCTAATCCGTAGTAGTCTTCCATTGTGAATGGATCGAACTTGTGGTGGTGGCAGCGGGCGCAGGCCACCGAACTGGCCAATACACTCCGCGTCAACGAGTCGATCTGTTCGTCGACTACATCCGCCTCGAACTTCAGGTCATCGTTTTCCCCTAGATTCTTGGTTCCCACGGCCAAGAAGCCGGTAGCGATCAGCAACCGCGCGCGTTCCGCGTCAGTCTCTGCAGGCAATAGGTCGCCGGCAACCTGCTCGATCAAAAACCGGTCATACGGAATATCTGCATTCACACTGTCGATCACGTAGTCGCGATATCGCCAAGCATACGGAAAGGAGACATTCGATTCACCGCCACTTGACTCACCAAAACGGGCAATGTCTAACCAATGCCGGCCCCAGCGCTCGCCAAAGTGCTTTGATTCGAGCAATTCATCGACGACGTCTGCAAGTGCGGAGTCGATCCCCTGGGCTGCACAGGCCCGCGAAAACCGGCTGAGCTCTGCTGCGGTGGGGGGCAAACCAATAATCGCAAAAGTCACCCGGCGTAGGAGCACATTGGGCGAGGCGTCGGGCGAGGGCTCGAGTCCTTTGGCTTCCAACTCGGCCAGAATATATCGATCCAGTTCATCGCGCACCCATGCCGACTGCTCAACCGCAGGTGGAGCAGCCATCTGAGGTGGCTGGTAAGCCCAGTGATCGCGGGCAAGCTCTCCGCCCGGGCCTGCCTCGGTTGCCGCTGGCGATTCGCTCACGCGCGGGTCGGGCGCTCCCATCTCGATCCACTTTCGCAAATCGGCAATGACCTCGGGGGAGAGCGGAGCCTCCTTGGGCGGCATTTTCAAATCGTCATGCTGGTGCATCACCGCTGACAGCAGTAGGCTTGCCTGAGCGTGGCGCGGGACGACCGCCGGGCCACGTGTGCCCCCTCGCCGAATTGCCGTACGCGAATCGACGAGTAACTCTCCCTCGGCCACGCCCGATTCAGTGGAGTGACAGTCATAGCAGTGTTCTATGAGAACTGGGCGTACCTTGGCCTCAAAAAATACAATACCCGCGGAACCTGGTGCTTCGTCAGTCGCTGGCTCCTCGGCTCGCCCCTGCAACTGCTGCACGCACATCGCGGCGCATATCAAAAGAAAATACCGGCCTAACGTCATGGGAAAGCTCGCTTGCGTACTGGTACTTGGGCCAATGTAAAGCACGAATTAACTGCCTAATGTCACTCGAGCTTGGACCGCCGCCAACGTCCATTGTAACGCTTGAGCGACTTGAAGATAGCATCTGCCAGGCAGCCGGGGGACGAACTCCGGCGAGCATGTGGCCCGCCGAGCATGTGGCCCGCAAGCTATGCGTCGCTTGCAGCGGCAGAGCCACCAGGCTTCTAATAGAGATGCGTTTATTGCTCTACGCTAGCATAGTAGGCTGCTAATGCGCGCCGCTGCGCCTCACTGAGCTTGTTGGCGATGGGATGCATCAGTGAGGCATGCTGGCTGCCACCTCGCTGCCGTTGAGCGAACAACTCAAGCTGCCGCTCAATGTACCAAGCCGGCTGACCAGCCAGAGCTGGATATTCATCGCTGCGATCGATCG
>CAKQWG010000117.1 GCA_934278005.1 uncultured Pirellulaceae bacterium | reverse complement strand
CTGGAGCTGGTTCGCAGCACACTTCTGCGACTGGTTCGCAGCAGACGGGCGCGGCATGGCAGCCAGCGTGCTTACCACGCAGGTGCTTGCCACGATGGCCAGCTTCTACGCTCGACACGCTCAGAGCTGCTACGATTGTGGCTAGGCTCAGCAGAAATAACTTGTTCATTCTAACTCTCTCAAGAAAGGGGTATTGGTCAGTGTGGGATGTCTGCGGGGATTGTAATGGCGGTCTGTGGTTCGTCAAGCGATCGCAGGCGATTCCTAGCAGGAAAAATAATTAGCAATTGTTGGCTGCTCCAACTTCCATTGCGCGACGCCGTCGCGGCAGGTGCACCGGCCCATTGGCCCGATTCCGAGCAAAAACGCAATAACGCAATAACCTGCGCAATGTGCCGCTGTGGCGTGTGCACTTAGCTATCTTCAAATGCTGTTTAAACGCCCGCACCAAAAATGTCGACTGCTTGATTAACTGACTAATCGTTGCCGAAACTGCACTCCCGACCTGTGCGGGGGGGTTGCATGCTCCGCTCACTCTGGCTGTTTCTGCGGTTGCAAGATTGGCGAAAAGAGGTATTATTTGCCCCTATATGGAAAAGTCAGATGGTAAGTCAAGAAACTGACTAAGGCCGATTTCAGAAACCGATATCGCAAGAACGCTATGACAACGACGAAAGAATTGAAGCAGCAGGCAATCGCCGAGTTTAAGACCAGTGAGGGTGATACGGGGTCATCGGCGGTGCAAATCGCCATTTTGACCAAGCGTATCAACCATCTAACCCAGCATATGCGGGAAAAGAGCAAGGACTACGCCAGTCGACGCGGACTATTACGGATGGTCAGTCGCCGCCGTAGTTTGCTGGACTACGTTCGTCGTCACGATCCACAAAGCTACCTGGATTTGATTGGCCGCTTGGGAATCCGCAAGTAATTCAGCCGTTGCCGCTCTGCTTGAAAAGCTTTTGCGAGCGCTTGAGTGGTTTTCTTGACATCTGTGTGACGGCTTGCCCGGTGGCAAGCCCTCTTCGGAATATCTATTGGGTGCAGTTCTGTTGGCCGGAGAACGAGTTGGTACAGACTGCACCTCATGTGGCGCGGACCAGAGGAGGCCGCCCGAGATGCCACGCCTTGCGAAGATCACGCCTTGCGAAAATTACGTCGAAGGCTGTTGGATCCGTCCGCATTGGCAGAAGTCGGTTCGGCTTCCACATGCGGCACCACCATCGGCCCGTTTGACGCCGATGCGGGCTCAATTTGTCGCTCGCAATCGCCCTCTAGCCGAAGTCCCAATTCGTACGAAGCCCGCGGGCATGTAATATGCGAATGTAGTTGACGCCGGTGCAGCGGGATGGCCCAGCGCAAGTCTCTAGCCACGGTGGATGGTCAGGGCTGGGAAGCGCAGAAGTGAGAAATGTTGTAAGAGTAAGTTAAAAGAAGTTATTGTTGGAAATAGGAATAGAAATAGTGAAAGTTCGTGTAGAGAAAAAAATTGGCCCGCAGGTTTTATCGATTGAAACTGGCCAAATCGGCAAGCAAGCCGAGGCCTGTGTTATCGTTCAGTATGGCGACACGGTAGTATTGACGGCGGTTGCCAGTGGCCCATCGCGTCCGGGAATCGATTTCTTTCCGTTGACTTGCGATTACCGCGAGCGGATGTCTGCCGCTGGTAAATTTCCTGGCGGTTTTCTGAAGCGTGAGAGTCGTCCGACGACCAAAGAAACGTTGACCAGTCGCCTGATGGACCGTCCCATCCGTCCTTTGTTCGCCAAGGGTTTCAACGACGAAGTGCAAATTCAAAGCATCGTCCTCAGCAGCGACTTGCAGAACGATGGGGACATCTTGGCCATGAACGGCGCGGCGGCGTGTTTGGCCCTCAGTTCCCTGCCCTTCCAAGGCCCGTTGGCATCGGTTCGCGTGGCCAAGGTTGATGGCCATCTGATCCCATTTCCAACCACCGAGCAGTTGGACGAGAGCGAACTGGATCTGATCATTTCCGGTAGCGACAAAGCCATCTTGATGATCGAAGGCTTTGCTCAAGAGATGCCCGAGAGCGAAATGGTCGAAGCTATCGCTTTCGCGCATAATGTCGTCCGCGACATCATTGGCCTGATTCAAGAGTTGAAGCAGCGCATCCAGCCTGCTCCGAGCACGTTTGTAACTCCGCCTAGCGACGGGCTGCTTGAGCGATTGCAAGCCGGCTATTTCGACCGCTTCCGCTCGGCCAAACAGACCGATGGCAAGCTAGCTCGTGCGGCGGCCGCTGACTCGCTCAAAGAGCAAGCCCTGGCTGAGTTCATTCCAGATCCCAATGCGGAAGGGGCGATTTGCAAGAACGCCTTCTCCTCCGCCTGGCACGCCTTGGAAGCGCAAGTGGTGCGCGAGCTGATCTTGGGCGGCACGCGGCCAGATGGTCGCGATCACGGTAGCCTGCGGCATATCGAGTGCGAGACCGACTTGCTGCCTCGCACACACGGTTCGGCCATGTTCCAGCGCGGCGAAACGCAAGCTCTGGTTACGGTCACTTTGGGAACCAGCCGCGATGAACAGCGCGTCGACGGCTTAGTAGAAGAATACAGCAAGAAGTTCATGCTCGACTACAATTTCCCTTCCTGGTCGGTGGGCGAATGTCGACCGATTCGTGGCCCTGGCCGCCGCGAGATTGGACACGGCGCGTTGGCCGAACGCTCGGTCGCGCCGGTCATCCCAGATCCCGAGGACTTCCCCTACACGATTCGTGTCATCAGCGACATCACCGAATCCAACGGGTCATCCTCGATGGCCAGCGTGTGCGGTGCCACACTGGGATTGATGGCTGCGGGCGTTCCGCTCTCCAATCCGGTAGCTGGCATCAGCATCGGCTTGGTCAAGGAGGGGGATCGCTGGGTCTTGCTGACCGATATTCTGGGGGACGAAGATCACTTCGGCGATATGGACTTTAAGATCGCCGGAACTCCTGAAGGTGTAACTGGGATCCAGTTGGACTTGAAGATTGACGGCGTCAGCGAGGAGATCATTCGCGCCACACTTAAGCAAGCCCGCGAAGCGCGGATGGAAATCCTGCGCAAGATGATCACAGCCATCCCGCGTCCACGGACCGAGACCAGCCGCTATGCTCCGCGATTGTTGCGCACCAAGATCGACTCTGACAAGATCGGTTTGTTGATCGGCCCCGGTGGCAAAAACATTCGGGCGATCCAAGAGGACACCGGCGCGACTATCGACGTGGACGATGACGGTACAGTCGTTGTAGCGGCCATGAACAGCGACGCTGCTAAAGCCGCTTTGGCTCGCGTGGAAGCTTGCACGGCTACCGCACAGATCGGCAAGATCTACGACGGCACCGTCAGCAGCGTGCGCGACTTTGGTGCATTCGTTGAAATCCTACCCGGCCGCGATGGCTTAGTGCACATCAGCGAGCTATCCAGCGGCTATGTGGCTACCGTAGACGACATCTGCAAAGTTGGCGATCCGATGAAGGTCATCGTGATCGACATCGACGAGCAAGACCGAGTCAAGCTCAGCCGTCGCCGCGCTCTAGAGGAGCTTGGCATCGAGGACGAGTTCGCTTCGGCCGAAGAGGGCGACGAGCCGCGCGAACCACGCGAGCGTAGTCCGGACCGTGGCGGCGACCGCGGCGGACGCTCCGACTCACGTGGCGGCAGTGGCGGCCGCGGTGGTGATCGCGGACGCAACGGCGGCGGCAGCGGTAGTCGTGGCGGCAGCGGCGGTGGACGCCCCCGCCGCTAGATGAGCTCAATATGAGCAGCTTAATATGAGCAGCTTAATATGAGCAGCTTAATATGAGCAGCTTAATATGACGTAGCCGAACTCTCGGAATGTAAATTCGACAAGAGTTCCGCTAGCTCATACACGACCGGCAAACCGCGTGGGCACTGTCCTACGCGTGGCTGAGCCTATTCCACTGGCTCGGCCCGATATCGATCGACACTTTTTCAATCACACGCCCTTGCTCTGGACAGGGCGTTGAGCGAAGATGGTGTAAAGAACGATTCGGAGGGTAACCGAATGGTTAGGAAGCTGATTCGAAATCAGTCGCTGGCAACAGTTGCGGGTTCGACTCCCGTGCCCTCCGCTCCTCGCAAATGACACGTAAACCCGCTATTTCCTTAGGGATTAGCGGGTTTTTTCGTTTTGCAGAGTGTGGCCCGACGCGCCGCGTCGTTTAGCCCAGAGTCTGGCGCTTCGCAGAGCGCGTCTCGGCGCAGCCCGACACCACCACACCACTGGGCCTGCCCGCTGGGCTGTCACCTGCCACCGCTTCGCGGTTGAAGAAGAACGGCAACATGGCACCTCCGGCCCGACGCTCTGCGTCGGTATTGCAGGAGGGGAACGACGCGGAGCGTCGGGCCACACTGTCGTACTTACGCGGTTCGCAACACGCGCGCGAGATCAAGTATAATTCAGGGCTCGACCGCGCTCCCCACCTCGCTCACGCTCACCAGATGAGCATTCCTTCCACCTTAGTCAAGGTTTTCTTGCAATGCGTTCTGCCTCATTTCTACTGAATCTCATTTGTGGTCCTGTTCTGATTTTGGCGGCCACGGTCTCGGCCGCTACGTGGCCGGGGACGTCGCATGCAGAAGTGCTGCAAGTAGGCGTTGCAGAGCAGGACATCACGCCGCCTACCGGCTTTCCAATGGCGGGTTACTACCACGAGCGACTGGCCGAAGGCACTCTCAATCCGTTAAAAGCTAAGGCCATCGTGTTTCGAGAAGGCGACACGGCAGCCGCCTTGGTCGTGTGCGACTTGATTGGCATCGGTAGCGATTTATCGCGCGAGATTCGCAAGCTGGCTGCCGCTCAAACGGACATTCCGGAAAGCAATATCGTGATCTCGGCTACGCACTCGCATACCGCCCCGGACTACATGAAGGAGCTGGTTCTCTACCTGGGCAAAGAAAAGCAGGATCCGCTGCGAGCAGAATACATCGAAAAATTGATCTCCGCACCGGTCGCCGCCATTGTCGATGCAAATGCGAATGCCAAACCGGCTTCGCTGACCAGTGGCGTGGCTAATCAAGAGACCCCCGTTTCCTTTAATCGCCGCTCAGTAATGCGCGACGGGAGCGTGCAGACCTGGCAAGCCGCGAGCAACCCCCAGCGGCTTCGCGCGGCCGGTCCGATCGATCCGCAGATTGGCTTGCTAGCCATCCGCGATGCCGCAGACGGGACGTTGCGCGGCGTCTTTAGTAATTTCGCGCTGCACTGCGATACCGTTGGTGGAGCGATGTGGAGCGCCGACTACCCGTTTTTTATTGAACGCACTTTGCGCGAGAGCTTAGGCTCTGAATTGGTTTCCATTTTTGGTACGGGATGCTGTGGTGACATCAACCATGCGAACCCCGCTACGAGCGAACGCAATAAGGCAGATTTCATCGGCAATTCTCTTGGCAAGACTATCCGTGGGCAGCTCGACCAATTGCCGGCGATCGAGCACACGCACTTAGCGGTCAAAGCGGAAGTCGTACAGTTGCCCCTGGAGGAGGCCACGCCCGAGCAAGTGCATCGCAGCACTCAGACTCTGGACCTCATCAGAAACGGTGGCAAAGTTGAATTTTTCGATCACGTGCTGGCCTACAAAAAGCTGATTCTCGATCAACTTCGCCATCCACAGCCAGCGGCCAAGTCAGCCGAATATCTCACCTGGGGCAGGAGTCACGTGTTGGCTGGGATCGGTGAAACATTGCCGGTTGACGTGACCGTAATTAGCATCGGCGATGAACTGGCTATCGTGACTCTACCGGGCGAAGTCTTCGTCGATCTAGGGCTGGCCATCAAACAGGCTTCGCCCTTTCGCACGACTATCGTAGTCGAATTATCCAATGTGGTTGAGACGATCTACATTCCGCACCGCGCCGCCTATGCGGGTGGCAGCTATGAGGTTACCAATTCGACAGTGATGCCAGGCAGCGGTGAAATATTAGTCGAGTCCGCTGTGCGACTGCTGAGACAGGCGGCCAGTGAAAACGAGAAAATTAAGCCGACTCAACCGGTTGCCACAGACGTATCGCAGAGCCGGCCAGCGCACAGTCGCTCCGCCGCGGTGCGGCTGGTCGGCACCCCCGCCGAACCACCGGCCGCAGCGCCGAATACTCAGCGGCTCGCAGATAATTCTAAGACTGACTCAAACCCCAATGCACTCTCGCAACGAGCACCCGCCATGATCGAACACACGGTTACTTTTCGTCTAAAGCACGCACCGGATTCGAAAGCAGAGGCCTCGTTTCTAAAAGCGGCTGCTGAACTTGCCTCCATTCCTGGAGTTCGAGATTTCCAACTGCGTCGTCAAACCAGCCCAAAGAATTCGCATTCCTTTGGCATCGCCATGGGCTTTGATTCGCCTGCGGACTACCAAGCCTACAACGAGCACCCATTGCACGTTGACTTTGTCCAGCAGCGCTGGATCGACGAGGTCATCGAATTCCAGGAAGCCGACTTCGAACCGCTCAAATAAAACTGGCACCGACACAGTGCCGACACAGCGCTGCCGTTGCATGTGGCAGCCGGTGAACGCCGCGCACAGTTAGCTTGCATGGCCGCCGTCTGCACGGGCGCGTACGACGCACTCACCCGCTGGCTGCCTAGAGCATCGGCCGAGGTGGCGGTGGTGGTGGCGGAGTGGGTTTGGGTGGCGGCGGAGTCGGAGTCGGAGTCGGCTTGGGCGTCGGTTTGGGCGTCGGTTTGGGCGTTGGCTTGGGAGTCGGCTTGGGAGTCGGCTTGGGCGTCGGCTTGGGCGGAGGTGGTGGCGGCGGCGGTGGAGGAGGAGGAGTAGGTACAGCGGCAGCTTGGATGGTAGGCGAGCGTTCGGTCAGAAGCGTCGTCGACGAACTGAGCGTAACGCCTTTGGTGAACTTCGATACGCCCCAGGAATTACCAAAGGCTGGCGCCGATACTGCCACGGAAACCTGGGCGGTGGTTTCGAGGATTGGATTGGGAGTGATGGTCACCTTGAGACCTTTAATGCCCAAGCGGGCCGCTACCTGAGCGGCAGTCGCTTCGCCTTCGGCGGCAGTGGCACCGGGCACGATGACCGCGCGGCAGGCTTCGTAGGATGCATTATCGACCACGTGTTTTACCATCGAGACTCGCGAGAACTCGATAGCTCCCAAGAAGAACAATAGTAAAAGCGGCAAGACCAGTGCGAACTCGACAGTCGCTGTGGCGCGTCGATTGCAACTGCAGTGGCAAATTGGGCTCATGTTGATCATCTTGTTAACAGGGTGGGCAATTGTTTGGCAATCTCTTGGAAAATGACTATCAAGTCGTTGGCTGAGGTAGCATGGAAATGGATACCGTTACCGACGCTGGCTACCTTCTTCATGAGCTTTTGTTCGGCCTCATTTGAGAAAGTAATGGTATGGATGACCACACCGCCGGCCGCCGCCGCATTGGCGGCTCGCTCTGGGTCGTAGCCAATGTTGTGAATCCCATCGGTCAATAGGACGATGACTTTTATTGCGTTTGGACGCGCATTGGGGCTCAATGCCAGCGAGCTTGATCCCTCGTTGATGCCCCCTCCGATATTGGTTCCACCTGCACAGAAACGGTTGGTATAGGGTACCAGTCCAGCCCGGATCAAGTCGTAGTCGCCAGTCAGTTTTTGATCTGTGGTCGACACGTCGTTGTACGTTGAAAGCGATACCAATTCATTCGATGGCGATGTCACTAACTCGTTCAGGAACACATCTACTGCGGCCACGACGTTTAGCCATCGAGAGTTAGGGGGCACAGGGTCGCAGAACGCCCATCCCGGCGGGGCAGCTGCAGGAACCGGTGGAAAGGCGGCAACTTCGCCGGCTCCATAAGCCATCGATCCGGAGCGATCAATGACTAGTGCTATGTCTACTTCGACCTGCGTGGAAACCGAACTCCGTTGCGCTTGGAAAGAGCTCACTCCTAGCAGGTTAGGCATGAGCAGTGCTATCGGACCATCCGGTGCGCCCGACATTCGGCGAGCCGTGACTTCGACCGCGTTCGGATGGGGGCCACCTGGAGTAAAAGAGTATTTGCTGAGCGTTGGCCGCGTACCTGTTCCGAATACAAAGTCGCTGCTGGCTAGCGTCATGGGTTCTCCGGCGATGTCATTGAGCTCGGCGAATCCTTTGCCGCGCGCGATGGCCGAAGATTGACTGCGAGTGATGGTGAATTCGCGTCCACATGCCCGGGCCGCTGCGTCAGCTGCAGAGTACAGTTCGGTTCGGTTTAGTTCCATGTATGCCATGTTGATGGCAAAGGCGCACAGCAGCAACACGACCGGTAACATGACGACCATCAGTACCAGGACAGCGCCCCTGCGGCAGTTATGATATCGTTTGGACATGTTGGTCGTTGTGCTTGGTGGGAGATGTGAAAGTATGTGTAGAGCTTGTGCGACTGGCTAAACTGTCATGGCCGGCTAGTACTCTTTCATCATGGTGACGTCAGCTGAGATTGATTTGCTGACGTAAAACCAGGGTGAAATGACGCTGTTGGCACCGCACTTAGCTGTAACTTCCACGCGAATCGGCGTGCCGTACGGCTTTTTATCAAAGTCGTGGGGTGTGACTACGATGGAATCGACGACGACCCTGCGGGCCGAGAGGATTTGCCCACAACCGGCAAGCACGTTTCCTTGATTGGAGCCCGGCACAATGGCGATGCGCGCGCCTTCATAGGCAGTGATTTCCAGCGACTGCTTCAGGAAAATCATAGAACTGGCTTCGACGCTGGCCAGCACAATCAAGACGAAGACCGGGAGAGTAACCGCCAGTTCTACAATAGCCGCCCCGCGGCGAGGTTTGTGTTTAGGCTGATGCTGCATGGTCGTGACTCGCAATGGCTCTGCTGTGTACAGGTAACCATAAGCCGCAATCTTACCGCGTGTTGCCTATTTGTTAGCCGTGAGTTCAGTCAGGCCGGTTCACACATGGGGATATGCCGAATGTTCCGCTCAAGTCACCCGTTTCGAATAGGAAATGCTGAGTGGTGTGAAGCAAGAACCGCGGAGCGAGATTGTCGATCATCGCTCCAGCTATCAGAGGATATGGTGAGGGTTGGCGAAAGGACCGCGGAGTGGTCCACGAGAAAAAGGACCTACTGCCAGCGGCCGCATTCGGCCGCACCACGACCAAATTGCCAAGTGGCACCGAGTCCAACCCAGTAACTTTCCACCGAGGCGTTGGTGCTGGCAAATTGCTCGCTGCCCTTGAACATGCCGCCCGCAAACATGTCCAAATCTACTCCGGGCATGATATCCTGAATGCCAACGCCGCCAGTCATGCGGTGCTGCGACACGGCTGCAAATTGCCCTTGAATATATCGCAGGGCTGGTACGCCATCAGGTAGAGTTACGCCGCCTACCGAAACACTGGAAGCATCACGCATCGGATTTTCATTGTATGCGTAACCCAAGCGAAAACGCGTTCGCGGAGTCAAGGCGTACTGAGTTCCGAGTTGCAGCACCCATTGATCTTTATAGATCGCTTTTAAGAAGTCTGCATCGCTGTGGATTTTATAAAGCACGTCGGCGGCTAACAGCAAGCGTCCGTCCAGCAAACTGCTGTCGGCCACGCCCCAACCAACATTGGCGGGATGGTCGAATTTGACGTTGCTCACAGTACCGTCGCGAAACACGACTGCATCGTCGAAATTGAAGTTCTTCTTTGTCTGGTAATACACGCCTAGGAGGTTTCATCTCGCAGGAAATAGTTGGCCCCTACACTGCCGCGTATGGCATACGCTGGAGTCATGCCGCCCAGATCGACAAATGGCCCGTCCAAGTAAGAGCTACCAACGATCAGCGAGCTGCCTAGAGACAGATTGTCTGTGACTGCTACCCCCACTCCGCTGATCATGTCGAGGGCCAAGTACTGCGCCGACGTGCCCGCCGATGCGGGGACTTTGCGAAAGTCCACACCGGCTCCGGCACTACCCATCAGCCCTAGACCGGCGGTCACCGGAAGACCCATGGCGCTGAAATCTTGAGTTAGGCCGATGGCAGGGATGGCCGCGCCGGGCGTACCAGATTTGGCTGAATAGGGATCGACGCCAATCAGCGGCAGCGAACTAGACTGTTCGATGTTATAAGTCGCCTCTGCCCAGCCGCCGCC
>CAKQWG010000116.1 GCA_934278005.1 uncultured Pirellulaceae bacterium | reverse complement strand
GTTCAGTGCCGTCGCCTGCGCAGGCCGCGACCATCGCATTGGTGGGAAATGTGGTGCAATGCAGCCTCGCGCGCTGGGCCAGGTGACTTGTGCATCTGCGGCCTGCTGCGGCTCGGCATTAAACCTATAGGCTGCGCGTTGATTCAATGGACGGGCACACAAACAATCGCAACCTCGGAGACCAACATGTCTACCGCTTCCAACTCTGGCGAAAACCAGATCTTTCCATGGTTTGTGCTGAGCCTGATGGCAAGTGTTACATTTGTCGGCATTCTCTCCGAATTGGTACCGTCGGGAATACTGCCGCAGATGACCAGCGGACTGAACGTGGAGGAGAGCCAGGTTGGCTTCCTGGTCGGCGTCTATGCGCTTGCTTCGGCCATTGCCGCTATCCCACTGGTCAGCGCTACGCTCGCCTTCAACCGCAAGACGCTGCTGATGGTGCTGCTTGCCGGATTTGCCGCCTCGAATATCGTGGTCGGCCTGTCGTCCTCGTATGCAATCATCATTGCGTTCCGCATTGTCGGCGGCATTTGCGCAGGCGTGATGTGGCCGATGATCGCGGCTTATGGCACGCGACTCGTACCTGAAAGCATGCAGGGCAAAGCTATCACGGTCATCATGTCCGGCAACACGCTGGGCATCAGTATCGGCCTACCGTCGATGACGGCGGTGGGCTTGGCCTTTGGCTGGCGGAGCGTCTTCATCAGCCTGGGTGCAATTGTCGCCATCATCGCGGGGCTGTGCTATATCTATCTGCCTGTGCTCAAGGGAGAAGAACTTAGTAAAAGCAATTCGCCGCTGGCTGTGGTGAAAATGCCTTCAGTACTGATCGTGCTGCTGTTAACGTTTTTGTCAGTTGCTGCCCACTACGGCGTCTATACCTACATCGCACTGTTGGTGGAGATGATCGGTTTCGCGGGAGGTATCGGACTGGCCCTGCTCCTGTTTGGGATCGGATCAGTCATCTCAGTGGTTGTTTCTGCGAGATACATCGATGCTTATCTGCGTCCTCTAATCGTCAGCATGCTCGCCATCGGCGCGATTTCGATGGCCATGTTTCTGTCCTTCGGCGGCACCGCGGTCATCTCGCATATCGCATTTTTCCTGTGGGGTCTAGCCTTCGGACCGTTGGTAACGATGTATCAGACTGCGGTCAGCATACAAGTCGAAGAGGCCAAGGATGTGGCCACTTCGGTCCAATCGAGTGTCTTCAATTTATCCATCATGCTGGCCACATGGGTGGGCGGCATGCTTCTGAATAATTTTCCCACGGCTGGCGTCAAATATATCGTCTATATGTCAGTCGCCTGCTTTATCGTGGCCATCGTCGTCGCGTTCCTGGCTAAACGCACGTTGCGGTCTACCTCAGGATTGTGCCCCAACCCTTAAAGGAAAATGCTATGAAGAAGTTCACCAATGCCCGGATCTATCGCCAACACACTGACGTTAGCGATATTCTGGTCGATAAGGGCCTCATCAAACAGATTGGCAAAAGTTTGCCCCAAGCCGACGAGGAGATTGATCTGCAAGGGCGTCTGGTGGTCCCGCCCTACGTCGATCCCCACCTGCATTTAGATTACGTTTACACGGGCAGCACAGAGGGGGCCGCCAACACGAGTGGCACACTGTTTGAAGGCATCGCGCGGTGGCACGATGTCAAGAAAACTCAAACGCTCGAGGACGCTCGAGAGCGAGCCTTAAAGGGCATCCGGGAAGAGGTTTCCAAAGGTGTCCAGTTCATCCGCACCCACATCGACGTGGATGATCCTAAGCTGACTGGCCTGAAGGCAATGCTGGAAATCCGCGAACAACTCAAAGATAACGTCACCATTCAGATCGTCGCTTTTCCTCAGGAGGGCATGTATGCCTATAAAGGCGGCGACGAGATGGTCGAGGAAGCTCTGAAAATGGGCGCCGACTGCGTCGGCTCCATTCCGCACTTCGAGTGGGCTCGCGAGATCGGGGAAAAGTCTGTCCATCGCACCGTGGAGCTAGCAGTCAAGTACGATAAGTTGATCGACGTGCACTGCGACGAGACGGACGACATCATGAGCCGCTTCGTCGAACTGCTCAACGCACTGGTGATGATCGAGGACGTCGGCACTCGCACCGCCGCCAGCCATACCTGCTCCTTCGGCTCAGCGGACAATGCCTACGCCTTCCGCATGATGAGCTTATTTCAGCAGTCGGGGCTGAACTTCATCTCGCTGCCAACGGAGAATGCCTATCTGCAGGGCCGGCAAGACTCCTACCCCAAACGCCGCGGACTGACGCGAGTCAAGGAGCTGTGGGAGAACGGCGTCAATGTATGTTTCGGCCAGGATTCGATCAACGACCCGTGGTATCCGGTTGGCAACGGCAATTTGATGAACATTCTGGACAACGGTATCCACTTGGCACAAACCATGTCGTTCGACCAGCTGGACCGATGCCTGGACTTGATCACCTACAACGGCGCGAAGACGCTAAATGTGGAAGACCAGTACGGTATCGAAGTGGGCAAGCCGGCCAACTTCTTGGTGCTGGAAGCAGATTCTCCCTTTGAAGCGGTGCGCCAGCGAGCCGACGTGTTGGCATCGATTCGCAACGGCGAGTACTTGTTCAAACGTCCCGAACCGAGCTACGAAATCGCGCTCGATCTGTTCAGAAAGACAATCTAAGCAGAAGCACAGCCACACGCCAGAGCGCAGCCCCAACGCAAGGCTTGGGTCCAGCTGCTCGACCTCACTAAACTTTTTCCGAAAAGGGCTACATCGCATGCTAAAACTGATTGTTGCCACCGGCGAAGATTTAATCTGCTGCACTCCAGAGCGACCAGAGCTGTGGCGGGCTAACAGACTAATCAGTGGTCGTGCGATGCAGTGTGTGGCCATAGATCCGCGGCGGCCAGAGGTGCTCTACGCCGGTTCTCGCGGAGAGGGCGTGTGGCGCAGTGATGACGCTTGCAGCGCATGGACGCGGCTGGAGTTTCCCGAAGCGGACGTGTTCGCACTGGCAGTCAGTCCAGCTGATGGCGCCGTCTATGCCGGTACAGAGCCCAGCAAACTATTTGTCAGCCGCGACGAGGGGAGCTCGTGGCGGGAGTTGACGGCGCTTCAGGACATCCCCTCCCGGCCCACCTGGAGTTTCCCGCCGCGGCCATGGACCAGCCATGTGCGCTCGATCGCTCCCAGCCCGCACGACGGCCAACTGCTGCTGGCGGGTATCGAGCTGGGTGGCATCATGCGTAGCCACGACGGCGGAGAGACCTGGAGCGATCACCCGCCGGGCGCACAACAGGATGTCCACGCGCTGGCTTGGCATCCGACCGTGCCAGGCCGCGTGTACGAAGCAGGTGGCGGAGGGGCCGCCTGGAGCCGCGACGGCGGACTCTCGTGGCATGCTGCCGACGCTGGCCGCGACCGCCACTACACCTGGGGACTAGCCGTAGATCCCGACGATCCCGAGTGCTGGTTTGTGTCGGCCAGCCACAGCGCTCGCCTAGCACACCAAAACGACACGAGCGCAGAGGCCCATATCTACCGTTGGCGCAGCGGTGGGCCGTGGGAGGCATTGAGCGGCCGGCTGCCACGGCCGCTGGACAGCTTCCCCTACGCACTGGCCATGAACTCCAGCTCGCTGTTTGCCGGTCTGCGAAATGGGAGCATTTACCAAAGCCACGACCGGGGCGAGCAGTGGTCGCAATTGCCAATCCGCGGGGACGCGCCATCCCGCATCGTAGCGATGGCCCTGCAAGTAACACGATGAATTCCGCTACTTTGTATAGGGTCACCGCCAGGTTCGACTGTTTGAGATTCACTCTAATGCAGGCCGGCTGCAATTCGCAGTGACACAATTGTTTGCAGACGTGGCAGTGAGCTTTCAAACCAAATGGGAAATACCTGACAAAATCGTTCTACAATCGGAGACGGGAAACGATTGGGACAATCGTTCTACAATCAAAGCGGGTAAACGATTGGGACAATCGTTGTACAATGAATAACTTCGCCGCTTAACAGTGAGATTTGTCGTATGAGTGATCAGCAAAAAGTGGCTTTTTCTGTGTTGGACCTAGCCTCGCGCAAAGACACAGACGAAGGTCCGGGACCCGCGTTGCAACGATCGCTTGAACTGGCTCAACATGTGGAGCGGTTGGGCTTCACTCGCTTTTGGGTGGCTGAACACCACAACATGGACGCTATCGTCAGCTCAGCCACGTCTCTGTTAATTGGATATCTAGCAGCCGGCACGCGGCGAATTCGCGTTGGTGCGGGCGGAGTCATGCTCCCCAACCATGCGCCGTTAGTAATCGCCGAGCAGTTCGGTACGCTGGAGGCGCTGTACCCGGGGCGGATTGATCTTGGGCTGGGCCGCGCACCCGGTACGGACCCAGTCACCGCCCGCGCCTTGCGTAAGCATCGCACTGGAACGGCCGACGACTTTCCCGAGGATCTAGCCGAGTTGCAAAGATTCTTGGGACCGCGCAGCACAGGGCAGCAAGTCATTGCCATGCCAGGGGTCGACAGCAACGTGCCAATTTGGTTGCTCGGTTCGAGCCTGTTCAGTGCGCAGCTGGCCGCAGAAAAGGGATTGCCTTACGCGTTTGCTTCGCATTTCGCCCCTCGCATGATGATGCAGGCGATCGAGCTATATCGCCGCATGTTTCAGCCTTCACAGGTGCTCGACAAGCCTTACCTGATGTTGGGAGTGCCCTTGGTCGCCGCGGATACCGATGCACACGCAAGGTTTCTTGCCACCACCACCTTTCAGCGCATCTTAGCGTTGATTCGTGGCCAAAGCCTGCTCATGCGGCCGCCGGTTCAAAGCATGCAAGGCCTCTGGCAACCCCATGAAGAGCAGGCGGTAAACGATTTTTTGAGTATGGCCATGATCGGCAGCGCCGAGACAATTAAGCAGAAACTGCAGGTGCTGCTGCAACATACCCAAGCCGATGAGCTAATCTTCACCTGCGATGTGTATGAGCATGCAGATCGCCTGCGCGCATTCGATATCCTCGCCGGCTTGCAAGATAAACTGCGATGAGCTTTTTGCCCGTGACACAAGCCAGCCCCAACGCCAACCAATAACCAGCCAGCCAACTAGCGTTATGGACGCGGGGCTGACGCGGACTCAGTTCATCAGCGACCATTCCCCGGCCGACTGCCACAGTGCGAATAAATACTGCAGTGCAACTTAGCCCACTCAGGCCATCCATCTTCTATCCATCCATCTTCTAACCGCCGGTAAACTTACCGACAGGCTTTGCCACCAGCGCGATGCCGCCCCAATCATCGCCCGACACGCGGCAGAGTTTCAGGAGGGATAAAATGGGAATAGGATGGGCACAATGATGAGCGTGCCGACGAGGATCAGCAATTGAAGCGGTACGCCAACTTTCAAAAAGTCGACGAAGCGATAGCCACCCGCACCTGCCACCAAAACGTTGACCGGTGAGGCGATCGGCGTCGAAAAGGCGGAAGCCGCCGCCAGTGCAACGCCCATCAGCAGCGGATATGGAGAAATCTCCAGCTGCGTGGCCAGTTGCATCGCCAGCGGGGCGACCAGCAGACTTGTCGCAGTACTGGAGATGGCCTGCCCCAGCAGTGACGTGATGATGAACAGTAGCAGTAGCAGCAGCGTGGGATTGGTCAACTCGGGGCGATCTACAATTCCCCGGACGATCAATTCCAGTGCCGATGTCTTTTCCAGCGCGATCGCCAGTGGCATGATCGAGGCGATCATCACGATGCTTTCCCAGTTGATACTACGGTAGACACTGGAACCGCGAAAAGCGCCTACGCACACCATCAGGGCCGCCGCTACTAAGACTGCGGTTACGTTGGCAACCATTCCCGTGGTCATGACCAATAGCATGGCGACCAAGATCACGACGACCCAGCCTGCCGACGCGCGCAGCGGTGGCTCGGATTGCTCTTCCTGCTCACTAACCAGCAAGAGGTTGCTTCTTGAGTTGCGCAGTCTCTTGAGCGCACCGGCATTGGCGGCAATCAACAACGTGTCGCCGGTCTGCAGTGGAGTATCCGAGGTTCGAGTTACGTCTCTTTGGGCGCCATGCTGCAAGGCGAGGACCATAGCACCAAAGGTGCGAAAGAAATCGATCTCGCGCACGGTTCTACCGATGAGTTCTGAACGCGGCGGGACGATTAATTCAGCCAGATGAACGACGCTCGGAAGTTCTGCCACCGGATCGATCAGTTCGACGTGCCCACCCTGGACGAGGTCCGCGATCGCTTCTTTGCTGGAAGACTTAATGAACAAAATGTCTCCCACCTGCAAAAGCGTGTCCGCATTGCAGCGACGAGCCACCGGCCCATGTCGTCCCGGCGTGGACACCGCTAGCGCGTTGACGTGAAAGACGGATCGCAGCTGAAGATCGCGAAGCGTCTGTCCCACAAATTCGGACTGATGGGGGATGCGTACTTTGCAGACTTGAGTTCCCACTCCATAGCTGTGAATAAGTGCCGGGCGAGAGACGAAACCCTGCATTCGATCTCCCCGCTCATCCTGCCCCGCACCGCTTGGCGGTTTGGGCAGCAGTCGTGTGCCTACCGTTACCATATACACGACGCCAATAGTGAACATCACCAAACCGGCTGGCGCAAATGAGAAAAAACCGAACGGTTTCAGTCCCGCTTCGCGCAGTTCTGTGCTAACCACAAGATTTGTTGTCGTCCCGATCAGTGTCAGCGCTCCTCCCAAGGACGCCGCAAAGGCCAGTGGGATCAGAAGCTTGGTAGGTGAAACTCCGCTTCGACGACACAGACTCAGCACAATAGGCAGCATTACCGCCACGGTTCCGTTGGCACTGAGCACCGCAGCCAGCATGGCAGTAGCCAGCATCACCGTGAAGGTCTGTCGAATCGTAGAGGTACCTCCCACTCGACCCAACCATCGTCCGGCCAGGTCAGCGACTCCCGATTGAAGTATTGCTCCGCCAACGACAAACAGCCCGGCAATCATGAGCACAAGCGAGTTGGAGAAGCCGGCCGTGGCTTCTTGGGGAGTCAAAATGCCAGTCAGCAGTAGCGCCAACAGCGAGCAAAAAGCGACGAAGTCCGATCGCAAGCGGTCCAGCATAAAGGCCACAATCGTAGCCACAAGAATACCTGTCACGATCCAAATCTCAGTCGTCATGCATCGACCTGCTTGCACACCTTGGGGCTACGCTGGCAGCGGTAGGTTTGCGGCAAGGGTTTGCGGCAATGGTTTGCGGCAACGGAGAGTGTAACGACGACAGCAATGGGACCGGCCTTCTTATTCACTCAGGGCTACGAGACAGAAAGACCTATTGCCGAGACACTCAACGCGGCAAAGAGGTTAAGCGTAGCTGCGGCCATAGACGGCCGCAAGTTCAACTGCATCAACTCGCAGCACGCCTGTGCACGGCAAGCCAGCGCGGTCGACAGACCGCTGTGCTCAGTTCGTGGAAGCCTCCTGCTCTATAGTGGTGCATCGTCGACTTATTCTTCTAGAGTGAGAAACTGAGCCGCCCAGCGTTCATAGTCCCCGCTTCGCGAGACCGCCTCCATCAGTGAAGCGGACGCTAGATTGGGCAGCTGCTCGGGGTCTTCACCAGCCTTCAGTCGCCTCAGCGTATCATAGATGGCCTGCGTGGCGGCGGCAAACGGTTGGTGTCCCTGCAGATAGATCTTGACGCGATTTGCTGCCAGGACCGCCGGTTGTCTCACCGCGCGCGGGGCATTGCCGAGAACGAAAGGTAAAGTTGTGGCACGAGCGACGGTTTCCAGACCAGTAAGATCTTTGACCCCATAAAGGAACAGTGCATCCGCCCCCGCTTGCTCGTAAGCCCGCATCCGCTCGGCTGCATCGTCTGCATCGCTGATTACAGCGGCGCTGGTGCGCGCGGCGATGACCAAAGCTGGGTCGGTGCGAGCACTCAGGGCGGCCTTAATTTTGCCGACTCCTTCATCTACCGAAATCAACTGCGGCTGGCCCGCCGAACCGGCCGCGGCTGGCAGGTCGGTATCCTCTACAGACAGCCCGGCCACGCCGGCCGCTTCTAGTTCCTGGACGCAGCGCATTGTATTCAGTGCATTGCCGTAACCATGATCGGCATCGACCAGCACGGGCAACTGGCTGGCGCGGGAAATTCGCATCATTTGGGCGGCTAACTCCGAAAGGGTCAGCAGGATCAGATCTGGTGCGCCTAGCACGGTAAGCGACGCGACCGAGCCGCCAAAGATACCCAGATCAAATCCCAGGTCCTCGGCGATGCGAACCGACACGGGATCGTACACCGACGCGGGATAAATGCAGCCGTCCCGTTGCAGTAACTCACGCAACTGCTGTCGACGCCTATGCCAGCGAAGCATATCAGACTCTTTTACAAAGACGATGGATTTCGATGATGATTCACCCTGCGCCGCCCGCTCACTGAACTGAATCCTCGGCGGACTCCTTGCTTGGCCGATTAACGGCTACTCGATAGGCTTCGGCAATCTCATTAGTTCCGGCGATCGTGACATTCAAATCGCGGAGCAATCCATCTTTAATGGCATAAATCCAGCCATGCACCGAAAGCTCGCGGCCATGGTCCCAGGCCTCTTGGACGACGGTAGAATAGCACACGTTCTTGGCCTGTTCGACCACGTTCAGCTCACACAGTCGGTCGATCAGTTGATCTTCATCGCTAATCTTCCGCAATACCGCGTCATGCTTCTGACGAACGTCGCGAATGTGGCGTAACCAGCCATCGATGAGCCCGACGTGATGATCCTGGGTCGCCGCTTTGACGCCACCGCAGCTGTAGTGCCCGCAGACGATGATGTGCTTGACCTGGATGACACTGACCGCAAACTCAATCACACTTTGACAATTGAAATCGCTATGGACGACCACATTGGCAATGTTACGGTGGACGAAGACTTCGCCTGGCTTGAGCCCGATAATCTGATTGGCTGGCACCCTGCTATCGGCACAGCCGATCCACAGTATTTCCGGCTTTTGGCCCCGTGCAAGTTTGGCAAAGAATTCTGGGTCCTCTTTAAGAACGCTTTCGGCCCACGAGCGATTGTTCTCGATGAGGTGAGGTAGCAGACGCATTGTTGGATGTTCTAAGCAAAAATGGGGGAGGTTTTCTTCAAAGTGCCTCCATTGTAGCGAACTAGCTCCAGGAGAAAAGTCGAGTCGAGTGGTCCAAAATGCGGCTGCATGTGCTCGCGCTCAGACGAGCTTCTTGGTAATCTCCGCCACATGCCTGCCTTGGAAGCGCGCGATGGCTAGTTCATTGGCGCTCGGTTGGCGCGATCCATCATTTTTTGCGATAGTCGTCGCTCCATAGGGCGTGCCGCCGCTAATCTCGCCCATCTCACTGAGCTCCGGGCATGAGTAGGGCACGCCGACGATGATCATGCCCTGATGCAGAAGGGTCGTGTGAAAGCTGGTGATGGTCGTTTCCTGTCCACCGTGCTGAGTGGCCGTCGACGCAAACACACTGCCGACCTTGCCAACCAAGTCTCCGTTCTTCCACAGCCCGCCGGTGGAATCCAGGAAGGCACGCATCTGGGCAGCCATATTGCCGAAGCGTGTGGGAGTGCCGAAAATCACGGCGTCTGCTTCGGCCAACTGTTTGGTATCGATAATCGGCACGTGGGCAAACCCCTTGCGGGCCTGTTTGGCGTTCATCATTTCGAGCACGTCATCGGGAAGCGTCTCGGCTACCTGATACAGCTTCACATCGGCCCCCTCAACTGACTTCGCTCCCTCGGCTACGGCCTCGGCCATTTGAAAGACGTGGCCGTACATACTGTAGAACACAACATGAATTTTCATCGCCGGATGCTCCCTTGGTGTGAATTTTGCCTTCCCGAGCGAGACCGCCCGGAACCGAATCTTATACTACCTGCCACATGCGGTGCAGCGACCAGTCGGTGATCTGCCGCAGGTGAATGCGCTGTTGCTTGTTGCTTGTTGCTAAGCTAGATCGAACAACATCAATTCAGCCGTCGCATTGGTCTTCAGTTCAATCGACTCCTCCTCGCTGATGGCGGCACCGTCGCTGACCTCGAGCGACTTGCCATTGACCTCAATAGAGCCTCGCAGTACTTGTACCCAACCATGCCGCTTATTTGCTAGGGGCATGGTGACTGTTTGCGATCCGTCCAGATCCAGCAAGTAAATCTTGGCGTCGCTGTGGATCGTCAGCGAATTGGACTGACCATCAGCGGTCGCC
>CAKQWG010000115.1 GCA_934278005.1 uncultured Pirellulaceae bacterium | reverse complement strand
TATGCCGACAGTCTATGTCGCTGCTTACAGCAGAACTTCTTCGACAAACGATGCCGGTTCGACACCGGTCAAGCGTTGGTCGAGTCCTTGGAACTGAAACGTAAAGCGTTCGTGGTCAATTCCCAGGCAACGCAGAATGGTCGCGTTGAGATCGTTGACGTGGACCGGACGCTCGGTGATATTGTAGCTGAAGTCGTCGGTTTCGCCGATGGAAATTCCGGGTTTAATACCGCCACCGGCGAGCCACATCGGGAAGCAACGTGGGTGGTGGTCGCGACCATAGTTTTCGCGCGACAGGCCTCCTTGGCAGTAGACGGTGCGCCCGAATTCGCCGCCCCACACGACCAGAGTTTCGTCGAGCAGCCCGCGCTGCTTGAGATCTCGCAGCAGCGCCGCGCTGGGTTGATCGACATCGCGACACTGGGCAGGAAGATCGTTAGCGATGTCACCGTGTTGATCCCAGCCGCGGTGGAGCAACTGCACGACGCGCACACCGCGCTCGACCAAGCGTCGAGCGAGCAGGGCGCTGGCCGCAAACGTTCCAGGTGTGTGCACTTCCGGCCCGTACATAGCCAGCGTGGCCTCGCTCTCGTCAGACCAATCGGTCAGTTCGGGCACGCTGGTCTGCATGCGAAAGGCCATTTCGTACTGAGCGATCCGCGTCTGAATTTCCGGGTCACCAATCTGGTCGAAGCGGTGCTGATTGAGTTGGGCCAGCGAGTCGAGCATTTGGCGGCGGTCATTGCCGCTGATGCCGGGTGGATTGGGCAGGTAGAGCACGGGGTCGCCGCCGCTGCGCAGGGCGACTCCGTTGAAACGCGTGGGGAGAAAGCCGCTGCTCCACATCCGCGTGAATAGGGCTTGCGCGGCCGCGCGGCTCGACCAACTGGGAGTCAACACGACAAAGGCGGGCAGGTTATTGCTCTCGCTGCCCAAGCCGTAGGCCAGCCAGCTTCCCAGGCTGGCTTTGCCTGGGATCTCGCTGCCGGTCATAACAAAGGTACAGGCCGGATCGTGGTTGATGGCGTTGGTGTGCACCGATTTGATAAGCGCAATATCATCCACGCACCCGGCCGTGTGCGGCAACAACTCGCTGACCCAACGGCCGCATTGACCGTGCTGCGCAAACTTGAATTTGCTGGGAGCCACGGGAAATCGCGCTTGGCCACTGGTCATGGTGGTGATCCGCTGTCCAGAACGAATCGAATCGGGCAAGTCCTTGTCGTACTGCTCCTCTAAGCCAGGTTTGTAATCCCAGGTGTCGATCTGCGAGGGCCCACCGTTGGTGTGCAAGTAGATCACCGCCTTGGCCTTGGGCGCAAAATGTGGCAGGCCTGGCAGCGCGGGATGCACCACGCGCTCGCTGGAGGCCCCGCGGGCCATGCTCGAAAAACCTGACTTGGAAGCTGCGGTGCCGGCCATGGCAGCCATCGCCAACGAACCCATCCGCAAGCCGGTGCGGCCGAAGAATTGTCGTCGTGAAAGGGCTAGGTCATACGCTAATCGTGGGTCCATGTTCGCTTTCCCAATATCGTTTGTGCGGTGGTCGGCAAGCAGATCGTCGCATGCGCTGCTTAGTTGCGAGTGATTGTTTCGTCGAGGTTGAGGATCAAGTTGGCCAGCAGTGTGTAGGCGGCCAACTCGTTGGCCGCCAAAGTTTGTGTGGGGCGCGACTGGCCGACGTGGATCAACTGTTGTGCGGACTCGGCGTCGGCCGCGTAGCGCTCTTGGAACTGCGCTAAGGCAGTAGCCAGTTGTGCCTGCTCCACCGCGTCTGGGTAGCGGGCCAGGACGGTGCGAAACATATTGTCGATGCGTCCAGCGGTTGAGGTGGTGTGCTGCATGACCCGCTGCGCCAGCGCTCGAGCGGCCTCGACATGCTGAGTATCGTTCATCAACTGCAGCGCCTGCAGCGGCGTGTTGCTGCGCTCGCGACGAGTGCAGACCTGTTCGCGGTTGGAAGCGTCGAAATTGCTCATGAACGGTGGCGGCGCGGTGCGTTTGACAAAGCTATACAGACTGCGCCGGTAGATGTCGTTGCCCTGATCGCGCAAATAGTAGCGGGTGTTGCTGTTGCCGTAGCCCACCGGTTCCCAGATCCCCGTGGGCTGGTAGCTGCGAAACGGTTTGCCCCCCATCCGCAAGTTGATCAAGCCACTGCTGGCCAGGGCTGCATCGCGAATCTGCTCAGCGGCTAGGCGAATCCGCGGCCCACGGGCCAGCCACTGATTGTGAGGGTCTTTGGCCAAATCGTCGGCGGCGACTTGAGCGGACTGCTTGAAAGCTGCCGTGGTGACCAACTGCCGCATCAAACGTCGCACGTCCCAGTCCTGCTGGAAGTCGTGGGCCAGCCAATCGAGCAATTGTGGATGGGTCGGCGGTGAGCCCTGCGCCCCGAAGTCGCCACTGGTCTCGACCAGTCCCAGTCCGAATACTTGTTGCCAGAAGCGGTTGACGGTGACGCGGGCAGTCAGCGGCTGATCGTCGCGGACGAGCCACTGTGCCAAATCCAGACGCGTGGCTCGTGGCCCGGGCTCGGCGACAGCCCGGTCCACTTCAGCCCGGTCCACTTCAGCCTGGTCCACTGCAGCTTGCGTCGCTCCATCCTGGGTCGCTTTCCACAGCGGCGGTAGGCAATCCGGCGTGCCGGGCATGACCGCTTCGCCAGGCTGGTCGTATTCGCCGCGGAGCATGACAAAGGCCTGACGCGGCTCGGGCAGTTCTCCATAGATCATCGTGCCCGGAATCGAGTCGGCTAGACGCGCCACCGCTAAACGACTGCGCTCGGCATCGGCGCGGGCTCGGGCCAGTTGCGCAGGAACTCGTCGGGCGATGTGCTTGAGGTACTGCGTGCGAATTTGAAACTGCAGCCCATCGCTGTTCGCTGGATCCTCAGCGGGTGTCTTCAGCGCATCGGCTACCGGCTTGGGAATGACCGGAATGTTTTTGCCTTTGGCATAGGCCAGCCAAGCTTCGAGACTGTGGCGTGGATCGTGGTCTGCGGGCGCCGAGCCGCGAACGGCCAAGCCGTCCCACTGGCAGATGCCGCCGAACTGGGCCAGCTTTAGCGCGTCGACCGTTGTGCCCGGAGCGAGGTCTAGCGCGGCGGAGTCGAGCACAAACTTGGTCCATTGCCCGGCGGGAGGCAAATCGCCGACGCGCTGTTTATGCTGAGTGTCGAAGGCTCCCCGCCCGAGCGCTTCGGCTTGCCCCCAGGCAAATTGCCGAGCACCCTGCGGCGTATCCAGCTGAAGCATGACCGCGTCGGGAACGTGCAGCGGATCGACCCGCAACCAGACTTCCAACTGGGCGTCTTGCGGGATCACGCGCGGCACAACGCCGCCCGAGATGTTCTGTTCATGAAAGTCGCCGAAGGCTTGTTCGAGCACGCGGTCGCCGACGGGGATCTCGAGCTGTTCGGCAGTCAGCCAGACCTCTGCGTTGCGCGACGTGTTGTTCGCGCTGGCACCGAGAGGAAGATCATCGTCGAGCCACATATCGTAGATGCTCGAAGGCACGCCGGCCGCGCTGTCCACACTCGCCGGTTCAGCTGGGGTCGCCGTTGCCCCAGCGGCCGCTGCCTGATCTTCAACTGAGTGACTGGCCAGCCATTGATCCCATTCACCAGCCAGATCGCTGGCCGCTGATTGCCAGCGACTCTCGGAGGCTTGTTCGATCTGTCGCAAGTGCTCGAGTTGCTGTTGCTGAGCAGGCGTGGCCAGCGAGAGATAGGGAGGCGTGTTAGAGACATTACCGTCCATGGCCGGATCGGCAGCGCTGTAGTAAAACGCGTACATCTGATAAAACTCTTTGGCCGAAATGGGATCGAACTTGTGGTCATGGCAGACCGCACAACCGCCGGTCAGCCCGAGCCATGCTTCGTAAGTTGTGCTCGCGCGCTCGACCGCGTAGCGATAGAGAAACTCGGCGTCGATAGCGCCCCCTTCGCTGGTTGTCACGTTGCAGCGATTGAAACCGGTGGCGATCAATTGTTGTTGTGTCGGATTTTCCAGCAAGTCGCCGGCCAATTGCTCGATGGTGAATTCGTCAAAGGGCTTGTTGGCGTTAAAAGCGTCGACGACCCAGTCGCGATAAGCCCAAATGTCGCGAACGTTGTCTAGGTGCAAACCGTGCGTATCGCCGTAGCGGGCGATATCGAGCCAGGGGCGAGCCATCTCTTCACCGTAGCGCGGCGAATTGAGGTAGCCGTCGACCATCCGTTCGTAAGCTTCTGGGGATGTATCCAGCAGGTATGCGTCGACCTCTTGCAGCGTGGGGGGCAGGCCGGTGAGCGTGAAAGCCACGCGGCGAATGAGCGTTTCGCGATCCGCTTCGGGCTGCGGCGCCATTGCGCGACGCGACATCTGAGCCAACAGGAAGCGGTCGATCGGATTGACTTGCCAAGCCCTGGGTGCTTCGACGGCCTCAGGTGGCTCGCCTACTACCGGTGGCTCGCCTGGGGCGATCGGCTCAAACGCCCAGTGGCCTTGAAAGGTTCCTCCCTGCTCGATCCACTGCCGCAGCAACTGTTTTTCCGCCTCGGACAATTGGCGTTGTTCATCTGGCGGAGGCATAACTGTGTCTTGGTCGGTGGAAGCGACGCGTTCCCACAGCAGATTTTCACTGAGGTCCGTCGAATTCATGACGTAGCTGGCACCTTCGACAGCGTCCAGACGCAGATCGGCTTGCCGCGTGTTTTCATCAAAGCCGTGGCACTTGAAGCAGGCCGCACTGAGAATCGGACGAATGTCCGCATTGAATGACACACGCTCGTCGGCCTGGGCCCGGGCAGGCACAATGGTCAGTGCACCGCACGCTAGGAACAACAGTGAGCAGAAACAGAGTGCCGAGGCGCGAGATACGATTGGAGGGAACATATTCAGGCGTTCTCTATCTGCGGTGGGAAGGGCGTGGAAGGTAGCGACATACCACGATACTGTTATTTCAGGTTTCATTATAGCAGCCCTTGACGCTAGCAGTGCCCCGGCGTGTTTCAACACGTGTCTCAGCAGTGTGTCTCAGCAGTCAAGTCGCAGCAGCGGTCCGGGCGTCTTAGTCCATCAAAGGCAGAGTGCGTTTTTCTTGAGCACTGTGGAAGGCGGTGTCGACAATCTGTTGGCCAATGCGGCTGATGGCCGGGGAGAGCGGACCGTCGATCGGCACACCACGCTGCAGACGGTCAACGACGAACTGGATCGGATTCTCAGTGGGGGCGGTTAAAGTATCGACCGGAATGTCGCGTCCAGCCGGATGTTCAGCATCCTGCATGTGTACCGTCGGGGCATAGTCGAAAGAGCTGATCGTACCAGCGGTACCGACCAAGACGAAACCGCAGCGAGGCTGAGGCTGATGCGTCCAGGGGTCGGTGAAGGTACCCCACCGCGTTTCGAACTTGCTCAGGCCGAACTCATAGCGAGCGACCGTTATGGAATGTTCGTCGACTTCAAGGCCGGTCGCTCCGTCGGTGACCGAAGTGACCTCCAGCGGCCGCGCTCCGTCCATGAACCATGTGCCAATGGTGGCGCCATAACCTAAGTAATCGAGCATGGATCCGCCCCCTTTTTCGCGCTGATAAAACCAACTGCTCAGTTTCTGGCGCTCGACCTCAGCGGCCGTGATTTCCACTTTCCCCGCGGTGTGCCACAACGGGCCGCGATTACCGCCGTAGTGATGGACCTCAATGACTTTGCCTATTCGCCCTTGGTCGACCAAGCGCTTGGCAGTGCGATGCGATGGAACCCACACGATGGGCCAGTTGATTGCTAAAACTACGTCGTGCTGTTGGCAGGCGGCGATCATGCGGTCTGCATCGGCCAGCGAAGCAGCCATTGGTTTTTCAACCAACAGCGGCAGGCCAAACGGGGCTAGACGCTCGACCCAGGTCGCGTGGTCGCCCGTCGCTGGGCAGAGGATCAGCAAGTCGGGCCGGCAGGCTTCGATGCAGTGCTGCCAATCGGCATACAAGCTGTCGTCGGGGAGCTGCAGATCGCGCTGGGCGGCCAGCATGCGCGAGCGATCGACGTCGCACAAACCGACCACTTGGCACGCCGGGTGATCTGCGGCCATCCGCAGGTTATCTCCCATATGCATATGTTCGAAGGAAATTCCCGCCACTCGAAAATGCTGACTCACGTGTGCGAACTCCTGCTGGGCGTTCCCAGCCTTGCAGGCTGGGCTAGATAATCTGCTGGGCCTTCGGCCCGAAATCCAGGCTAAGGCCAAAACGGCTGATTACTATTTGGCCGCGGTGTCATCGTCGGCAGGGGCTGCCGAGTTTTCGGGTTCAGCCGGGGCTGCTGGCGGAGCTTGCCCGGCCGGTGCAGCCGGTCCATCTAAACCAGGCTCCTGCCCCTCTGCATTAGCTGCAGGCCGACGCACCTCGGGATCCTCGGCGGTGGGCAGATCGTCATCCTGGGTCAAATCGGGATAGCGAGCCAAAAAGCCTGGAACCTCTTTGACCAAATCCATGATCTCTTCGATATTGCCTTCGGCCTGGGCCAACAGGCTGGTCATGGTGGTGACCAGGAGTGGATCGTTGACCGCAGTCTGAAGCGCCTCAATCGCGCTTACCAGCTCGCCCAATTTGGCCTGTTCCTCAGCGGTTAACTGCGCATCTTTGAGCGGTTTGATGCCTGCGATCGGCTTCTCTTCTGGAATGGGAATTCCGTCCAGTGCAGCGTGTACGGCTTGCGACAGCTGATTGACCTTGCGGCGTCCTAGGCGAACCTGCCAGGTTTGAGTGTCGACTGGCTTGCTTCGGCGACCGGCTCCGGCACCGCCCATCATGCCGGGGCCGCCACCCATCATGCCTGGGCCTCCCGCTTCATAGCCGCCACCACCGCCAGCCATCATACCACCTTCGTATCCACCACCCATCATGCCGCCCATGCCGCCAGCCATCATATCGCCGCCCATCATACCACCGGCGGCAGCTCCCGATTTGGCCCGCAGCACATTGTCCTCACGCTCGTACCAGTCGACCAATTGGCTGCGCGTGAAGTGGGCCAAGCCGATCAGGTACAGGCTTTTCTTATCCGCAGGGAAACCCGTGGTATCGAGCCGTGAGACGTACTCAAGTGCGGCTAAGCGAAGGCTCGGCAGGGCTTTCGGGTCGGCCAAGCGATTGAGCGCCGAGTTGGCCCCGTAGGGTGAGCCCATCGTGCTCAGGCAGTCGTACGCGCGGCGGACCATCCACGCGTGAGCTCGTTCGTCGAGCGGACTTTTGGGTTCGGAGTTGACGATGTCAGTGAGGAGCTTCTCAATCTGCTTCTTGCCATTATCTGGCCACTTGGTTGTCGGCCACCAGCGGCCGATGTGGCGATTAAGGCCGTGCAAAGCGATGGCCCGCAAATAAAGTGGGGCTTGATCATTGCCCGCATACGCAAAGAGAACCCTAAACGCATGTTCAGAAGGAGTGGGAGGAGCCACGCCGCTGACACCCGCTTCGTCCAGTTCGGCCAGCATGGCCATGCAGTTGATCTTGGACTGTGGCGAAACATCCTCTGCCAGTAGCTGGCGACCCCACACCGCTAGGGCCTCGGCGGCAGTGGCTCGCGCGGCTTGGTCTTTAGCGCCGCTAATCCACATCGCGTCGATATTGGCCCGCGTATCTGCCAGCTTGGACATGGCTTCAGCTTCGGCAAAGCTTTTGGGAGTAGGGAACTTCAGGCGATCGACTTCGGCTTTCATCTTCAGCCGCAGGGCCTGCTTGGCTTCCTCGGTCGCCGGAGCGCGGCCACGGATGAAGTCGCGAGCAAGCTTATCCTGCTCTCGAGTAATTGTTTCACCTGCGGCAGGCGCCTGACCAAGCGCAGCGTCCCCCCAGCTAGCGACTAGCAGGCCCACGATCAGCCCGCTCATAACCTGCAAACAGGCTGACCAGGCGGTGAAGCGATGGCTGTTGAAATGCATTTACCCGATCTCCAGTGCGAAAAGTCCTGCAGCGCAGACAAAGCTGTGCGCAGCGAATACTCCCTGCTACTAAACTATCCGAAGCAGCCCCCTATTGTCAAATTTTTCAGGCAAATAGCTGCTGAATTCCCGCCAGTTTACTGAAATCTGTTGGGCCGTTGGCCCGCAGGGGCGTTCGCCCAGCTATTCCCCCGGCCTTCAGCCGGGGCTGGAAAATCTGCCGAACCTTCGGTCCTAAATGGGCAATGGCTTCAGAAATGAAATGGGCGCCAAACGACCTGCTGATGGGTAACAAAAACAACCTGAGAACGATTGTCATCGTACAGTACAAACCTTAGCTCTTTAGCAGGCCAGGCTAACGCCAAGGCGATTGATCAGGTTATCCGCACTCACCTGTGCAGCCAGAGGCCTGGGCACGGTGGCTGTCGGCCGACGGATAGACGCCGGGCAGATCCTCTGCATACCACTGATCCAACGCGGCCCACCACTGCTCGCGCTCGCGAACCCGTGTAAATGCCGTACGCACCTCCAAGCCACGCGGATGGCTGGTCGAGTATTTGATGCCAAACTTGCGCATCAAAACGCCGGTCTGATTGGCCCCATAGATCTGCTCAGCTAACTCCCAGTGGCGCTGCATGACAGCCCGCTGCCGGAATAGGCTCGGGGGAGCGGGCAGCGGTTGTGCCTGGGCCAGCGCGCGAGCTTGTTCGAAAATCCACGGGTTTCCGATGGCGCCGCGAGCTACTGTGACGCCGTCGACCCCGGTCTCACTGATCATCCGCAAGCAGTCGTGGGCGGTAAACAGGTCGCCACTGCCCAGAATCGTGCGGTCGGGAAAGGCCTGCTTGACATCCCTTAAGAATTCCCAGCGACTGGGCCCCTTGTAGCGCTGTAGAACGGTTCGCCCATGCACGGTAGCCGCGGCTAGGCCGGCTTGGAAACCGCCGGACAGGATTTCGAAAAACTGGTCGCGGCTGGCTGAGGAATCGTCCAGACCGCGACGCATTTTGACCGTCACCGGGATCTCCGGCGGGACGATGTCGCGCGTGCGACGGATGATCTCCAGAGCGATCGAGGGTTGGCTTAAGTGAAATCCGCCCCGACAGCGTCCGAGCACCTTTTTGACTGGACAGCCAAAGTTGATGTCGATCACGGCAAAGCCGGCTTCTACTAGTCGCTTGGCCCCCAGCGCGAACTGCTCGGGCTCGGCCCCCATCAGCTGTCCGGCCACCGGCTGCTCCTCAGCCGAATTGTATAGGAAATGCTTGTTCTTGCCGCGGTTGCGAAAGGCCACCAAAAACTGATCCAACATGACTTCGCACAGCGTATAGCTCGCCCCATGCTCTCGAGCCAACATCCGCATCGGCCAGTCGCTATAGCCACTGAGCGCAGCCTGCACGACGGGAAAGCCCAAGTCGAGCTCGCCGATCTTCAAGTGAGGCAGCGCGAGCGGATCGACAGCGTGCGGCTCGGCAGCGCGTGCCATGCTAGTGCTCTGGTGTGTCGCAGGGGGAGCCATAGCGTTGGAGGCGATAGCTTGGTTACTCAAAGTTGATTAATCTTTCGGGCCGTTGACCCCAAATGCGGTGTGGTGTGAATTTAGTAGCAGATAGTCGCCGAATCGCTCCCGCCGATTGGCTTAGGTGTTGCCGACCGACGGAGCGGTCGGGCGACTATAAAAATCAACGATGCACTAATTAAATCGACTTTCGTTGGTTCTGAACAGTGCAATGGGTTCAAGCCGCACCACCCGTACGACCGATGGAAACGTTAGTGGGATGGCTCAGTCGGCGAACTACCGCGCTGCGACTTCAACGCCTCATGATCATCAATCCTTTATGATCACTTGATGATCAACCTTGCCCCATGAACAACCCTTCCAAAACAATTCGATCTACTCTGCTTGTTTTAGGGCTGTTGACCAGCGGCTGTCGCGTACTGAGTATACCGACTTACCCACTAGATGCTCCAAGTGTTTATGCGGCGGGCGACGGCTGCTGCGGCGAAACTGGTGGCGATTTCAGCTATGCGGGCGTGACGGGGGACGGGCAGGCCTACGTCGACGGATGTCCAGCGGATTGGCTGTCACCGCTACCACAGCGGCACTCGGTAGCTTGGCCGGTCCCTAAGCGCTGGGCTGATTGGAAGGCCAGACGAGACCTACCAGAACCGCCCGCATACCCCCGTTTCCACTCATTGCCCACCCGGCCCATGTTCCAGCCTCAGACGCCTCCCAGCGAGCCCTTTTGGAATGGCGGTCAGGCAGCCCCTACTTATGGCGGCCTACCCGACTTCCTGCAGAGGCCCGACCTGCAGAGGCCCGACCT
>CAKQWG010000114.1 GCA_934278005.1 uncultured Pirellulaceae bacterium | reverse complement strand
CGCAAGCGGATGGTGGAATCGCAGTATGGCGATTCCGTGCAGCAGTCCTATCGCGGCACTGGCGAGAAAACTCCCTAGGTCTCTTGGCCGCTGTAACAGCCGTCCAGCCTAGAGGCTCTGCCGCGAAAAACTTCTAAGCATTGAGAGGTTATCGGTAAAGTCCCGTTCGCGCTGCGCGCAGACTTCGATATAAACGTAAGCTTTGCAACCCATTCGCCCGTGGGAATGTCCTGACGGAACGTCTGGACTGCGGGCAGGCTGCCTACGTTGGATCTTGAAGGACGTTTCTGTGCTGTTCGCCGAAATAGGGCCGATTGCGATTCATTTGCCGGAGCGTGTCGAAACCAACGCCGAATTGCAAGCTGCATTTCCTGCGTGGGATATGCGCGAGATTGAAGAAAAAACTGGCATTCGCAGCCGCTATATTGCCGCGCCAAACGAGACCGCTTCCGATCTGGCCGTAGCGGCCTGTGAGAAGCTGTTCCAAGAGCATGATATCGATCGACAAACGATCGATTTTGTTTTGCTGTGTACGCAGACCCCCGACTATCCCTTGCCTACCACAGCTTGTCTGCTGCAAAGCCGACTGGGACTGCGCGAGGGCTGCGGCGCACTCGACTTCAATCTAGGCTGCTCCGGTTTCGTCTACGGACTGGCAATCGCCGACGGGCTGATTCGCATGGGGGTCGCACGCCGCATTCTCCTGCTGACCGCGGAAACGTACTCCAAATATATCGACTCCGAAGACCGTAGTTTGAGGACTATTTTTGGCGATGCGGCCGCCGCGACGCTCGTCCAGGCTAGCCAGCAGCAGAGTTTGAGTGGATTTCAGTTCGGGACTGACGGCAGCGGAGCCGATACGCTGTTGGTCAGCGATGGTGGCAGTCGACTGCCTGAGGACGCGCTTAAGCCGCGGCATCGCAAGCGTTGGAAAAGCCGCCTTTACATGGATGGCCCCAGCCTCCTTAGCTTTACCATTGTGGCAGTCCCCAAGTTAATCGAGCAAGTTCTCGAGCTTTCTAAGCTTTCAGCCGACCAGGTCGAGCTGTATTTGTTGCATCAGGCGACTCGAAAAATGCTCGAGCAGCTCCAGACTCGCTTGGAGCTAAGTGAAGACCGATTGCCGATTATGCTGGAGAATTACGGCAACACTGTTTCGAGCACTTTACCGATCCTGATTTCGGATCTGCGGCAGCAGGGTAGAATAGCGGTAGGTACCCAGAGCCTACTGATTGGCTTCGGTGTGGGTTGGTCGTGGGCAGGCTGCGCCTGGCGAGAGACTTGGCAGCCCTAGCGTACTGTTAGCCGGTGAGGCCTGGCGAACCACTGCCATTATTCATCCCTTTAGCCCTAACATGATGATGACGGCTTAGTTGCTGCTGGACCACCGATAGAAATGTATGACTCGGAAAGCTCATTTGAAATGGAATCCGCTCAAGGTTTCGCACTGGTCGCATCCCCCTATTTGACTGATCCGCATTTTATGCGGTCCGTCGTGTATGTCCTCCGCCACGATGAGGAGGGGGCTATTGGGCTGATTCTCAATCGACCGACCCACACTACCATTGGCCAGTTCCTAGAGCAGGTGATCGGGGAGGAGGTCGAAAATGACCGCCCGGTCTACTACGGTGGCCCCGTGGATGGACCGTTAATGTTGCTTCAAGAGTGCACCCAAGGAGACGACCCCTCAATATTTATTGCTTCGGATCAGGAGCGAATTCTTGATATTTGCCATCCCGACAGGAGCGTTCCGCCGGGACATCCGAAGCATTGTGGCGGGGATTACCGCGTGTTTGATGGCTATGCCGGATGGGCTCCGGAGCAACTTGACGACGAGCTACGCGAGGGAGGCTGGCTGATTTGGCACATCAAGCCAGCTCAGATATTTGCGGACTGTGAAGGCTTGTGGCAGACTGCCATCCAGCAAATTGGCCGTGATATTCTCGCCAGCAAGATTGATTTTTCCAAGCTGCAGGGAGATCCGGCTAATAATTGAAGCAAGTTTCCCGGGCACATCGGCAAATTCATCATGTCTTTTCACGCGCGTTATGACGATAACAAGTTATGCAGCCGGTATCGCAAGCCTGATATGAGGCTGATTTAGTGTAAAGTGGCCTTTGGGCAGTTTTTACCGGTCTGGAAATGTAGGTGGTTTAGGATGCGTACCGCTAGCGTAGACTGGCGACCTGAGCTATCCATAGAGCACTAGAATGTGCAAACACCTCGCAAAACTATGCAATTGGTATCAGCTGAGCTGCAAAAGTCCCTTGCGGGGATTGGCGAAACCGGCGAAAGTAATCCGGTCACGTAAAATCGCTTGCCAGCTCATTTAACTTAGACGACCCCTAGGTCAGGCTAATCAATTCAATGAATCAACATTCTGCGATCGCACCTCCCGCTGACTTGGGAGTCGGTGACGAAGATCTCAAACGCATTATTGGTAACAATATACCTCCGCGTACCGACTTGGTAGCCGTGCTACAGCACTGGGCTGCCCAGCGTGGAGATCAGCCGGCTTTCTACTTCACCGATGGCGAAGATGGGACGGAAGATCTTTGCCTGACCTTTGGTGAATTGGATCTGGCTGCGCGCAATGTGGCGGGCTACTTGCAAAAGCTCGGCGGGAAGGGTCAGCGAGTGCTGCTGCTCTATCCGCCCGTGCTGGACTTCGTGATCGGCTTCTTCGGCTGCCTGTATGCAGGTGCTACGGCAGTTCCAGCATTTCCGCCACGCAGAAATCGCAAGGGGCAGCGAATCCATGGCATCGCTCGCGATTGCCAAGCCACGTTGGCGCTGACTAACGAGTATGTGCGTCAGCAGATCGAAAGCGACACTAACTGGGTAGAGTGGGAAGCGGTCTCTATCATTGCTACCGACTCCCTGGCGCAGGACTATTCTGCACTGTGGAAAAATCCTGGAGTGGCCCCCAACGATTTGGCTGTGCTTCAGTACACTTCTGGATCGACTGGTCAGCCCAAGGGGGTGATGCTCTCGCACGCGAACTTGGTGCGCAATACTGAACTCATCATGGTCGCCTTTGAGACTTCGATGAGTTCCATTGGCGTGAGTTGGCTGCCGACGTATCACGACATGGGACTAGTGGGCGGTGTGCTGGAGTCGGTATTTATCGGGCGGCCCGTCGTGCTGATGAGTCCGATGGCTTTCCTGCAGAAACCAATCCGCTGGTTCCGTACTATTTCGCGCTACGGCGCAACGACCAGCGGTGGTCCGAATTTTGCCTACCAATTGTGTGTCGACAAGATTCTTGACGAAGAGCTAGAGGGGGTCGACTTGAGCAGCTGGCAGACTGCTTTTAACGGTGCAGAGCCGGTGCGGGCGGCCACACTGCACCAGTTCTCCGAGCGTTTTGCCCAGGTGGGATTCCGGCACGCAGCCTTCCTGCCGTGCTACGGCATGGCCGAGACGACGTTGATCGTATCGGGCGGTCCGCAAGGCGAACCTCCCGTCATCGGCAACTTTGATTCGCAGGCTCTGGACCGCCAACAAGTTGTGCTCCGCGAACCCGGTGATCCCGAAGGCCGAGAGCTGGTGGCCAGCGGCCAAGTCTTGCCTGGAGAGCAATTGATTATTGTCGATCCCGAGACCTCAACCGTGCTCGACGACGATCGCATCGGCGAGATTTGGATCAGCAGCTCCAGCGTGGGCCAGGGGTATTGGGAGCGCGACGAAATCACCCAAGAAACTTTCGGCGCGCATACCGACAGCGGGCAGGGTCCCTTTTTGCGGACCGGCGACCTGGGTTTCCTGCATGAGGGGCAAGTGTTTGTCGCCGGACGCCTGAAGGACATGATTATTGTCCGCGGTGTCAATCGCTATCCACAGGATATTGAGCAGACCGTTGAGCAGGCGCATCCGATTATGCAAAGTGGCTTGATCGCCGCCTTTGCCGATACCGCCGAGGACCGCGAGCGTTTGATCATTGCGGCTGAAGTGCAGACGCGCCGTGAAGTTACCAATTGGGACGAAGTCATTGTGGCGGTTCGTCGAGCGGTGGCTCAGCAGCACGAATTGCCACCTGAGGCTGTGGTCCTGGTCCGCTTTGGTACGCTTCCCAGAACCTCCAGCGGTAAGATCCAACGCCACGCATGCCGCGATGAATTTTCACGTGGTTCACTGAAAATCGTTGCGCAGTGGAAGGCCTGGGAAATCGACCTGCCGGAGAGCGAGCCGATGATTGCCGCGTCGAATTATCGACCGAGCGGTAACGGCCACTTGGCGGTGGCTGACGCACCGGCCTCCGATGTGCAGCCCGATCATGAGATCGTCGACATCGTCACCGACGCTATTCGCGCGGTCGCTCAAGAGCGTGCCAAACAACTCGACCTAGATACCAATATCGTACTCGACTTGGGGCTGGACAGCCTGGAACGCATGCAGATTGTGCATTCGTTAGAGCAGACGTTCGATGGGCGCTTCCCAGAACACGTACTGCCCGAGATCGAGACCGTTCGCGAAGTAGCTACTGCCATCGAGCGGTACCTAGGCAAAAAGCGCATTCGTCGCGACTTGGTCCCATCGGAAAGCGGACTGAAACCTGCCGATAGTCGAAAGGTAGAAGAAGAGGATTACTGCTTCGATCAATTGCCTGAGTACCGCCGACTGAAACGCACCCAGGCCCAATTTGAATTGACAGGGGTGCCTAATCCCTACTTCTCGGTACACCACGGCACTGTCCGCGACACGACCGTCATCGACGGCCGAGAGTTGATTAGCTTTGCATCCTATAATTACTTGGGCATGTCGGGTGACCCAGCCGTTACGGCCGAGGTGATCAAAGCCACTCAACAATACGGCACCAGCGTTAGCGCGTCGCGTCTGGTCAGTGGTGAAAAGACAATTCACCGCGAGTTGGAAAGAGGCTTGGCAGAATGGGTTGGTGCTGAGGACGCTGTGGTCATGATTGGGGGCCACGCAACCAACGAAACCACCATCGGACACTTAGTCGGGCCGGGCGATTTGATTGTGCATGACGCGCTGTCCCACAATAGCATCGTGCAAGGTGCGATTCTGTCCGGCGCGCGGCGCCGTCCATTCCCGCACAACGATTGGCAAGCCCTCGAAAGCGCACTGGCTGAGACTCGCACCAGTTACCGCCGCATCCTGGTGGTAATCGAAGGCGTTTACAGCATGGATGGCGACTACCCAGACCTGCCCAAGTTCATCGACATCAAGAAGCGTCATAAGTGCTGGTTGATGGTCGACGAAGCTCACTCGATCGGCACCATGGGGGCTACTGGTCGCGGCATTGGCGAGCATTTCGGAATCGACGGTAGCGAAGTCGACATCTGGATGGGAACCTTGAGTAAGTCATTCGGCAGTTGCGGTGGCTACATTGCTGGTAGCAAAGCCCTCGTCGAGTTGCTCAAATACACCGCACCCGGCTTTGTATTTAGTGTCGGATTGTCGCCCACCAATACGGCAGCTGCCCTGGCCTCGCTGAAGACGCTTAAGGCTCATCCTGAAAGAGTCAAGACGCTGCAGGCGCGGTCGCGTTTGTTCTTAAGCGAAGCCAAACGACTCGGACTCAATACGGGCGACTCGCACGAGACCCCAGTCATCCCAGTGATCACTGGTAACTCGCTGCACGCCCTGCTGCTGTCTCACAAGTTGTTCCAGGCGGGAGTGAATGTGCAGCCCATCCTCTACCCTGCCGTCGAGGAGACTGCTGCGCGACTGAGGTTTTTCATCAGTTGCACGCACTCTGAGGAGCAAATCGTGTACGCTGTTGAGAAGACCGCCGAGGCGCTGCAGGAGATCACTCCGGCTTATTTCCAGCCGCCAGCCCGCGAAAGTGCATAGTTTATCCAGGGTGTTGAGTTTATAAACCAAGCCTGAACCGGCAGCGTGCCCGGCGGTGAAAGCTGCCGGGCGTCGCCTGCATCTTCCGCCTCCCCTGCGTGCGCTGCATGGAGACGCAGAGACCGTCCTGCGAGACAGGGTGGCTGACCGCTCCACCGATCAGAGGGCGGATGGGCGCAGATGGGCAGCGCCAGCAAGCTCCTCTGCGCTGTGTTTGCTGAAGCCGTTAACACTGGGCGTTTAAGCACAAACGCAGAGAGATTGGTGGTCGACTTACTGGACATAAAGCCGGGTTTTTGAGTTACAATGGAGGTTTCACCACTTAGTCCTCCACGAGAACTCCTTCCATGGCTAAACCTATCCCAGCCCAATCTGACCAAATCCTGCCGACCGCTACCAGCCGCCGAAACTTTCTCGGAGCGTCTGCGGCAGCTACTGCCGCTCTGAGTTCGATGGTCCACACTTCGACTGCGCACGCCGAAGAGACACAAGAACTGCGCATTGCGGTCGTGGGCTGTGGCGGTCGCGGCAGCGGCGCCATCCTGGATTCGCTGACCATCAATGAGAATGTTAAGTTCGTGGCTGCGGCTGACCTGGACGCCTCAAAGTGCGAGAACCTGCGGCGCGCCATGGGCAAACGCTACCCTGAAAAGGTCGACGTGGCCGATGACAAGATGTACAACGGCTTGGACGCTTACAAACGTGTGTTGGACGATCCAGAGATCGACGTGGTCATTCTGACGACTTCACCCGGCTTTCGCCCCTATCATATCAACGAGGCGGTAGCCGCTGGCAAACACGTGTTTGCTGAGAAGCCCACCTGTATCGACGCCGCCGGCTATCACCAGTGTCTTAAAGCCCACGAGCAAGCCGAGGCCAACAAGACAGCCATTGTCACCGGGACTCAGTATCGTAGACAAGTCAACTACATCGGTGCTGTGGAACAGATCCGAGCAGGGGCCATTGGGGACATCGTAAGCGCTGTCACCCGCTATTGCTCTAACGGTATTTGGTACAAGAACCGTGAGCCCGGTATGAGCGATACGGAATATCAACTCTACAACTGGATGCACTTTATCTGGCTCAGTGGAGACCAGATCTGTGAACAGGCCGTGCATAATATCGATACCATGAACTGGGTCATGGATTCCGCACCGGTCTCTGCCTACGGAGGTGGCGGTCGTTTCACGCGACCGGAAGATAGTGAGATGTGGGACAGCATGCAGATCGACTATGAGTACCCAGGCAATCGCATCGTCTCCTTCAAGTGCCGACAAATTGCTGGCACCGACGCGGACAATAGCAATGTCGTGTATGGTACGCAGGGCATGTGCAACATCGGCGCTGGCAGCAGTGGTTCATTCATCACCGACCGCAGCGGCAAAGAGATCTGGAGGATGGAGGGCAGCATCGGTGCGGCTTATCAGCAGGAGCATAAGGATTTAATTGATTCGATCCGCGCCGGCCGGCCTATTGTGGAACTGAAGCAGACCGCAGAGAGTTCGTTGACGGCAGTCCTCGGCCGCCTCGCTGCGTACACTGGCAAAAAGGTAACGTGGGATTTCTTAACCAAAGAATCCAAGCTGGATCTGTTCCCGAAGGATCTGAAAATCGACGGTACACGCCCCGCTCCGGCGTTCGCCATTCCAGGCCAAACGCCGCTCGTATAGTACCGTTCGCATTGTACCGCCGCCAAAAAAATTAGCCGCATAGCGATCTGCAGCGCAGCTCGCTATGCGGCTTTTTATCGCTTGCTCAACCTGGCCGGTTAGCCGCCCGTGATAGGTCCCGGTACAGCTCGATTAACCAGCCTGGATAGGCTCTGCCAGTTCACTAATAGTTCACTACTAGTTCACAGCACAGGCACAGTCACAGGTGGCGTCCGTGCACTGGCCTTCGGCGCAGCAGTCGCCGTTAGCACAGCACTCAGCCTCGCCGCACTTGCCCGCTTCGCAGCATTCACCACCGCTGGCGCACTCGCCGCCTGCACAGCACTCAGCAGCTGCGCAGCACTCAGCGGTTGCACAGCACTCAGCGGTTGCACAGCACTCAGCGGTTGCGCAGCACTCAGCGGTTGCACAGCACTCAGCGGTTGCACAGCACTCAGCGGTTGCACAGCACTCAGCCTCGCCGCACTTGCCTGCTTCGCAGCATTCACCACCGCTGGCGCACTCGCCGCCTGCACAGCACTCAGCAGTTGCACAGCAGGACTTGTGACTGTGGCCGCTCTCCGAACTGGGGCAAGCTCCTGCGGCGCAGGTCCCAGTTAGAGCCCCAGTCGCCGCTCCGTTCGCCGCTCCAGCCTCGCAGCCGCAGCTCGTGCAGGCGCATTGCTCGCACGTGCAGCCTCCGTCGCTGCAGCATGTGCAGCCAACATCACAGCCGCCGCATGCGCAACCCGCCGCCGCGGGCTGAGCCGTCGACCAACTGCTCGCCCCAACACCAACTGAGCTGGCCAGGACGAGCGCAGCAGCAACCTTCAAAAATAGTCCAGACATAGATCATCTCCCGATTTGAATGACTCAATTTGTTTGCATGTGCATAGCGGCCCCGTGCCGCTCGCGCATGACTCTAAAACGCTGAGAAAACTGATAAGAAACTCTCAGTTCGCTCTCAATTGAGCCAACAGCACAACCAAGCTCGCCGCTGATGGGCGGTCGGAGATGATAGACGCACGGCGGCATCGCTGCTCACGACGAGCGCAAGCGTGTCGACAGACGTCGGAAGTGCAGGGATGATCCCTAGCAGTGAGACACTCCGCATGTCACTCGATGAGACTTGTAAGCGTTGCGAAGTGAAATTGGCCAGCACATGCGTTTGGCAGTCGCAGCGCGAGTCCAGACTGGTCGATTCTGGCGTAGAACTCTTGGGGCCAACTTGCGAGCCGGTGAGGCAGTGTTCACAAGTGCCGTGGGAAGCCGGTTTCAGCGTGCGAACATTCCACCGCGACGTGGCCGCACCGTCTGTCGACGCGTGGGCAGAAAACTCGGCTGAAGACTGCGATAACTCAGCTGGGGATAACTCAGCTGGGCTCGCGCAACAGCATTCGCCTCGTGCCAAGCTAGGCCACAGCAGCATTGGCAGCAATGCAAAGGCGCACAGCAACTTGCCAAGGCGATTGCCCGAGTTGCAATGGACGTCACTTTTGTTGCACATAGCTGCTTTCATACAGTCAATATTACGCGTCGGTCCCACAAGCGACAAGATCGAATCGGTGCTAAGTAGCCTGCTTTTTTATGCCACAGTTAGAGTCTTTGCCTCCGCGGACGACGGCCTAACTTTCGGTGTCTTCAAGTTAGATGCCGTCCATTTGGATTTCTTCCAGTTGGCGGGTCACAAATTTAATTTTCTCTAATGCGCCGCCCCCAAACTGGATGTTCCCAAAATGACGCCGCGCTGCATTGGCACACAATTTCCCGGCCGCCCCTGTCCCAGCGTATAGACGCGCTCGCGCGGATGCTGTGCCAAAGCTTTATACGGTATCAACGGGATCGTGCCAAAGAAATGCATCGAGGAGAGCATGGGCTGCACCGCTCGCGCAGGGCCGATGCCATAGCGTTCCAAGTTGGGTTGTTCGAAGTATAGCGGACGGTGGTAAAACACTGGGCTGATCCAGGTGTAAGCGCTGGGCATCCATACGTAATCTTCCGCGTTGCAGCGCGGGCCCGACGCGGCCAGCGTCGCGACGCCGCGCAGTTCGTCGTCGATGTCCAACCTGCTGAACATCCGCTCCGCGCCGTGCATTGGCCCAATCATGGACGCTGTATCGAGCAAGGGCGTTTGATTCTGCGACGCGGGCAATGGCTGCGGCTGGACCTGATCGGTGATGTGACTGACTACGGCCAGTCCCACATCGGGTTCCTGGGCGACTTCCAAGACCAGATCGCTGGGCGAGGCCTGTGAAGCCGCGACGGGCCGAACGCTACTTCGGGCCGGCGCACTGCTCACTGCCGACGCTACGTCGGCAGAGTTTGATGAGAACCACCGCGGACTCTGGGCAACAGCCAGTGACGGAGGGCTGGCCGCACAAGCAAAACCAAGCAGGATTACTCGCGCAGCGAGGCCCGGCGAAAACTTGCTGAGCAACACTGAAAAGAGCTTTGTTCGTTGCCCGACGCAGGCAGGTCGTACCGTATTCGAATGGGTCATATAAAAGCGCTTATGCAAAACGTTGCTCGTCGACCGTAAGGTGGAGCATGCTCCTAAGAGTTCCGAAGTTAGCTTGCTTCCGGTGTGGCGATCACTACGTCTCGGCTGACCGGGTGCGCATCGTAATCGAGTAGTTCGCGTCGCTCCCCGGCATCCATGTAAGCTTTGCCTGGGGCCATGGCCTCGACCAAATTGACATTGCAGTACTGCAGTAACGTCCCTTTTTCGAAGTTGACATTTCGCAGGGCCAACGCGTACTCGACTTCAGCTTGGTGATATCGCAAGCGTGCATCGAGCAGCCGGCGGTGCGTTTCCAATCGCACATCCAACTCGGCCTTCTCACCTTGGTCTCCCTTGGCCTCGATGGCGTTGAGCTGCACGACGATCGCGTCGAGTCGCTTGTGCTGGAGTTGCATGTTCTCATATGCCCGCTTGCCTTCGTTGATGGCATTGCTCAACGCAAAATGGATAAAGCGCTCTTGCTCTTTGAGCACCTGCACCTCGCG
>CAKQWG010000113.1 GCA_934278005.1 uncultured Pirellulaceae bacterium | reverse complement strand
GTAGCCAGCGGCGCTCAACACACCGATCGCTCCTGGAAGGTCCGCGCCCCGCGACCGATGTGGAATAATCCCGTGCTGTGGCGCGAAATGCGCACTTGGGCCTACGGACGCAAATTGTTGATGATTCGCCTGGCCTACATCGGCTTGTTTTCCATGGCCGTCTTAGGAGTGTATTGGTCCGTGTCCAGCGGTGCGGCACTACAGCGCAGTCGCCTGACCGACGAGCTGATTCCGATCTCTGCCCGCATTCTGATCCCGTTTTTTGCCGTTTCCTTCGTGATGATCAATGCCCTGGCGGTCAACTCCATTACCAATGAGCGCGATGGCCAGGCACTGGATCTGCTGCTGGCGACCCAGATCACGCCTCTTCAGTTCCTGCTGGGCAAGTTGTTCGGCGTGCTGTACGTCACTAAAGAAATGGTGCTTTTGCCGATCGCCTTAACGGCCTATCTCTGGTGGCAAGCGGGGCTGACCACTGAGAACTTCGCCTTCACTGTCGGCGGATTGTTGGTCATGAATGTCTTCTCGGCCATGCTAGGGATCCACTGTGGTATGAATTACAGTCAATCGCGAACGGCGATCGGGACCAGTCTGGGGACGCTCTTTTTCCTGTTCCTGGGGATCGCCACATGCATGATGATCATGATGAGTTTCCGTGGTTCCTTTGCACGCCAGTTGCCCCCTTTTCTGGCCATCATACTCGGGGGTGGGACCGGTTTATTCGTCGCCTTGGGCAGTCGCAATCCGAGCCCAGCCATTGCTTTAGCAGCGTTTGGCTTGCCGTTTTTGACGTTCTTCGCAATTACCAGTTTCATTTTGCGAGGCCAGGAGTTGGTTGTTTTTTCAGTGATCATGGCCGCCTACGGATTTGCTACCACGGCCATGATCGTGCCAGCACTGAGCGAGTTCGACTTTGCCATGGGCCGGTCGCGCGTGGCGGATGAAGAAGGCTAGGTATGTTGCACTCCCTCGCCAGCATTTGGGCGTATTTCCCTGGCATGCTGGTCCTGCTGCTGCTGAGCAGTTTTTTCTCGGCCAGTGAAGCGGCCTATTTTTCATTGACGCTGACCCAGCGCCGGGCTTTGGCCCAGGGCTCCACGGCGGCTCGCCTAGCCTATCGCTTGTCGATGCGCAGCGAACGCTTGCTGATGGGGGTGCTGTTTTGGAATTTGGCAATCAATTTGTCATTCTTCTCTCTGGCTTCACGCGCCGCCTTGGGCCTCCCAGTCACCTCACACAGTACGCTGGTGACCATCATGGCACTGCTGCTGATCATCGTATTCGGTGAGTTTGTCCCGAAGAGTTTAGCGATACTCAATCCGGTCATGGTTGTGCAATTGGTCGCTTGGCCGCTGGCCGTAGCGCTGCGTATGGTCGATGTGTTCTTGCCGCTCATCCGCTTCGTTAACGAAGCCTCGCGGCGATTGTTGTGGCCTGGGCTTAAACCCGAGAACTATCTTGAGCAGGCGGATCTGGAGCGAGCTATTGAGCTATCGACCGACGATGCCAATCTAGCCGAACAAGAACGCCAAGTGCTGCGCAACGTGATTCAGCTAGGTGAAATTAGCGTCGAAGAGTGGATGCGTCCGCGAACCCAGTACCGCTCGTTTGTTCCTCCTGTGAGCATCGAACAGCTCAATGGTGAAAGAACCCCCAGCGGTTATATGTTGATCACCAATTCCTCAGGCCGCGAGCTGGCCTCAGCTATTAACCTGAACGCGATTCTCGAGGGCGATTTATCGAATCTAGCTAACAAAAGCAAGCAACTGGTGGTGATCCCGTGGTGCGCCACGATCGCTACAGCACTCAAAAAACTGCGCGACAAACGGCGGCGGGTGGCGGTGATTGTTAACGAACATGGCGAGACCATCGGCATTCTGACATGGGAGGATATCTTCGAAGCCATTCTGCACTCCGAGGATTCAATGTCGCATCGCGAATTGGCTAGAGCCGAAGTGCGTTTGGTTTCGCCAGGCGTCTGGCTCGCCACAGGCATGACCAAACTGCGGCGCTTGGAACGCCTGATGGGCCGCCGCCTGAATGTCAGTCGCAACCTTACTGTGGGAGGCGTCGTGCAAGAGCAATTGCACCGCTTGCCGGAGAAGGGGGACGTGTGCAGCTTGGACGATCTGTCCCTAGAGGTCGTCGAAGCTCGCGGGCGAGGCGAGATGCTGGTGCGGATTTCCGAGGCCCCGCAGGTCACCGCTGAAGACTTGTAAAACTACAGGCGAGACACCTATGTTGTTCATTACGATTCTGTTGCTCATCGGCTTAGCTCTGAGCGCATTTTTCAGCGGCAGCGAAACGGGCTTCTACCGCGTGACGCGGGTCCGGCTGCTGATGGATGCTAAATCCGGACGCTGGATTTCACGCATGCTGTTATGGCTGGCCAACCATTCAACCGTGCTGGTTGCCACCGTTCTAATCGGCAATAACATCGCCAACTATGTAGTATCTTTGGGGCTGCTGTTGGCTAGCCAGCGTCTGTTTTCAGGCTGGCCGCAGATGGAGAGTATCGTGCCGCTGCTGATGACTCCCGTGCTGTTTATTTATGGGGAACTGCTGCCGAAGTATTTGTATTACCAAGTTCCCTACCGCTTGCTAACGCTGGGAGCGCCGCTGATGGCGCTGTTTGCCATCCTATTCTCGCCCGTGTCGCTGCTGGTCATCGCCCTGGAAAAGCTGTGGCCTACTTCGCTGGGGACCAATTCGATTAAAAGTGGAGTGAGTCTGGAACGACAGGAACTGCAGCGCGTCCTGGTGGAGGGACAAGAGGCGGGGGTGCTGTTGCCCATCCAACGCGAGATCGCTCAGAATATGTTCATCTACGGAGTGCGGCCGGTGCGTCAGTTCGCCGTGCCACTGCGGGCAATGCCACTGGTCACCGCCCAGGCCGATCGGCAGGAAGTGATCCGTCAGGCAAACCGTCGCGGACAGTCGATTGTGGGAGTCGTCGACGACACTCAACAACGTTTGCTGGGCTGCTACATCGTGGCCGATGTGTTGATCGATCCCGAGCGGCCGCTGCGTCTGCTGCCCGTGTTTCGCACCAAAGGCACCGAGTCAAGTATTCAAGTGCTGATGCGTCTGCAAAGTTCTCCCAGCCCGTTGGTCGCTGTCGAGGACTCGCAGGGGCAGACGCTCGGGACCGTGGATAAGGAGCGGCTGATGACACTCCTGCTACCTAACAATTAGCTTCCGACCAGCTACCGCAGTGGCGCGTCGCTGCCTTGAGGATCCTCAATCCCACGGATGATCTCAGCAAGTTCGCTTTGCGTCGACAAGAATTTCTGCCAGGCCCGCAGGTTGATGTTTGCCGAGTTCTCTTTTTCGTCCACTACAGCCCCATCCACCACGCCCCGCATGCCAGTGTGCAGATAGTCCAACAACTCTCGCAATTCGGCCGCTTGGCCCGGCGACATGCCATGCGGAATGCGGGCACAGCCATGGGACGGCTGTGTCATTTTTGAGATGGCCAAGCCGGTGCTGAGATCGAATCCCGAATCATCGTCCGAATCGCCTCCGTCGAGCGAGAGCGGACGGGAATGATCTGCGGGAGAATCGCGCTTGGCATCGATCCAATCGGCAACTTGCTCACGCGTACCCACTAGTAGCACGGTTCGCCCGACAGAGATCGTATCGCCATAGCGCAGGATTTTAAGACTACAGACGTGCCCATTGATCCGTGTGCCATTGGTACTATCCAGATCGGTGATGACCAGCCGCTTATCATCCTCTTGGATTTTGACATGATAGCGGCTAATACGCTCGTCGTTGAGCTGCACCGCATTTCCCTCTTCGCGGCCAATCGTAATGGGCATCGCCAATTCACGATAAACGCGGCCGCGATCCGCACCAGAAATCACGCGTAATGTTATCCTCTGCATAGTCGTGTGGCAGGCCTTACGCTGAGAGGCAGGGAGCTATGGCGCCGCTTGGGATGCACTACCAAGTCGGCGGTTATGGGCGTACTTCATTGTGGTTCAAATTCGACCGCGATGCAACAGTCCAACAGGGAACTAGCGCCCCTCCTTTAGCCGGTCGCCCAGGAACCTCTCCAATTCGGGGGTTTCATAAATTTTGTTGGTGGTTACTTCGACGTCGTATTCAACGCGGCGAAACGTGACCCAGGGCTCCTCCAGGATAACGTAGCAGGAACGCCAATTGCCATCGCGGGGCTGGCCGACTGAACCCACATTGATCATCGCCTTCTCGTCGGTCAAGCGGAAGCGATAGTCAATGTCCTCAGGTTTCAAGAAGGTCATGTTGGCGGTGAAAACGCCCGGCACGTGCGTATGCCCTTGAAAGCAAGCCCGCTGAACCATCGAAAACAGTTTGTCCATCTTGCGGCGATTATAGATGTCCTCGGGGAACACGTATTCATTGATCGGATTCCGCACCGAGCCATGCACAAATGTCAACGACCCCTCGCGACGAGTCCGTGGAAGATGGGCCAGAAACTCCAAGCGGTCGTAGCACGCCTGAGGGTTATCGCCCGATTCGATCTGCCGGCGGGTCCACAGAATGGCCTGCTCGGCCGCGTTGGAGAAACCTTCGGGGTCGAACAGGGCAGCCAAGTCGTGATTGCCCAGGATACAAGCATCAAATCCCTTGACGATGTCGATGCAGGCTTGAGGATCGGGGCCGTATCCCACAATATCGCCCAAGCACACGATCTGCTCACAGTCTTGGCTTCGGGCATCCGCCAGCACACTGTTGAGTGCCTCAAGATTGCCGTGAATGTCACTTACAATTGCGCGCCGCACAGCCTGGCTCCGTGTAAAGCGTGTGAAGTTCGAAGACGCAACACGCTCCAGCGTCGATTGGGAAGTGGACGGTCTAAAACCCGTCGACTAGAGAGTTTGGACGGCAGACGCCAGCATCGCATGTCAACGTCCTCCACGCAAACGATCGCCCAACATATTATCTAAGTCGGGAATGTTATAAATTTTTGCGATGGTGCGTTCGAAATCGTAATCGATTCGTCGAAACTCAAGCTGTTGCTGTTGATCATCATAGATGACATAGCACGAGCGTGGATCCTCGTCGCGTGGCTGTCCCACTGAGCCGACGTTGATCATCAGCTTTTCATTGCCCAGCGGAAAGCGATAGTCGCAGTCTTCGGGTGAGATGAATTCTCCATCGGTCGTGAAGACACCGGGCATGTGCGTGTGTCCCTGGAAGCACAGACGCGTCACCCGCTCGAACAAGGCGTGCATTCGCCCTGAATCATAGATCGTCTCGGGAAAGACATATTCGTTGGTGGCATCGCGCGGCGATCCATGCACCAGCAAGGTATCTCCTGCTTGGTGCGATTTCGGCAGTTCGCTCAGAAAGTCCCAGCGGCGATTGATGGCACTGGCCGAACCAGGCCCGCGGTCTAGCTCGTCGCGCGTCCAGTAAATGGCCCTTAAGGCAACTGGGTTAAAACCATCTGGGTCAAATAGGGCGGCTTGGTCATGATTTCCCAGAATCGTCAACTGGCATTTCTGAATAACGATGTCCAAGCACTGGCAGGGATTGGGACCATAGCCCACGATATCCCCCAGACAGACGATGCGCTGAATGTTCTGCTGTTGGATGTCGGCCATGACCGCGTTGAGCGCTTCAAGGTTGCCGTGAATATCACTGATGAGTGCTTGTCGCACAGGCCGCTCCGGTACACACTGTCTGATCGGTCAAGGTATTGTTTCGATTGAAGGGGCGGTCGGCCAACTGATTTTGATTTTCCCAGTTGGTAGCGAACTTAAATGCGCGGACTGCCGCCGTGTTCGGGTCAGTTCCGATCGCAGCTCGCCACTGCCCCGCCACATTGTAGCTTGTCACGTAGGTTGTCACATTGTAGAGCGACCGTGGATTGACTGAAAGATAGTCAGTTTACGCTTTCCGGGTTGAGGAAGGTGTCGGTTGGTCCTGAATCTAGCGGATTATTCATGCTTCACCTGGCTATAGAGTGTTCAGCCTTGGCAGGCAGCGTTGCCATACTGCGACAGGATACTGTCCTCGCCGAGCGATCCCTCCCTCCCGCAATCGGCAGCGTGCAGACCTTGGCTCCAACCATTGTTGAACTATTGTCGCTGTATGGCTCGAACCAGTTGCCCGCAGTGGAGCTGATTAGCGTGACGCATGGTCCGGGTTCATTCACCGGCCTGCGCGGTGGACTGGCTTTGGCGAAAATGCTTGGCCTGGCTTGGGGCATCCCCATCGTTGCCGTGGATACGCTGCGGGTCGTTGCCGCTCAGGCTGTGCTCGAAATAACTAATCAGGGCTTGGTCGCTAGCGGCTCAGCAGCCGATGTGGTAGCCGTGCTCAATGCTTTTCGCAGGCAAGTGTTTGCGGCCGCTTGGCGGATGCCGGCCAGCTCCGCCGCTGAGCCTGGAATCGATCTTGTCCTGCTGGCACAGCCCCAAGTGTTAGCCGCCGAGCTGTGGCAGGCACAGCCGTTAGCGGCTCTGGAGCCAGCATGCAGCAGTTCCGCTCGCGGACTAGTTGACGCCTCGCACGTTTCCCCGCCTTTGTACATTAGCGGCGCTGGCCTGCGGTCTTACACACCTCAGCTGAGAAGCGACGCGAACTTGATCGATGCCAGCCACTGGGATCCGCTGGCCGCGTGCGTCGGTCGGCTGGGTTGGCACAGCTATCTGGCCGGTGGCGCTGTATCAGCGGCTCAACTAGCGCCCAATTATGTCCGCTCTAGCGCCGCCGAAGAGGTGCGCACTGCTCAGCACACCCAGCCGCTAGCTCCCTAGAGCGGCTGTGTACCGGCTGCAACCTGCAAGGTTCAGACGATGCCAGCGGCCACTTACAAAGGACCGCCGCTTCGCGATGCGGACTGAGCAGCATTCCTACCAGCCGGCCATGGTATCGACAGTTGGCTAAAGCAGTTGCCAAATCAGCAAATCCGGCTTAACTTGATGGCTGATAATCCAGCCGCTTTATCCAACACATTCCTGCTTCACTGGGGTTCCAATATGGCTCGCGTGATCATCGCCGACGAAAACCGCTCTTTATCAGATGTGGCAGAGATTCGCCAATTCCTGGAACCCCATGGGATTTGGTACGAACACTGGCCTGTGGAAGATCGACTGCCCGCCGATGCCACCAACGAGCAGATTCTGGAGGAGTTCTCGCCGGAGATCGAATCGCTCAAACAGCGTGGGCAGTTCGTCACCGCAGACGTGATTAACGTCAGCGATCAGACGCCCAACTTGGATGCCATGTTGGCCAAGTTCGACAAAGAGCACACGCATTCCGAAGACGAAGTCCGCTTCACGGTCGCCGGTCGCGGCATGTTTCATATCCATCCCGAGCACGGTCCCGTGTTTGCTGTGGAAGTTGAGGCTGGGGATCTAATCAATGTGCCTCGCGGCACCAAGCACTGGTTTAATCTGTGCGCAGATCGGGCCATCCGCTGCATTCGGTTGTTCGAAGATCCCGGTGGTTGGACGCCCGAGTATATGGCCACGGGTGTGCATGAGCGCTACCAACCTTTGTGCTTCGGACCCAACTATGTGCCGGGTGAGAATCAATACGATCTGCCGCATCAGCTGTAACTATTAAAACACGATTAAGCGCTCGCTTTCACAATTGACTCGATCTTATGGCCACCAGCAGAGCTAACGACGTGAATTCGACTGCGGCAGTGCGCGGCATCCTGCTCGACATCGAAGGCACCACCTCTAGCATCTCATTTGTACACGATGTGATGTTCCCTTATGTGCTGCAGCGGCTCGATGGCTTTGTGCAGCAACAGTGGGATCGGGCGGACGTCCAAGCAGCCTGTCAACAATTGGCCGCAGACGCAGGACACACTTCGCTCGATCAGTGGTGCTCCACTCAAGCAGCTGGCCAGTCGGGCGGTGATACTCGGCAGCGCGCCCAGCGGCTGGTTATCGAAGAGGTCCGCAGCTTGATGAGCTCAGACATCAAAGCCACCGGCCTCAAGGCTCTGCAAGGCCTGATCTGGCACGATGGGTTCCATTCGGGCGAGTTGCAAGCGCATGTGTATGCGGATGTCTTGCCCGCTATTCGCGCGTGGCGCGCGGCTGGAATCGACGTGCGAATTTATTCCTCAGGTAGCATCGCGGCTCAAAAGTTATTCTTTGGGCATATCGACGGCCACGGTGATTGTTTGACGCTTTTTTCCGGACACTACGACACCACCATTGGCGGCAAGAAGGAGCGCGAAAGCTATGTGCGCATCGCCGCCGACTGGGGGCTTAACCCCGCTCAAATTCTTTTTATCAGCGACATTGCGGCCGAACTGCAAGCCGCTGCCGACGCCGGGCTACAAACTCGCGCCAGTGTACGTCCAGGCAACGCAGCCTTGCCGGACGACTGTTCAGCACTGCAGATCGATTCATTTGACCAGGTGGCGATAGTCGATCACACGCACAACTAACATACGGTCTAGAATCTCATGGCATCTATCGATCCCGACTCGGAATTCAAGTCCCCAGCTGACCCAAGTGGGCCGGCGGAAACATCGGCCGAGCCTCCGCGCCACGCCCCACCTACGTCGAATTCCAATATCCTGATCTTTGGCCTGATCATGCTGGTTGGAATCATGTTCTTGGCCTGGATCGGACGGCCCGCTCCCGTGGTCACCATTGGCAGAGATCTACCACAGCTCGACCTGAAGCCCTTGACCGAAGGCACGCCTGCCGTGTCGCGCGAGCAGCTGCTCGGAAAAATTACCGTGCTTCATTTTTGGGGTACCTGGTGCCCGCCATGCAAGGAAGAGTTTCCCGAGTTTGTAAAGTTGGCCGACCGGTTCGCAGACAATCCCGACGTAGCCATCGTGTCTGTTTCTAGCTCTGGCGGTCCCGAGTACGACTTGGACGCGCTGCGTGATAAGACGGTCGAATTTATGGCGGCTTACGGCGCGAGCATGCCAACCTACAGCGATCCGGCAGCTATGACGCGGCAGCAAATAGCTTTGATTCTTCCCAATGGCTCGATGGGTTACCCCACCACGCTGCTGGTCGATCGCGACGGCAAGATTTTTAAGTTGCTCAACGGCTACTACCCCGGTGATATGGAGAAGCTGATCCCTGCCATCGAAGGCAAGCTTTAGCAATCCCTTGTCTGCCTGGCTCCCCTCGCCCTGGTCTCGGGGAGAGGGGTCGGGGGTGAGGGGCATAGGTCGAATCGCTGACTTTCTGTTGCGCACTCAAACACGCATCAATCGCTCTTTCAATTCTCTGGCTGCCTGCTCAGGATTCTTTGCGCCGAGAATAGCGCCGCTGACCGCGATCCGCTGGAAGTTTGCATCGAGCACTTGCTGTAAATTTTCGTGGTCCACGCCTCCCAGGGCGAAGGCGGGAATGCTCACATGCGCGGCCACTTCGCGCAGGAACTCAGGACCAGCGAATTGAGTGAAGTGTTTTGTTTGGGAGGGAAACGTGGGACCGCAGCCGATATAGTCGGCGCCCCCCTGCTCTGCCTCGATAGCTTCGGCCAGGCTATGAGTTGAAATGCCGATCCATAATCGCGACTGGGCGATGCGTTGTGCATCGGCCAGTGACAAGTCGTCTTGGCCAAGGTGCACCCCCGCCGCGCCGCTGGCCAGCGCCACGTCGACGCGATCGTTGACGATCAACTGCGCCGGGCGATTGTGCAGAGCGTCGACAGCGGCTCGGGCGTATTGCATCAAGCGCGCCCCCTCGGCCTGCTTGTCTCGCAATTGGAATAGGTCCACGCCCGCATCTGCCAAGCGGCCGAGCTGCGCATGGAAGCTATCTAGCGGCAGGCTGCAGTCGAGCAGCAGATACAAGCGCTGGTTGTCCCTGAGGATGTGTCCTGCCAGCCACCGCAGTTCCAACTTGGCGAGTACATCGTAGGCGTCGTATCGCAGTTGTTTTAAGGCTCCTCCGGCAGACGTCGAGCACAGCTTGGAGAACTCCTCTAAGTTCCTCAGCGACTGAAGGACTCGCTCGCAAGCCGCTGTGACAATGCTCGCTACGTCCTCGCGTTGTTGTTCACGCGGGGCATGCACAGCGGTCCCCGCGTCGCCCCGAGTGGACCTGGTTTGTAGGCGCTGGCTGCGATCGAGCATCGCCAGCCCGTCGGCCAGTACGTGCCTGAGTTGTTTGAGCCACGCGGCAGCCGCCGCATCTTCGTGGACCAAGCGGGCTATGTCTTCGAGCGTCCGCAGCCCCTCCCCAGCCCGGTTGGCATTGGCGTCGAGCACGCGCATCGCCATTAGCCGCTGGCTAGCCAACTCGTTATTTGCAATTTCTTTTTCCACGTGGGGCACCATCCTCGGTCAACGTCGCTCGATGCCGATCGGCAGCGCTGCGCTCCAATCAGGCAACTTCGCCGGTCGAATCTTTACTGAATCTACTCCGCACGCTATCGTATCACTAACCGGCACCTCAGCCAGTGCTACTCGCCCCCGTAGTTAAGTGGATATAACGAGGCTTTCCTAAAGCCTAGTCGCAAGTTCGATTCTTGCCGGGGGTATTGTTCCAACTATCGGCAAACATCTCGAACCAT
>CAKQWG010000112.1 GCA_934278005.1 uncultured Pirellulaceae bacterium | reverse complement strand
CTTGATCGTCCAGCTCAAAACTTCGCCACTGCTGCCGCGCGGCTCGGCGAAGTGTTAGCCTGCCTGCCGCGCAGTAAACTCGCTCCAAATAGCCTGCAACGCCTCAGCCGCAGGTGCTTGGATGCGAAAGTCCACCATATGGGACACCTCGGTCTGGCTGGGGTTGATCTCTACGGTCGTCTTGCCGGCCGACTGAGCCATATACAGCGGCGCTTGAATGTAGGGAAAGACACTCGTCGTGCCGACGGACAAAACGATATCAAATCCGCGTTCTAACTCGGTTTGTAAATGCTCGATACCGGGCCCATCGATCAACTCGCCGAACAACACCACGTCGGGGCGGAGCAGGGCAGTGCAGCGCGGGCACTTCGGCGGAATCTCTAGCTCCTGAAATTCTTCAACCCGCACTTTGCGATCGCAACGCATACACGACAGCGAGTTCAAATTGCCATGCACCTCGATCAGATTTTTAGAGCCGGCCGCGCGATGGAAGCCATCGATATTTTGAGTCAACACCCACAGGCGATCAAAATGATGCTCCATCTCAGCCATGATTTCGTGCGCTCGATTGTGCTGCGCACCCTGCACGGCCAGTCCGATTTGGGCCAGATACTTCCAGCACAGCGCTGGATTTGCTCGCAACATGTACGAAGACAAAATCTCTTCGATAGCGAAGCCTTCGTCGGTCGTCCCGGCGTTGTACAATCCGCCGATACCGCGATAAGTTGGAATACCCGATTCGGCCGACACGCCTGCACCCGTTATGAACAGCACACTCTGGGACTGCAGCAGCGCATCGACGACTGCGTTAATAGCTTCTGCCTGAGCCTTGACCATCAGTCGATTTTACACTCCTGCGTGCTGCAGCGGCCAGTTAACCGCAAGCGATGTTTCGCGAACACTCGATAGCCAATATCGCACAACTGAGACAGCAACGGTAGCCGAGTGATCCACACTAGCGGCCCCAAGCCAATCGCACTATAGAGCCGACGCAGGACCTCCACGCCTACCACCCACTGCCCGCTGGGCAATCGCCCTTGGATTTGATCCATGAACTCCGGCATCGATTTTCCGTAGTCGGCCGCACAGAAGTTAGCGGCAGCGATATCGGTAAAGCGAATCCGCCGGTGGCGGTCAAGCCATCGCAACAATTGAATCTCCCGAATGCACAATGGGCAGTCGCCATCATAGAAGACTTCGATCTGCCAATCAGACTTGAGAACCATGGGTTGAGGGCTCACTTTGGCACTTCCATATCCTTAAGGCGAATTAAGACTTCGTTACGACGTCGAGGACCGGGAGTAAACGGCGCATCATAGCCGGCAGATTCAGCCAACTCAGCACCACTCAGCCCCCTAGCCTTAAGCCACTTGCGAAGCTCCGCCTCTTTTTCTTTTATTAGAGCGTTATCCAAGTTGCCCGAAAAACGAATTGCCGCAAAGCGGCCACCGCTGCGTTTGCGGATCTTTACTTCTTTCCCTACCGGCTCAGGTATATTGGCAGCGGCTACCTTTTGCGCGAGTACGAAGCCCATCTTGCCTGGTGAGCTTGCAGACTGATCCTCCATAAATACGGGTGTTGTCATGGTAATCCTCTGCTCGCCATGGTTTGCACCGCTAATGTAGCGAAAAAGCTTCATGAAGCTGCCGTCGCGTCGCCGGGACTCTTCGTTGCGCTGGTCATTTGCAACCGACAGGCAAACTAAACCTGATTACCAAGTGTACATCGACCGAACCAATGCGTTTTTCCCCGGCCCATCAGCTTACACGTGCTCATCCAAGTTTTGTAAAATGCTTTCCTCCGCCACAGGGCTGTGGCGTGCCTGAGCCGCTAAGGCTGCAATTCCATCTCCCACCCCTGCGGTGCGCTGTACCCAAAATGCTCCCTACGCTTTTAGAAATCGAACAGGCCGCTAGCGTTGTCTATCGAACTATGCCGGCCACCCCTCAATACGCCTGGCGTCAATTGGCACAGCGCTTGGGAGTCGACGTATGGCTCAAGCACGAGAACCACTCGCCTGTGGGAGCTTTCAAGATCCGCGGGGGACTGGTCTATTTCGACGCCCTAGCCGACCAAATGCACCAGACCAACGGAGTTGTCTGCGCCACGCGCGGCAACCATGGCCAGTCGATCGCTTACGCGACTGCGCAGCACAAATTGCCGACCACCATCGTCGTGCCCCACGGTAACAGCCTTGAAAAGAATGCCGCCATGCTCGCGCTAGGAGCCAACCTAGTCGAGCACGGCGCGGACTTTCAAGACGCGCTCAACCACGCGGTGATTCTAGCCCAGCGAGATAGTCTGCACTTGGTCCCGCCCTTTCACCAGCTGCTTGTCGCCGGCGTTGCTACGTATAGCCTCGAGTTATTCCGCGCGGTTGCGGATTTGGACGTGCTCTACGTGCCCATCGGACTGGGCTCTGGAGTCTGCGGTGCGATTGCTGCCCGCAACGCACTTGGCCTGAAAACTGAGATTGTGGGAGTGGTCTCCGCGCTGGCCCCAGCTTATGCAAGATCGTTTGACGAGCGGTCTCCCGTCGAGATGCTGGCGACGACAAGTATCGCAGACGGAATCGCCTGCCGAAGACCGAACGAGCAAGCCTTGGCACACATTTTGGCTGGGGTCCGTCGCATCGTCGAAGTCACTGACGATGAAGTCAAGCAAGCCATGCGCGACCTATTTGAATGCACCCATAACGTAGCCGAGGGGGCCGGCGCCGCAGCACTAGCCGCAGTCACTAAAGACGCGCAGAAACTGGAGGGCAACAAAGTGGCTGCCATCCTGAGTGGTGGCAATGTCGACCGCGACGTGTTCGCAAAAGTCCTCCATGGGCCCTCGTCGCCGACGCCACAGGCGATCCACGCACATGGATGACGTACCAGCGTGCATTTTGAAAATTTAGAATGGTTGCATTATGAAGCTTCGATCGTCGACTTACCTCAGAGTTGTTGTCTGTCTCCTATTTGGACTTTCCTGTTGGGGCCAGACTCTGCTGCTGGCGGACTCGCCTACCTGGGTGGAATTGGCAGGCAGCGTTTACGGCGCCCAGCCCGACCAGCGCGGTCCGCTGGGCGGCGGGGAGGGCTATGTCGACGCGATCACTGCGGGCGACTATCACGTGCAAGACTTCGACGGACTAGTCGATGCACTCTCTAAGGCTCAGGCTGGGCAAGTGATCTTTATTCCTGATGATACGGAAATCGACCTGACCACGCATATCTATATCGATCAGTTCGTGCTCACGATTCCGGCCGGAGTCACCCTGGCCGGCAATCGCGGACAGCAGGGATCCCCAGGCGCATTGCTATGCAGCGACGCCCTGAAGACGCCGGCCATCATTCGCACCGCGGGGCCAAACGTCCGCATCAGCGGACTGCGCATTCGAGGGCCTAACCCCAAGCGGTATTTGGAACACCACCGCCGCGCCTTTGGTCCCGGCGGCGAGAAGCACAAATACTATTACAAGTTTCCCTTGTCCGAAGGCATCGTGGCCGCTCACCCCGGTTTGCAAGTCGATAACTGCGAGCTATCTGCCTTCTCCAAGGCAGCCATTAGCCTCAACAGCGGCCAAGACCATCGCATCCATCATAATTTCATCCATCATTGCCAATACAATGGCCTCGGCTACGGAGTTTGCTTGGCCGACGCCTCAGCCCTGATCGAATGCAATCTTTTCGATTGGAATCGGCATTCGATCGCCGGCACGGGCCAGCCTGGCTGCGGCTACATCGCTCGCAACAATGTCGAACTGGGCGAGTCGCTCAGCCACTGCTTCGATATGCACGGAGGCCGCGACCGCCAGGATAATACGGATGTCGCCGGCACCTCGATCGAGATCTACAACAACACCTTCCGCGGTCCCAACACTCCGGTAGTCATCCGCGGCATACCGCAGGACAAGTGCGAAGTTCACCATAACTGGTTTGTGCAGCACGCGAGCGCCGCCAAAGCGGTGGGCGGCCTATCGGAGCAGACTCGGGCATTTCAAAATGCGTATGGAGCTCAGCCCACGGCAGCCAACTGAAGGGACAGCCAGCCCGTTATTTACTTGCAGAGCATCATCCATGCCGGTGATGGTTTACAATGCACAGCCGTGCGCTATGGCTTTTCGCGCAGTTTTTTTTCGCCGCTGCTCATCGCAAGGAATTGACATGTTTGTCCGTTGGCTAGTTGCCCTACTGATCTTAACTGGCTCCGCTGCTAGTGCACTTTCCCAAGTACCATTTCGCGGGCTGCGGACCATCGCGGGCAATGGCGAATCGTCGCGGGCTCGCGACCAGGCGCCGGCTTTGGAAACATCGCTATCGAATCCGTTCGGCGTCCAGCCCATGCCCGACGGCAGCTTGATCATTGCATCCTTCGACCAGCACGTGCTGTATCGGCTCGACCCCAGCTACAATCGGCTCGAGTTGATTTGTGGTACTGGCACAGCCGGCTTATCTGGCAGCGGGGGCGAGCACCCGACCAACGTCGCTCTCAATCGCCCTCACGAAGTGCAGATCGACGCACAAGGAAACATTTACGTAGCAGATACCTACAACCATCGCGTGGGAAAAATTGATGCGGCTACCGGTAGATGGAGCGTGGTGGCTGGCACCGGTTCAGCCGGTTTTTCGGGCGACCGACATCGCGCCACCGACGCCCAGCTCAACGAGGCCTACAGCATCGCACTAGACGATCAAGATCTGTATATCGCAGACATGGCCAATCATCGCATTCGTCATGTCGACCTGCGCAGCGGAGTGATTCAGACCATCTGCGGCAACGGCGTGCAGGCGATGCCCGTCGATGGCCAACTTGCGCTGATGCAATCCTTGGCCGGGCCGCGCTCGCTGGCCGTCGATACCAACTACCTGTGGGTCGTCCTGCGCGAGGGCAATAGCGTGTGGAAGATCGACCGCCGCGATGGCAAGATCTACCACGTGGCGGGCACCGGCCAAAAGGGGTTCTCCGGCGATGAGGGGGAAGCGCGGTTGGCCCAGTTCAACGGCCCCAAGGGGATTGCCGTGCAGCCCGGAATTGCGGCCTTTGTCGCCGACACCGAAAACCATGCCATCCGCCGCATCGACCTGCGCAGCGGCCGCATCGCGACCGTCATCGGCTCGGCGCAAGGGGAGGGGGGCTTTAATGGCGACGGCGATAACCTGACCCAACGCCTGCTCAAGCGGCCACACGGCGTGTGCCTGCTCCCCAGCGGAGCGCTGTTGATCGGCGACTCGGAGAACCATCGACTGCGGCTGGCCGAATGACGCTTCGTCTACTAACCATAGCTATTGCCAGTTTTCATTAGGAATCCTCCCGATAAACCCTGGATTTCAACTGGCCAGGTGCATACTATGAGTTTGGTTCCGCAGCCGATCCAGCTGGCAGTTACCGCAGGTTTATTTGACCTATGCGGTTCGACCTGCAAAGTTGTTACCAGCGGCGGTCGACTGAGCTGGAACTTACAATAAATGCGGTCGCGGGTTGACTCGTGCAGCGTAGAACTCCGAACTATAGCTACGGTGGACGGGAATAACGCAGCAGCGGACGGGTGCTTCTATGCAGTAGGGGCTGATAACCTATAGCGGTAGAGCGGCTGGCACCGGTCTGGGAGACTGGTTAGTACTGACACTAAAATTTTTTCCTTTTGGCTCGATCCCGAGGACACGGATGCCCGGACTCGAATGCTCACCTGCTGTTGTGGCTGGCCTGGCTCCTTGCAGATACCAGGCTCTGCCAACACAAAACGTTTTTAGAAATGCCAACTTCGCCAAAACCAGCTTGCCTGGCAGCAGCGGCGTTTCGCAAAAGCCTTGCGACAATGCATTTTCAAAATGCGTATTGTGAGAAAACTCAGTAGACTGGGTAATGAGAGGATCCTCGAGCGACATTACGTGATAGCCCAATTCGTAATAGGTGGGCTCGCCAAGGAACGACTGTTGAGTCCTATGCTCAACAGCTCTCACGCGAACTACCTATTTTAACGAGCAACATCGAGCAAAGGAGTCGTGCGTATGCCTTCCAGTAAGGACGTGGTTTCGGGTCGTCGTGGTGGTAGTGGCACTGCGAACAAGAAGAATGCCTTCTGTTCCTTTTGTCGCAAGAGCTACCGGGACGTAGGCCCCCTGGTCGAAGGACCCGGAGATGTCTACATTTGCGGCGAATGTATCGAACTGTGTCAATCCATCTTGGATCAAGAGCAGAAGCGGCGTGGGCCGAGCAACAATCTGTTCGGCGAAATCCCTTCGCCGCGCGATATCGTGACCCACCTGGACCAATACGTCATCGGCCAAACCTCGGCCAAACGCGTCTTGGCCGTGGCCGTGCACAACCATTACAAACGCTTGACCAGCGAATGGAGCGGCTCGGATGTCGAGATCGAAAAATCGAACATCCTCATGGTCGGTCCGACCGGCAGTGGCAAAACCTTGCTCGCCCGCACCCTGGCTAAGATGCTCAATGTGCCCTTTGCGATCGGCGATGCTACCACGCTCACCGAGGCCGGCTACGTGGGTGAAGACGTGGAGAACCTGCTGCTAAAACTGCTGCACGCTGCCGACTTTGATGTCGAAGCCGCCCAGCGCGGCATCCTGTATATCGACGAAGTGGATAAGGTCGGTAAGACCAGCCAAAACGTCTCGATCACGCGAGATGTCTCCGGTGAAGGCGTGCAGCAGTCGCTGCTGAAAATGCTCGAAGGCACCGTAGCTAACGTTCCTCCGCAAGGCGGACGCAAGCACCCAGAGCAACAATACATTCAGATGGATACCTCCAATATCCTGTTCATCTGCGGTGGTACTTTTGTCGGCGTCGAAGATATCGTGCGTCAGCGACTGGGCAAGAAAACGCTCGGCTTCGGCTCCAGCGGCCAACAGCACAGCAACGAGCTGACCGCCGCTGAACTCATGCCGCAAGTCACCTCGGATGACATCCTGCACTTCGGCATGATCCCCGAGTTCGTCGGTCGTCTGCCAGTCATCTCCGCGCTGGCGCCGCTTGACGAAGCCGCGCTGGTTCAGGTCCTAACCGAACCCAAAAATGCGCTCATCAAACAATATCAAGCGCTGTTTGGCATGGAGAACTGCGAACTGCACTTCACTGAGAAAGCCCTCAAGGCCTGCGCTCGCAAGGCTATGGATAAGTCGGTCGGGGCGCGCGGACTACGCGGCATTGTAGAGAGCGTCATGCTCGATGTGATGTTCGATCTGCCCGAACAGCCCAAGGGTACCAGCTACTCCATCGACGTCGACGAGGCTGATGGCCAAGTCAAACCCTTCAAGCTCAACACCACCGAGAAGAAAAGCGCCTAATACGCGCCGCACCTTGCCCCCTTAACCCGTGACTCTCGACGCAACACTCCAGCGAGGCGTGCCGCACTCAAGCAGCACGCCTCGCCTGCGTTTACCTGTCTGGCAGTTTCACTAAAACTGCAGCTCGACGTGGTCGATCGCGTCGTAGACGACCCTGCCCTCGTCTCTCAGGCTCGATAAGAGCACGATCTCCTCCACTTCGCAGTAGCACGATACCTGCTCTCCAACCTCGTCAATGGCCTCTTGCAGCCGCTGCTGGTCAGCCCCTCGAACAACCCTGCCGAGCGTCAGGTGCGGTGTGAACGCCCGCGTCTCTCTGGCAATGCCCAACTCCGCGAAACGCTCGTCCAGTCGCTGTGCGAGCTGGCCCAGCACCCCGTGCGGATCCTCGGCTGACATCCACACCACTCGCGGAGGTTTGTTTTTCGGAAAGGCCCCCAGACCGCTCAGCTCCAGCCCAAAGGCCTCGATGCCTTGGCACGCTTCGCGCATCGCATCGCACAGCTGAGGCAATTCGCGATTGTCGACGTCCCCCAGGAATTTGAGCGTTAGATGCAATTGGTCCGGGCGACTCCAGCGCACGTCGGAAACCTTGGATTTGAGGACTTGAATCCACTTGGCAATACTTCCCGCACTGGCCGTATCCAGCTCGATCGCCACAAATGCACGTGATGAATCCATGGGTAATGCTTTCCTTGTTTAAATTTCATGTGGTGCACGCGAGCACTCTCGCCCGCTTGTCTCTGTTGGCCGAGCCGCGCGTGCCACGCGCTGCGGCCCTAGCCCTCGAGCGCCGCTTGCCAATGCTCCTGCGCACCCTGATGCAAGCGCGCTCCAATCTGCGTAATGACTTTGTGGCACATGTAATTAGCGCACCGCGCGGCCTCGCTTGGAGCCAAGCCATGCGTAATGCCGTAAAGGAACGCGCCTGCAAACATGTCTCCTGCACCCGTCAGGTCCTTGGGTTGACACTCAACCGCCGCCGCGTGGGACTCCTGACCGCCGACGCGCACAAAAGCGCCATGCGGGCCGTCGGTCACGACGCAGTCGGCGACCAGATCCTTGAGCTTTGCAAAGGCCTCGGTCGCGTCGGCCGCCTGAGTCACCGCAATCGATTCGGCCGCATTGCAGAACAGCAGGTCGCAGTCGGCCAGGGCCGCACCAAAGGCTTCGCCGAAGACTTCTGGAATGAATGCATCGGAGCACGTCAGGGCAACTTTAGTACCGTTTTGTTTAGCGATGCGGATGGCCTCGCGGACTGCGTGCTGACCGGTCTCGGGATTAGCGAACACGTAGCCTTCGATGAACAGCCACTCCGCTTTGGCGATCTGCTGAGCGTCGATGTGGCGAGCCGACAACTGGCTCGACACCGCCAAGCACGTGCGCATCGTCCTCTCGGCGTCGGGCGTGATGATAGCGATGCAGGTTCCGGTGGTCTCGCCGACCAACACCGGGTTGCCGATGTCGATGGCTAGCTGCGAAAATTCTTCGACGTAGTGCAATCCATAGCGATCATCCCCCACGCAGCCAGTAAAAGCGCACTTGCCGCCCAACTGTTGAATTGCGATGATAGAATTAGCCACGGAGCCACCGCTGACCAGCCGCAGATCGTGGTTGCCGTCGTGGAAGCGAGCTAGCAACTGCTGTTGTTCGGTCTGGTCGACCAGCCGCATAGTGCCGCGCTCGAAGCCTAACGAGTTGAAATCGCTATCGGAAACCTCCAGGAAGATATCTACAATGGCATTGCCCAAGCCACACACGTGAAATGATTTTTTCATGGTCTATTATCTTTCCCGAATAATTGGTAAGTAAGTCTCGTTTGATCGTTGTCAGCTCTGCGCGATAATCCGGCACGCAATTGGCTGGCACTACAGGCCCGGACACAATAACTCCAGCACAAACCCCAGCCGACAATAGTCGCGGCCAAAATATTCGCGGCCAATTAGCTGTATTATGGATTGAGAGCGCAGGTCGGTTGGCGATTATCTCTGACCGACCGGCGTTTGACTACCGTTAATTTCCTTGGAATGCCCACCGCAGGTTGTTTTCGCATGCAGATTCTCCCCTACCGCCCGCACCCGTTGCTTCGCAGCGGCCATTTGCAAACGTTGCTCGTCGGCGTTGTTTACGGCGAGCGTCCGAGCTACCATGCCGCTCAGATCCAAGTTCCGCTTGCCGATGGCGACACGATCGTCGTTCATGAAGAGCTCGGCGAGCCGCTGGGCGAAGCGGCGCCGTTAGCCGTGTTGATTCACGGCCTGGGTGGAGATCACAGCAGTCCCTACATGCAGCGCATCGCCCACCAGCTGCGTCAGTCGGGCATGCGCGTCTGGCGCGTCGACCTGCGGGGCAGTGGATGTGGAATGAAGCTCGCCTGGCGTCCCCCCCACGCTGGCAGCAGCGATGACTTGGCGGCCGTAGTCCGCATCGCCTGCGAACGCTATCCGCACGCAGCCATTCACATGGTCGGTTTCTCGCTCAGCGGCAATATCTTGCTGAAGATGCTCGGCGAGGCGGCCAGTGGAGCCGATCATCACGAGCTGGAGTGGCAGCGCATTGCATCGGCCATAGCCGTTGCGCCGCCGGTTGATTTGCACCACTGTGCTAACAACATGGAGCGGTTCAGTCGGCGAGTCTACACGCGGTACTACCTGAAGATGCTTCGCCAGCAGGTCGAGCAGCGGCAAGCCCAGTGGCCTCAGTGGCAGGAGGTCCCCGACGGGCCGCGACTGCGAAGCATTCGCCAGTTTGATGCGCGCTACACAGCGCCGATGTGCGGCTTTACCGACACCGACGACTACTATACGCGGGCCAGTGCCAAGCCCTGGCTGCGCTCCATCCGCACGCCGACCACGCTCCTGGTCGACCGCCACGACCCGATTGTGACCGTCGAATCGTTCGATCCCTCGCGCATCAACCAACAGTCCACCGAACTGGTTTTGACCTCCTATGGCGGGCACATGGGATACTTTGGGCTCGACGAGCAGGGCAAGCACGTGCGCTGGATGGAGTACTTTGTCATCGAGCACCTGCGTGCCAGACTGGCTCAGTGGCACGCTGACAGCCCACCTGAAGTTTCTCTGCACGCGCGGCCGATACAGGCTCGATCCGTGCGCGGCCCGAGCGCGTTCTCCGCCTACACCGCCGCGTCTTGCAATTGCGAAGCGAGCGTCGGGGGAGATGAGCGAGCGATGCGCGGAGCCCAGTAACTGGCAACCCAGTAACTGGCAACCCAGTAAC
>CAKQWG010000111.1 GCA_934278005.1 uncultured Pirellulaceae bacterium | reverse complement strand
GTGGGCCGCGGTGCGGCTCCTTGTAGTGCTGCGACTTGTCGTAGCTTTAGAGTTCGCACTGCCGACGCCACACTTAGCGGCAAGCAAATATTCCAGGCCGCGAAGAATCCTCTTTGCGAGCCCAGTACGCAAGTTGAAGCTCTGAGTCAACACATTTGCAGCGCAGCGCGAACACAGGCAGACGCTTATACGCGGCCCGCCAGACCTTCCCAGCGTATGACTTCCCATACGGTCAAGCCACCACAAAAGCTACGACAAGTCGCAGCACTACAAGGGGCCGCCTCGCGGCCTAGAAAACGTTCCTACCGTATGACATGCCGTTGAGTCGCGCGGCTGCGAAAGCTATGACAAGTCGCAGCACTACAAGGAGCTGCGACGCGGCACCGTAACACTTCGGATCGTTTGGCAAAGCGTAGGGTAGTGCGAACTCTAAAGCTACGACAGGTCGCAGCGCTAAAAGGAGCCGCGGCGCGGCCCACACAGGCTGCTTCCAGCGTTCTAATTTCCGATTAGATTGAGACTCGGTCAGATTTGAGGTTTGAGATTTGGGGGTGGGGGGAAGAGATGGCCGACGAGGAGCGTCGGGCCACACTTAGCTGGTCGCGCGTGCGTTTATAAGCTAAAATAAAGGATTAGGCAGATCATGGCCGCGCGAGTGCATTCGCTCGCCTGCACTTAGCTGCCTCGCTTGGCTCAATCCCCCCCCGGCTTGGTTTAATCCCGTTCGCTTGCGCCGCTCCCCTGGACCGCTTTGATTCCCTCGCGCCGCCTGCCTCGTAACTAGGAACTCGCTTGAGCATGTTGCGACGTCCCGCTTCGAAATTCTTTGCGCCCGTGTGGGTTGTAGCCTTGTGCTTTATTACTGCGTGGGCCGCTGCTTGTGAACTGTGGGCCGACGATGCGAAGAAACCACAAGCCACTGCCGAGGTCGATATAGACCCTGGGGTCGATATAAGCCCTAGTGCAGCGAGCGGTAGCGCAGATACGGCAGCTGCCGCAGTAAGCGCCGCGAAGAGCTCAGATTCGAATGCAGAAGCGAGCTCAGATACGAATGCAGACATTGCTCCGACTACACAGCCAGCGAATTCCCAGCCCGTTGCACCGCAGCCAGAGTTCGCCTTCGAGCAGGCGACATCCGTGCTGCGAGCGGCGTGTGCAGACTGCCACGCGGATGGAGCTGACGAAGGTGGCCTAGCGCTAGAGCTGCTGTGGGATTCGGAAGATTCTTTGAAGTCCCAGTATGAGCGGTGGCAGACGATCCGCCAGCGGATCAACGATCGCACCATGCCGCCGATGGACAGCGAGCCATTGGTCGATCAGGAGCGCGAGGCTATCGTCCACTGGATCGAGCAGGCGTCGCTGGAGCAGCTGTGTGGTGACGCGACGACCGCTGGACCACCGCTGCTGCGGCGACTGGCAAAACACGAATACTCCAATTCGATTCGTGACCTGCTCAACGTGCACTTCGATGCTGGGCAAGCTCTGCCAGAGGAGAGCGCCGGTGGACAGGGGTTTACCAATGCGGCGGAAACGTTGATCATCTCGCCAATCCACGCAGAGAAATATCTACAAGCTGCCGTCGATGGGCTCGATTACGCAGCTCGCAATGAGGGAACTCGCAAACGCTTGTTAGCGGTCCGCCCCGACGCATCGATGAGCCAAGAGCAAGCCGCGCGCGAGAATATTCAGCGATTGGCCAATCGCGCCTTTCGCCGCCCGGTTAGCGTTCAAGAAATCGATCGCTTGGTAGAGCTCTATCGAGCTTCCGTGCAAGATGGCTTGAGCTGGGATGAAGCGGTGCTGTATGCCATGCGCGGCGTCCTGATCTCGCCCAGCTTCCTGTTTATCGCGGAAGCCAGCCCGCCAGAGCCTGGCGTGGTGGTGCCATTGACCGACCACGAACTAGCGACGCGTCTAAGTTACTTTCTGTGGGCGTCGATCCCCGATGACGAGCTGCGCCGCGTGGCGGATGAGGGGAAGCTAAATAACGATGAAGAGCTGAAGCGACAAACACTGCGGATGATCGCCGCACGCGGAACACATCTACTCGATTCGCTCGAGCAATTCGTCGGCAGTTGGTTAGGCACGGCCGATGTGGGCCGCTCCAAGCGGGTCGACCGTCAGCGACACCGCTGGATGGAAGATCCGCACGTGGCCGCTCTGCGCAATCAGCCAATCTACGTCATGCATTCCATTATGCAAGAGAATGAATCGCTGCTAGCACTAATCGATGCCGACTGGACCTTCCTCAACGATGAATTGATACGAGTTTATAAAATCAAGAAGGACCGCATCCAAGAGCGGCTTGTACAGCAACTCGTGCGAGTCAAGCTGCCGGATGAATATCGCTACCGCGGTGGATTGCTGGGGATGGGGGGCGTGTACGTGGTCAGTTCCTATCCGGGCCGCAGCAGTCCTGTGTTGCGCGGCGCGTGGATCCTAGAAAAGATACTGGGCGTCGAATTGCCGCCGCCACCTCCGGGCATTCCACCGCTGGATGAATCGCCGTCGGCGGCTCAAGCTCAGACCATGCGCCAGCGGTTTGAACTGCATCGGCAAGATCCCACTTGCGCTTCGTGCCATAATCGCATCGACCCGATAGGCTTTGCCCTGGAGAACTTCGACGAGGTCGGAGTTTGGCGCGAGCGCGACGAAGGTGGTACAATAGACCCGCTTGCGGTACTGCTAGATGGCACGCAGATAGACGGTGTGGCTGGTCTAAAGCAGCACTTGATGCAACACAAAGACACTTTCATTCGCGTCTTGTCGCGGAAGATGCTCGGCTACGCTGTGGGGCGGAGCTTGCAGCCCACAGATCTGTGTACGGTCGAAGCCATCGTGCAAAGACTTCGAGACCATGATTATCGCGCGCAGGAGTTGATGTTGGGCATCGTGACCAGCGACACCTTCCGTAAGAAAATCGTAAGAGAGGTAGATCCATGACAGTCCCAGTTTTATCTCGGCGCAGCGTTTTGCGGGGCGCGGGAGTCGCCCTCTCGCTGCCTTGGCTCGAAGCCATGGCACGCCGCAGCGCGCGCGGTGGCGAACTGCCTTCGAGCTCCTCGACGAGGCATCCCAAGCGGGTCGCTGCGCTGTTTTTTCCTAACGGTGTGCGGCAGGATCGCTGGACACCAGAGCGGACAGGCGACGACTGGGAGCTCACTCCGCAGCTTCAGCCACTGGGCGATCTGAAGCGTGATGTATCTGTTGTATCTGGCACTTGGCACCAAGCTACGAACACGGGCGACGGCCACTATGTCAAGGATGCTGCTTGGCTCACTGGTACGACGATCACCAAGACCACTGGGGTCAATTTGAACAGCGGCGGGGTCTCGATGGACCAAGTTGCCGCGCAGCAGTTGGCCGCGCACACGCCTCTGCCTTCGCTAGAGCTGGGCGTCGAACCCGTTAGTGCAGGTGTCGACGGCAATGTGGGTTATACGCGAGTCTACGGCGCGCACATCGCGTGGCGCACCCCAACTCAGCCACTGGCCAAAGAGATCAATGCACGGTTGGTGTTCGAACGCATGACACGCGTAGCTGGGGGACGTCCCGAAGGACGTTCCAATCGACCGCTGCTGGATTTGGTGGGAGAGGATGCCAGTCGCTTGCGAACCCATCTGGGCTCGGCGGATCGTCATCGCATGGATCAGTACTTGGAGTCGGTCCGCAGCTTGGAAGAGCGGCTGGGGCGGGCCGAATCGACTTCAGCCAGCGCATGGAAATCAAAAGTCGATTTTTCCACTCGCACGGCTCCTCCAGCGGATCCTCAAGAACATGCCGAGCGAGTTCGTTTGATGTTGGATATGATCGCGCTGGCTTTCGAATCCGATGTTACCCGCGTATCGACATTCATGTTCGGCAACGCCGTTAGCAACGTCAACTTCTCATTTCTCGACGGAGTTACCGAAGCCCACCACGAAGCGTCGCATCACCAGGACAACGCCAGCAAGCTGGATCAGTATGAAAAGATCAGCGCCTGGCACGTGGCCCAGTTCGCGTATTTGTTGGATCGCCTAAAGTCGCTGCCCGAAGGGGATTCGACCGTCTTAGACAACAGCACCATCCTGTTCGGATCAGCCCTGCGCGATGGCAATCGACACAGCCCCCACGACCTGCCGCTGCTGGTGGGTGGACGAGCGGGAGGCGCGCTGCGCAGCGGTCAGCACGTAAAGATGACTAACGATAGCCCTATGGCTAATCTGTTGCTGACTATGTTGCAGGCTTCCGGAATCGAGGCTACGCACTTTGCAGACTCAAGCGGGGTAATCGATTCGCTGTTTGCATAGTGGGGCTGGCTGCGAGATAACTTTTGAGCACCCCCGATTGAAGTGCTGCGGGATTGCATCATAGTCGTCCGACCGCTCCGTCGGTCGGAACTTACTACAGACAAATCGGCGGCATAGTCGTCCGACCGCTCTGTCGGTCGGAACTTACTACAAACAAATCGGCGGCATAGTCGTCCGACCGCTCTGTCGGTCGGAACTTACTACAAACAAACCGGCGGCATAGTCGTCCGACCGCTCTGTCGGTCGGAACTTACTACAAACAAACCGGCGGCATAGTCGTCCGACCGCTCCGTCGGTCGGAACTTAATACAAACAAACCGGCGGAGCGGTTTGGCGACTATCCGAACCTATAAACAAACCGGCGGAGCGGTTTGGCGACTATTTGCATTCTGCGCCCTAGATGACAACGGCTTTGCCGTGCTGGCGGCGGACGATGACCCACTGGCCGCAGTGCATCAACCAATGCTCGCCTTGCGTCCGCAGCATGGCTCCTCGCGTCGGAGCATAGACAACTCCCGTGGGCGAATCTAAATCCTCCGCGGGTGTGGCGGCTAACACGGCCAGCGTAGCGGCTCGCTGCGCGCGGTAAACCTCTAGCAGTTGGTCCTTAGTTGCGAAGTGACTGGGATCGTCGGACTTGGCAGTCGCCTTCTCGTATTTGGCGGCAAACCCCGGTGGGAGTGCTGGCATGGAACCAGGAGATAGATCGTTGATCAGCTCATGCTCGGAGCAGATTAAGTGGCCGAGTTGCCAGTTGATATGATTGCAATCGGGATGGGGGCGCGTCATGAGTTCAGCATCGGTTAAGTCCCCCACATAAGCTAGCCCGACTAATTCGGCTGTATCCAGAGTCCCCTTAATTGCTGTGATTGCATCCATTGCAGAAGCTTTCTTTGTGATTGGTAAAATGGGCAAGGCCGTGCGGTGTCTACAGAGCGAAAGTTTTGCATTATAACAAATGCATTGGGTGGGGTGTGCGTACTGAGGTTAGCTGTGTGAAGCCGCACAGTCCGCACAGTCTAACAATCTCGACCAGTGGGGAATCTAATTTGCAAGCATTTGACTGGATTGCAGTCGCTGAAGAGTTTTACTAACCGATACCCGTGGTATTGGAAAACCGTGAATTTGCCCATTTCCGTGAAGGATGTCATGAACGCGTCACTTGCCGTACCTAGTAGTCCCATGTCCGACTCCTGCCTGGATTCGCTCGACAGCGAAATCCGTCGCCACTTAAGGTTTACGTTGGCTCATGGGGAAGACGTGACCAAGCCGCGTTACTTGTACCGCGCCCTGGCAATCGCGGTCCGTGATCGGCTGATCGATCAATGGCGCGCCACCGAGCAGCGAATGCAGTCGCAGGCGTCTAAACGCGTGTATTATTTGTCGCTAGAATTTTTGATTGGCCGCTCACTCTCCAACGCCGTCTACAACCTGGACCTGGACGATGTGACTCGTTCAGCCCTGCACGACTACGGTGTTACGCTCGAGGAGGTGGCCGAACAGGAGTTGGATGCTGGTCTAGGCAATGGTGGTCTAGGTCGTTTAGCGGCATGTTTCTTAGACAGTTGTGCCAACTTGGAGCTACCGGTCGTCGGTTATGGCATCCGCTACGAATACGGCATGTTCCACCAACGCATTGAGAACGGCCGTCAAATTGAAGAGCCTGATCACTGGCTGCTCGACGGCAATCCATGGGAGATCGAGCGTTCTGAGAACGCGCGGCGAGTTCGTTTTTATGGTCGTTCCGAACTGTACTACGATCAAGACGGAGTGCATCACTGCCGCTGGGTCGATACTCAAGATGTGCAGGCGGTCCCCTACGACATGCCTATTCCGGGTTTTAAAAACGACACTGTCAATACGCTGCGACTGTGGAAGGCCTCACCCACTTCGGCTTTTGACCTGAGTGAGTTCAACGCGGGTGGTTACTCAGAAGCTGTGGCGGCTAAAAATATGGCCGAGCAGATCACGATGGTGCTGTATCCCAACGATTCGAGTGAGAACGGCAAGGAACTACGGCTAAAGCAGCAGTACTTCCTGGTCTCGGCCAGCTTGCAAGACGTGTTGGCCAAGTGGATTAAGCAGCACGGCAAGGATTTTTCCAAGTTCGGCCAATCCAACTGCTTCCAGCTCAACGACACCCACCCCGCGTGTGCCGTACCGGAGCTGATGCGGATTTTGATGGACGAGCACAATCTGGCTTGGGACGCCGCGTGGGAGATTACGACGCAGTGCATGGCTTACACAAACCATACGCTATTGCCTGAGGCGCTGGAGCGCTGGAGCATTGCGCTGTTTAGCCGTCTGCTGCCACGCTTGACGGAAATCATCTTCGAAATAAACCGTCGCTTTCTTAAGCAGGTCGACGATCGCTGGCCCAACGACGTTGACATGCGACGGCGGCTGTCCATCGTCGAAGAGGGAGATAACCCGCATTTCCGCATGGCCTACTTGGCCATCGTGGGTAGCTTTTCGGTCAACGGTGTGGCCCAGTTGCACACCGACCTGCTCCGCAGTGGTTTGTTCTCCGACTTTTACGCACTGTGGCCTAAAAAGTTTAACAACAAGACCAACGGTGTTACGCAGCGTCGCTGGTTGGCCCACTGCAACCCTGGGCTGCGCGAGCTGATTACTTCGGCTATCGGCGATAAGTGGGAAGCGGACTTGAGCGTTATCGACCAACTGCTGCCGCTGGCTGAGGATGACGATTTCATCCAGAAGTGGCAAGCGGTCAAGCTCGAGAACAAACGTCGACTCTCCGACTACGTCCTCAAAAACACGGGCGTCGAATTCGGACTGGACGCAATATATGACGTGCAAGTCAAACGGATCCATGAGTACAAGCGGCAATTGCTGAATATGCTGCACTTGATCCATTTGTACGATCGCATTTGCCGCGGCGATACCCATGGAATGACCTCGCGCTGCGTTTTGATCGGTGGCAAAGCGGCCCCCGGTTATCATTTGGCTAAACTGATCGTCAAACTGGTCAATAATGTAGCCGCCGTGGTCAACAATGACCCCCGCACAGAAGGCTTGCTGCGGCTGGTCTTCTTCCCCAACTACTGCGTGTCGGCGATGGAGATCATCTGCCCAGGGACTGAACTATCCGAACAGATCTCCACGGCTGGCAAAGAAGCCTCGGGGACAGGTAACATGAAGTTCATGATGAACGGTGCGCTTACGATCGGCACACTGGATGGTGCGAACATCGAGATTCGCGAGAAAGCTGGAGCGGAGAACTTTTTCTTGTTCGGCCTGGATGCGGGCGAAGTGGTGCAAACGCGACAGAACTACGATCCCAACCAGATTATCGCAGCGGACAAAGATATTCGACGCGTCATGGAATTGCTCGAAGGTGGCCGATTCAATGCCCACGAACCAGGGATTTTTGACGTCCTGATATCCGGCCTGCGCAATAGCCACGACCAGTGGTTAACCATTGCCGACTTCCGCAGCTACATCGACGCACAGCAGCGGGTCAATGACGAGTATAAAGATCAGCGGGCGTGGAACCGCAAAAGCATCATCAACTCGGCCAGCAGTGGCTGGTTTTCCAGCGACCGCACTATCATGCAGTACGCTGATGAGATCTGGAACGTTAAGCCCGTCGCCACACGTTCGTAGCTATTAATCTCCATGCAAGGAAGTTCGAGTTGAGCCGATTTGATCGCGCCTCTGGAATACTGCTGCACATTACCAGTCTTCCCGGCGATTTTGGCGTGGGAGACCTGGGTCCGCATGCGTATCGCTTCGTCGATTTCCTTGCGGCGACGAGGCAGCGCATTTGGCAAATTTTGCCGCTGGGCCCGACGGTACGTGGCAATTCGCCGTACAGCTGCTATTCGGCATTTGCCGGCAATTTTCTTCTCATCTCGCCGCGACAACTGGTGCGAGATGGGTTGTTGTCCGAAGCTGACATCCGCCCGTTTGTCACGGGCCTGGCGCCGGGCGAAGCGAATTACGAGCACGCGCGGCAATGCAAAACGCAGTTGCTGCAGACGGCCTTTGCCAACTTCCTATCCAACTCCGCGTGTGAACAGTTCGATGAATTCGAGGCTTTCTGTACGCGCCAGCGCTGGTGGCTAGATGACTTTGCACTGTTTAGCGCATTGCGGCTGCACTTCGGCACCGACGACTGGACTCGCTGGGAGCCTGCACTAGCTAAACGCGATGCCGACGCGTTGGCAGCCTGGCGTGAAACGTGCGCTAAACAGATTGAGTTCGAGCAGTTTGTGCAGTTCGTCTTTCGTCGTCAGTGGGACGAGCTCAAGAGTTACGCCTTAGCCAACAATGTCAAGTTCTTTGGCGACATGCCGATCTTTGTGGCACATGGAAGCAGCGATGTGTGGTCACATCAATCGCTATTTTGGCTCAAGCCCGATGGTCAACCCAAGTTTGTCGCTGGTGTGCCGCCGGACTATTTCAGCAAGACAGGCCAACTGTGGGGCAATCCACTGTACAACTGGGAGCGTTTGGCCCAGACCAATTACCGTTGGTGGATCCAGCGGTTCCAGGACGCGTTCGAGCTGTACGACCTACTGCGCATCGACCACTTTCGAGCCTTTGAAGCTTATTGGGAAGTGCCGGCTGGGGCGGAGACGGCAGTCGACGGTCGCTGGGCACCGGGCCCCGGTGCAGCTCCGTTTCGCGCAGCCCAAAGTGCACTGGGCGATCTTTGCATCGTAGCCGAAGATCTTGGGCTGATTACCGAAGCCGTCCACGAGCTTCGCGAGGAGCTCGGCTTTCCAGGCATGCGCGTGCTGCAATTCGGCTTCGACGATGAAGAGGATACCTTCCACCGGCCGGAAAGCTATCCCATCCACAGTGCCGCTTATACAGGTACACACGATAACAAGACCCTGATGGGGTGGTACTTGGAGCGTCAGCAGACCACTACCGAGGACATCTTGAATAGTTATCTTCAAGACCCAACGCAAAGTGGCATACCGATTCACTGGCAATTGATCTCGATGGTACTCCGATCGCATTCCGATCTGGCCATCATCCCATTGCAAGACGTCTTGGGACTAGACGACCGTGCCCGCATGAATGTGCCTGGACTGGCACACGGCAACTGGGGTTGGCGCGTTCAAGCTCACCAGCTCGACGCAGATATCGTCGATCGCCTGCGAGTCATGACCCTAGCCGGAGACCGCTAGCGGTGTCCCCTGCGCAGCTGCTGTGTTGCAGCGTTGCTGCGCAGCTGCTGTGTCCGCTGCGCAGCTGCTGTGTTGCGGCTCAGCTGGGACCCTGCAATTGCGACTCACTGCGCCCCAGCAGCTGCGACCCAGCCAACACCGCAGCTACTTAGAATGTCCGCGATGGCGTTCGGAGCGGCCGCCGCGTCGATGATCAGGTGGAAAGCTGAATAGCCGTTCGGGCAAATCAAATTCGGCACCCTTGAGCGACTCCAGCGCGCTTACCTGTTCGGGAGTCAGCTGGCTGGCCAGTTTTTCATCGAGCTGCTCTTCTGCTCGGCGAAAAAGTTTGCTGATGGCTTCGCGCGGACTGGAGCCAGGAGGCGTATTGCGAATCTCCTTCTCCACAGCCCGGCGCGTCTCCTCCATGATCGCCCGTCCTTGTTCTTGGCGAAATTTGCGGAAAGCCGCTAGGGATTCTCCCTGCAGACCTATTTGCTCGGCTACTTTATCGTTCAGCAAGGCGCGGTGCCCACGCGCCTGAACGTAAATTCCTAACAAGCGTTTGAAGTCAGCTTGTGACTGTTCCAAAATCTTGAACGACTCCTCCTCCAGCGGTTTGAGCACTTCCCGCAGTTGCTGCTTGATCTCATCTTTGCTGGCCGCACTGTCTCGCTGTTGTTTTTGAATCGCAGAGATTGCCTGAAACGCCTCGCGTCCATTGCTGCGCAAGCGCTGAGCGTCGGCTTCACTGAGATGGATCTCCTCACGGATCGAAGCGTGTCGCAGTAGATCGAACAGCTCCTTGCTCGAGCTTTCCAGATGAACCTCTCGCATAGCTTCAAAGAAGGGTTCTTGTTCGCGGGGACCGCCCGGGCGGGGATAATCCGCTGCCGGGCGAGAGTCCACGCTCTGACGGGGTGGTTGGCCGCTGGCCCGCTGGGCACTGAACCAAAGTCCACCGCCCAGGCCGAGGCCGCTTAGACCAATGATGATCAATAGATAGCGAACCATCCGAACCCCTTCGCTGAAAATTACTTGCCGCCCTTGCCGAGCTACAGCGACATCTTAGTTGTCTTGTGCACCACCACGGCCGCGGCGATTGCCTGGCTCGCGTCCACCGTCTCGTCCGGC
>CAKQWG010000110.1 GCA_934278005.1 uncultured Pirellulaceae bacterium | reverse complement strand
CGTCGCCTGCGCAAGCCGCAACTGTCGAGCTGGTCGGCGCTGTGGTGCAATACAGCCGCGTGCGTTGGCCCAGTTGATGTGTGCATCTGCGGCTTGCTGCGGCTCGGCGTTAAACAATTCGCTGCGCGTTGATTGTGTAGGCGAGCGCAGAATGCTTGACGCTATGGCGCTTTTGTGGGCCGCGAGAGAGCTCCTTGTAGTGCTGCGACTTGTCGTAGCTTTTGTGGCCGCGCGACTGTCAGAACCACCAAACGGTACGAACGTTTTGCTGGGCTGCGCTCGGCATATCGCGAGCCGTCGCCTGCGCAAGCCGCAACTGTCGAACTGGTCAGCGCTGTGATGCAATAGAGCCGCGTGCGTTGGGCCAGTTGACGTGTGCATCTGCGGCCTGCTGCGGCTCGGCGTTAAACAATTCGCTGCGCGTTGATTGTGTAGGCGAGCGCAGAATGCTTGACGCTATGGCGCCTTTGTGGGCCGCGATGGGGCTCCTTCTAGTGCTGCGACTTGTCGTAGCTTTAGCAGACGCGTAATCCCACCCATTGCCAAACGCTTCGCAGTCTTGTCGGGCCGCGCGAAAGCTCCTGTCGTCCCTGCTAGCGCTTAGAATTCATCAAACTCGGCGAACTGAGATTGAGTGGCTTGGTGGCGAGAGGCCGTGTAGCGTGCGGCATTTAGTCGCCCTTCGCCTACGTCAATCCAAGCAAGCCGCTCACCTCGCCTTCGCTCAAACTCAGCACGGCGGCAATTCTGGATGGTTCCCAGCCCAATTCGGCCAATCGACGCGCTTCGCCCAATGGACTGTTAGCAGAAACTTGCACCTGCTCAGCCAGCCGAATCATCTCTGCTAGGCGGCGAGCGGCTTGATCGTAGGAGTTGGTTACCGCACCCACGGCTACCAGTTTTGAATCCAATTCCGCTTTCAGCTCACGCCCCAGATCGTGCAATTCAACCTGCCAACGCAACACGTCAGCCGGAGCACCCAGCGACTTGGTCCCGGAAAAAGGAGTCGCAGTAGACTGCGCGTTGCCGTTATGACCCAATACCAGGCTGACCTTGGGCTGTAGTTGGCGACGGCGGTGCATCTTGCCACGCAATAGCAACCAGCACATCAACCCCAGACCGGCCAACATCATCAGTTGTTGCAGATGGTCTTGAGACATGCGTCGTTGAGCCCGCTAGTTGAAAGGTTTTTTAAAAGCACCATCGATCCTCATTCGACGACGGCACATAGCAATCTTCAGTCGGAAATTGAAGTACAGCGAGTTTGCATGCTCGCGGGCGTCGAATGCAGCAACTTTAACAAGTGCAGTGCCCGGCTACGCAGGCGCCGGCAGGAGCGGAATCCAGTGCGTTTAGCGATGGCACTATTCGCTGCGTGTTGATCATGTGAGGGAGTACGAAAGTCCATAAAAGCTCATAAGCGATCTCAAAAGAATCCTTCGCGCATTGAGCACATCAGCTTGTGCACCGGCAGCCTGCTATGGTTCGGCTCTGAACGACTTGCGAATCACTGTATCGTGTGGTTGGTCGTGCGAATGATCGTGTGGATGATCGTGCGAATGATCGTGCGAATGATCGTGCGAGTGATCGTGCGAGTGATCGTGTGAGTGATCGTGTGAGTGATCGTGGTTTGAGGGGGGCGTGGGCTCGAGCGGTGCGCTACGCAGCGAGCTGGGTAGCTGGTCTCGATCGAGCTGTTGCTGGGCTGCCTGCCGGACGAGGCGCATGACGACCTCCAAATTTTGACCGCTGGCAAGCGCTAACTGACGACAATCGTCGTACTCGGGAGTAACCCGCATTTCTGGCAAGCCATTCACACCAGGCAACCACGCTACTTTGACGCGTGAAGAGCCCAGCGCGGTGACAATCTGCAACGACTCCCGCGCGACAACTCGGCGAGTCAAACGTGATTGGCGGATTCCGAGCGAACCGGTGTGCCGCAAAATGGCGTCTTCCATGGCTGACTGCTTCTCGGGCCGAACCAGGACCGAGAGGAGCGTCCCGGGGCGGTTCTTTTTCATGGCGATCGCTGTGGTGTAAACGTCCAGTGGCTGGAGCGTCCATAACTGTTCGATGGCGAAGCCCATTTGTTCCCCGCTGGCATCATCGATATTGGTTTCCAGCAACACTACTTCATCGACCACGGCAGGTACTGCACTACCAATCAGCACCCGCAGAATATTCGCTTGCTGAGAGAGCTCTTTATGTCCCGCCCCGCATCCAATGCGATCGATCTGCATGTCGGGCAGTGGGCCAAAACCGTCGACGAGCGTGGCCAGGAAGGCGGCGCCAGTGGGCGTTGTCAACTCGTGAGCAATTGACGAACTGCGCACCGGAATTCCGCGCAGTAACTCGGCGGTCGCCGGCGCAGGCACGCTGACCAATCCATGAGCAATGCGCACCGTTCCCGTACCGGTTGAGGGAGGCGCTGCTACGATGCGCTGGATCCCCAGCTGCGTTAGGGCGATGGCCACGCCCACGATGTCGACGATCGAATCGATAGCTCCCACCTCATGAAAGTGAACCTGCTCGACCGTCGTTCCATGCACTTTTGCCTCGGCCGCGCCCAGACGCCGAAAGACGCGCAGTGCCACTTCCGATTCGCGGTGCGTCAACTGACTTCTAGCTATTATCGCTTCGATGTCGCTTAGATGGCGATGCGCATGTTCGGGAGGATGTTTGACGTCTAATCGCAGCGCGCGAAAGTCGTTGCGCAAGGTCGGACTGAACTCCAGGCTTACCTGCTCCAATCCGGGCAGCGAACGGATCTGCTGCGTTAGGTAGGCTTGGTCGGCGCCAGCGTCCACCAGGGCGGCCAACAGCATGTCGCCCGCGATGCCGCTGAGCGTATCCAAATAGGCAAGAGCCATCTTCGATTGTTTCTTACTTCAAGTGATCGTGGAGAATTTCAAAAAAATCGCTTTTGGAATGCGCGTACCGCTGAGCCGCATCGCATGAGTCGACCAAATGCTCGCGTTTGAGTTTGTCTAGCAACTGGCGGTCGCCGTCGGCCTGTTGGAGATGGTCGCGAATGGCCAGTGTGCGCTTCCAGACCGATCCTCCGCGGCGAACCAACAGCACCGTATGAGTCACCTCACCCACGCGCGGCTTGTGCAAGTATGCTGTCAATTCATCATCGCACCACTCAGGCGAAGGCACGCGTCCGTAATTTAGGCCTTCTAACAATCCGGCAGCTTCATTCAATCCCTGCATTTCGTCCAAGCCGGCCAGCATGTCTATCACTGGCTGTGCCAAACTATCGACGAGCGCCGTTCCGCCGATGTGCTGCACCTCGCTAATCCAGCCATCGCTGGCCCATAGTAAAGACGATCGCGCCTGCTCAAACTCTTGCGGCCACTGGGGGTTATACGACATCAGGCGGAAAGGGGAAGACATAGCCTACTTTCAATAGGTACTGGCTGACATAAATTCCACTGCTGGCTCTACATCCAATGGGATTTTTGCTGCGACTAGCGGCAATTGCGAGGCGTATTTGATGAGCCACCGTAACCTAGCCGCACAATCGGTAAAGTCCGTTCGTCATGCGCTACAATCCGGCACTATGGCTCATTGTAGCCACATAACCCACAGCGGAAACTTTACCTGGCCGATAGATTCACGGACGGATAGAAATCGCAGTTATGGATCATCCGCTGCCTACTTCAGCCATGGAATGGAATGCTATGCCTCTATCAACTCAACTGAATTACGCGAGCTCAAATTCAGGCCGCTCACGCGGTGGGATGCAAGCAGCCACAGCAACTAGGTCTGACCAGGTTTCATCGCCGGCCGAGCATTCCTGGCAGACGCTCGTCCTGCTGGCTGGAAGCCAATCCGACCCGGCAATGCGCCGCAATGCGCCAGCCTATGTGCGCTTTGACAGTCCGCACAGCAAGACCCCCGACCCCTGGTTGCTTGCGCAGTGGAGCGAAGATTTCGGTTGGCATCGCTGTCTGCAACAGAGCTCGACAAGCTCAGCGCCGGCACTCTCACATGCGCCCCGGGCATCCGATCCTGCAGTCAAGTTGAACGGAATGCTGGCCGAGGTGGCACACGACATTCGTTCGCCGATCGCTGTGGCTCAGCAGATTATCTCCAGCGTGGTGCAGCAGGCTGCCGCAGCTGGGCAATGGAGCGCAGAGCACAAAGAGTTGTTGCATGAAGCGCAGCTGCGGCTAGCTCAAGCCAACCGCTGGGCGGAAGGTATCCTCGTCCAGCACAGTCTCGACCACGGGCAACCGGTCAGCATTCGCCGCCGGTTCTATCCACAGCAGTGGCTGCGGAGCATCCAGCCATTGCTGAACTCACTGGCCAAGCAACGCGGCGTCCGCTTGCTGTGGATCGGCTGGGATCGCTCCCTGCCCAGACTCTACTCGGATGCGAACCAGCTGTCGCGAACATTGCTAAACTTGGTCGAAAATGCGATTCAGGCCAGCCGCCCGGGCGGCGAGGTACGCGTGACTGTCGCTTGGCAGACGCGCGTAACCCAGCGCATGATAGTCACCATCGAAGACGATGGTCGCGGGCTGTCCCGAGAGCAGACCCAACAGATCAACGCTCCGCTGAGTCTCTCGAACAACTCATCGCAGACGATTTGCAGCATGGGCCTAGGACTCGCCACGGCAAAGACACTCGTGGGCGCTCTGGGGGGCACGCTGCGCGTGCAACTGCCCAGTGGCGGTGGAACCCAGTTCAATCTAATCCTGCCCGTGGACAACTATCATTCGCTCGTGCACAGCTGGTTGCAGCAGCCTGCTACTGAGCCGCACCAGAACAGTAGCGGTTCCCAGCAGCGAATCGCAATCCACGCGATCCGCAGCGCTGCCTCGGTGACCGCGCCTGCGATGTGCAATGAAATCGATTTGCAGCTACAGCAGGCGGCCAGCAGTGATGACTTGGTCTACCGCGTCGCCCGCGATCGTTGGTTATGGCTCTCCAAACAAGCAGCGACGAGCAGTGGAGCACTGCCCAGCGGTATGTCGGCAGCCCTCCACAAATTGCGCGAGCGCGACAATGCTTGGAACGTGCCGCTGGAGTGTCGCCGACAGCAGGTCTTCGCTTGGCAACCTGCTGTCTCGCCAGCAGTCAGTGACAGCAAGTCCCCCAGCGAGTCCAAAGGGCAGACATGTATGGTGCGTTTGACATCGATCATCGCCGAAAGGATTGCAGAGCTGATCGGCGATCACATACCGCCAATCGACGATTTGCAAGCTACAGAAACGCCTATGGTAGTACGACCAAACGCTGGCGGTCCAGCGCGGTTGATCCGCAGCGACAATGCCCACTGGGATGAGCGGTCCGCAGTGGCCTCAGCTGCTGGCACGTCCAATAGCCGCAACTCAAACAGCAGCGCTCCGGCTATCGACGCCTCGTTAGCCGAGACACCCTGTGAGAAATTTTCGGGAACCCTCGCCGAGCTCGCTCAGCAGTGGCACTCCAGGCAAGTGCGCCTCGATCAGATCCAGAAATCCGTCAAGCCACCGCGGATTTAATCAGAGCAGTCCGGTGGGGTATGCATCCTGCTTGCCAAAAACCCTGTTCGAGCCAACCGCGGCTAACGCCGTGCGGCTGATAAATCCAGGTTGATTGTTCGACCCAACCGCGGCTAACGCCGTGCGGCTGAGGCTGGACTTGGCCTGAGCGGCATGGATTTGCTATAGCAAGCCATGCAGTATTTTCTCGCGAAATCGTTCCATCCCAGTTTGCCTGGGCTCTTCGTCGCGATGTCTGTGCTGCTAATCACCTCTAGCGGCTGCAGTACCCTGATCACCCCGGCAGCAGGCAACAACCAGCCGCCATCGAGTCGCTTAGGGAGACTGGTGAATTTCATCACTGCCCCGCTGCAAAAGCAGCCTAGTCACGATCGATTGTGGCGTCCCGATTTGGCCATTTTGCCGTATGCGGAAATCGGACATGATCGAGTTCATCTGAAAAACATCCGCGACTGCGATTACCGCACCGAAGACGATTACGATGTGCGGCACTTCGATCGCCAGATTTTGCTGTCGGACGTGCGCACGATCGATTTCATTGTGGTCCCATTCGTCAACGCACCGCTAATCGCCCATACCATGCTGAGCTTTGGTTTGGCCAGCGGAGAGCAGATCGTGGTCTCCGTCGAAGCTCGACTCGAGACGCATGAAAGCTACGCCCTGGGCCCGAGCACCAACAACGAGTATGAATTGATGTGGGTCGTTGGCACCGAACAGGATTTGATCTTGCTGCGAACCGAAGTCCGCAAGGTAGACGTCTTTTTGTATCCCATTAAGGCTACGCCGGAGCAAGTTCAAAAGACATTTTTGGCGGCTATGGCTCGTGTCAACGAAATCGCCCGCGAGCCCGAGTTCTACGACTTGGTGACCAATAACTGCACGACCAACATTGTCGATCTGGTCAATCAAATCCGCCCCGGTACCCTACTTGGCGATTTTCGTCTCTTGCTGCCCGGCCAGTCAGACCGATTTGCGTATGATCTGGGACTACTGGCTGCCGAAGGACCTTTCGAGCAGATCAAAGCAGCCAGCAAAATCAACTTGGCTGCCCAACTGTATGCCGACGACCCCCACTTTTCCCAGGCTATTCGCCGGCCGCGTTAGCTCCCAGGCCTCACTACTGCTGCTCGCTACGTTCACTTCCGTAAAATCAGGTTAGAAGATGTACGGCAAAAGATGGAGACCGTGCGAGAGGCGGCGGCACCCGTCGATTCGTAATCTGAATCTGTGGTAAATGCGATTGATGCGGATCAACTTAGTAGATCAGTCTATTGTCGTAGCGAACTCATCCACCAGCCTCAGTTGAGATCCACTCTTATTGTTATGCAGAAGTACAGTGGCGATGTCGTGCATGGTTCGCGGGATTTTCTGACCATCTATTTTCTAACCATCCATCGCGCGGCTCGGCGGCTGCCACCCGCGGCACGGGCCGTTCGAAGTCTGGCTGAGGTTAGAAGGTGTAGGTTAGAAAACTGAGAGGTGCTTTGGCTCTAGGCATGCGAACGGAGTGTAGAGCAGTGGGCAAGCAGTGGGCAAGCAGGATGCATACCTCACCGGCTAGGGCACCAGTACCAACTTGCCGGTCAGCGAGCTTTGCTTGGCTACCGTGTGGGCCTCCTGTAGGCGATGGGCTTCGGCAGCTTGGCTGAGCGCTAGCGTGCGGTCGATCAAGGGCTTGAGTTGTCCAGTGGAGAGCCAATGATTGATGTCTGAGGCGCACGAGGCTTGTTCGGCGGGGGTGGCTTTGAACATGGCAAAGCCGTGCAGCGAGCAGCCTTTGACATAAAACGGTCCCAGCGGGAACTCGGGGCGTGCGTCGCGGCCGGCCATGACGACCATCCGTCCACGCTCAGACAGCGCCGAGACCACGAAATCGAAATCGGGCTCGCGCAGCGTTTCCCAAAAGACGTTGACTCCCTGTGGGGCCAGCTCCAGCACGCGTGCCTGCAAATCGCCTTGGTTGTAGTCCAACACGTGATCTGCGCCCAAGCGCTGGCACTGCTCTACTTTTTTGGGCCCTCCTGCCGTAGCGATGACTTTGGCTCCCACCGCTTTAGCCATTTGCACCACCATGGAACCCACACCGCCCGTCCCGCCGCGCACGAAAATCGTCTGCCCCGATTTTAGTTGAGCCTCGCGGAACAGGCCCAGGTGAGCTGTTATGGCTACCAGTGCCACGGCGGCGGCGGACGAGTCGCTGACTCCTTGTGGCGTCGGGTAGAGCCACTGGGCGTCTACGGCACACAGTTCCGAGAATGTACCTTGCCGGCCTTGCAAGCCTTGATTGCTGCACCACACGCGATCTCCCGGCTTGAAGTGTTTGACCCCTTCGCCGACCTCAACCACGCTGCCGGCCAGATCGCAGCCCACGATAAACGGCTGAGGCAATTCCCAGTAGTTGGCGCCGCCGCGAATGTAAGTGTCGATGGGGTTAACTGAGACCGCCGCCATTTTCACGAGCACTTGGCCGGCAGCTAGCGTGGGCTCAGGTAAATCGCCGTATTGAATGACATCCGGTGTACCAGGCTGCGTGAAGTAGGCGGCTTTCATGGTGCTCATGTCCTTGAAAAAGATGGTTTGCAAATTATTTCTAAAGGCCGTGACCTAAGGTGTTACACCCATCGCGAAAACTATATCTAGTCACTGGCACTGCTCGCCGCCGACTAGCACTATGCGAACTGACATCCACTGCAAAGGTCAGGCGGCAGGCGAGCAGAGAAGTGCGTGGTTCATCAGCTTCCAACACTTTCGCATGAGGGTAGGCAGTAAGCCTAAAAATACCATGTCCAACGCAACATGCGCATCGCCAATCGCCTCTTCTCAACTTTTCTTTGCTTGGAGCGACCACGCCGAAGCCCCACAACCGACCGCCATTGCTCCAGCTGTAGACACCATCGACACTCCCCGCCCAGACATCTCCGCTCTTTCGGATCGCTTGAGCTTTACCCCGCGTAGTGCACGCATTGGCAAGCCGGTTCGCATGGGAGCGGTGATGATCAAGCTACTCAAACGCTATGGTATCACCGATCAGGAAATCGCCGAAGGTGTGGCCAACTATGCTCGCAAGCACCAAAAGGCCCTAGCCGGCTAAAAGGGACCGACTACGCTTTGACTGGCTTGCGACTGTCTGCCAATCGCCATAGATACCAAGCGGCCACGCTGCGGTATGGCGCCCAGTGTCCGGTTAACTCAGCAAAGTCTCTCTTGCCGGGCGAGGCCTCTAGCCCTAACAGATGCTGCAGGCCGCTACGGATGCCAAAGTCGTCGACTGGCATGACATCGAGCCGCCCAAGCGTGAAAATCAACAGCATTTCGATGGTCCAGCGGCCGACGCCACGCAACGGCAAAAGGTGGGCGATCAAATCGTCGTCGCTCATCCCTGCCGCTTGCTGCCGCGTCGGAATATCGCCACGCTCGGCCGCCGCGGCGATCCCTTGAATGGCTAGTACTTTAGCGGCCGAAAAGCCAAAACTGCGCAGCCGCTGCGGCTCGGCACGCGACAATTGCCGTGGCGTTGGAAAAAGCCGCCCGCCGCGCGAATAGGCGTCGGTCAAGCGGCCCAAGATGCAGGCTGCCGCTCGACCGTGCAATTGTTGATGGGCGATCGCCCGCACCAGAGCTTCATACAAACTCCGCTCCCAGACGACTTCCAATTGGCAGCGGCCACACTTATCGATCCAGGCTGCCAAGCAAGGATCGCTGGCAACTAAATGCCGCTCAGCTTTTCGCAACTTGCGCGAGAACGATTGTTGCAACATACCTGCCTCACTCCCCTCACGCTCTTGTTCTTCCCTCACCTCACCCCTCCGCCAGCGTAGCTCTTAGCCGTGCCTTAGCCCTTTGCCGTGCCTTAGCCCTTAGCCCTTAGCCCTTAGCCGTAAGCCGTAAGCCGTAAGCCCTGGCCGTTATCCGTAAGCCCTGGTCGTTATCCAAAAACGGCAAGCCCTGGTGGTTAGCCGTTGGCCGTTAGCCGTGGGGCCATGCCCCCCCCTCGCCCCGTACTCGGGGAGAGCGGGTTGAGGGGTGAGGGGCATGCAGCCGCGGGCAGCCAGATTACAGGTCAGCCAACGCAACATCCATTCGCGCGCCATCTCTAAGTCATCAGACGCATGATATCCTTGACTATCACAAACGCCATTAGACTCAGCAGGCCCAGCACACCCAGCATCGTCAGCCGTACTTGTAGAGCCTCGTTGAGTGGTTTGCCGCGAATTGCCTCAGCGATCAGGAAAACCATGTGTCCACCATCCAGAGCTGGGATGGGCAGAAAATTTAAAATGGCTAAGTTGGCACTCAGCAAGGTCAGAAATAACAACAGTCGCGATACTCCAAAACTGGCCTCCGAACCGGCGGCTTCGGCAATTGCAATTGGTCCGCCGACCCCCTTCGCGCCAATTTTTCCGGTGACCAGTAGTCGCAGGAAATCGAGCACATCGTTGAATCGACGAGTTGTCTCCCACAATCCCAGGTTAAGGGCCGTAGCTACAGAATCGGTTTGATGCATATTCATCATCGGGGAGAGCCCGATGCCGCGCTGATGCCAGAACCAGTCCTGTGCATATTCCAGTTTGGCCACAGCCTCGACGGTTTTGCCGTCGCGCTGAACCCAGCATTTGATTTTTGAGTCGACCGGCAAGCTTTGCAGCATGTCGTAGAGCGTGGCCACAGTGAAATCGCTGCCCAAGGTGAAGGTCTCGAAGGCTTGCGGCCTGAACTGTTTGCCTAAAGCCTGTTTGGTCTCTGGCGAGACCTGCCACTGGATCTGCAGCAGTTCATCCCCGACGCGCAGCGCGTCGTCGGGTTGCCAATGGGTCGGATCGACGGAGGTGATGTTTGGCCGGACTGCGAAAGCAATGCCTAGTCCTCCCAGCGACAGTTCGCCGGCCACGTCAGCAATGGGGTCGAAGGACGCACGCGGTGGTCCCGGCATGGTGATTTCCAGCGACTCAAACTTGGGCTCCGCTTTAGCCGCATGTGCCGCGGCCTCTTTGTCGGCCGGTCCGGTCGACTTGGCAGGCGCCTTGGCTGCAGGCTCGGCTTGCTCGGGTCGAGGCGGCTTCTCTGCCGAGTCGCCAGGAGTTGCGACACTCGCAGCGGCCCGAGCAGTTGTCTCGGCAGTTGCCTTGGCAGTTGCCTTGGC
>CAKQWG010000109.1 GCA_934278005.1 uncultured Pirellulaceae bacterium | reverse complement strand
CCGCAAGGACTCGAACCTTGGACCCGCTGATTAAGAGTCAGCTGCTCTAACCAACTGAGCTACGGAGGCGTGTGCGAGCGTGTTGGCTGTCTGATGCTGGAGAATGTTAAACAAACCAACGAATCGTGCAAGCCCTTTTGAGGGTGAAGTCTTTCCGCAATGCAGAGTTTTGAGAATTTCCCGCTGATTTTTCGAGCTGGGCAGGCTGTTGCGATGGGCTTTCTCTGCGGATAGATCGTCTTGCATGCCCCTCTCGATGAGTGTTTGCGGCGAGCAGCGCGCGGTGGGAGAGCACTAGCTTGGCCGAAGGTGGCGTGCGAAACCATGCGGGCAAAGCGGGGTTTAAACTATGATGGCACTGCGGATACTGCCTAGGCTGGCTCGTACGTGCCGGCTCCCGAGAATGGCTGCGAAAGGCTGGATGGCTTTGAAAGAACAGATCATGCGTACTTATCCCTACCAAGTGACACCCGTGGCGTGCGGGCTGCTAGTGTGTTGGCTGGCGGCCAGCCTGGGACCACACGCCTTAGCTCAGCCTCCTCGCGAGGGCAGTTCGGGCGAGATGAGAGGTGGCTGGAGCCGGGGCGGCGATAGCGATGGCGGACGGGATCGCGGCGGACGCAGCGAGGGGGGCTGGGGCGGCGACCGCGGTGGTGACCGCGGTGGAGGTGAACGCGGTGGGTTCAATCCGGCGGATATGCTCAAGCGTTTCGATCGCAACGGCAATAATATGATCGACCCAGAGGAGGCCCAGGGGCCAGCCCAGTTTTTCCTGCAACGATTAGCTCAGAATAATCCTGAAATCGATCTTTCTAAGCCCGTTCCCATCGACAAACTGGTCGGTGAAATGGACCGTATGCGCGGCGGCTCGAGTAGTAGCCGTGGCGGGGATGTCGAGTCGCAGGAGAGCAAACTTCCGGAGCTGCTGGTGCCCGACTTCAGTTTGAAAACGACCCCCGAGCCGCTCCCCGGTTTCGGCGCAAGCAGTTCTGTGTTCAATGTTAAAGTTGAGGATCGCGATACTAAGGAAGCCGAAGATCGCATGGGCCGGTACGACACCAACAAAGATGGACTGTTGGATGCCGATGAGCTCAAGCGCGGACGCTGGTCGGACGACCCGCTGCAGTACGATCGCAATCGAGATGGCAAGCTCAGTAAGTCTGAGTTGGCTGTCCGCTATGCGCAGCGGCGAGTGGCCGAGCAGGCTACTCAGCAGAAAGATCAAAGCCAAAGAAACGATTCACGCTCCTGGCGCGGCGGCGATTCGCGAGGTTGGAGTCGTAGTGAGAACCGCCCTGAGGAAGCTAAAGAACCCGTCTCGCGATTTGGAGATGCCAAGAGCTACCGATCGACGGCCGCTGCCAGTAGCAAAGTTAGCGGTCTGCCCGACTTCTTCGCTCGCAGCGACGTCAACGGCGACGGACAAGTCACTATGAACGAGTTCAGTAGTTCGTGGAACGCAGAGACGCTGGCCGAATTCCAAAAATGGGATCTCAACGGCGATGGGGTGATTCTGCCGAGCGAGTGCATCGCAGCGCTTGCCGCAGGCGCAAGGGTCAGCGGTATGACGGCGGGCAGCGCTGCAAACGCTCCTACAGATGCCAGCGCGTCGAAGGCCAGCACTGCATCCTCGTCCGCACGCAGCGCTCCCGGCGGACCCGAACTTGAGTGGGCCAAACGACAAATTGGTAAGTACGATTCCAACGGCGACGGGCAGCTGACCGCTAACGAATGGAAGGCCATGTTGGTCGATCCCACACCGGCTGATACCAATGGCGATGGCGTTATTACGGCTGAAGAGTACGCTGCTTTTCGAGCCAAATAACCCAGTCATGGGCGGTGGAGTATGCATCCTGCTTGCCATGCGGTGAGCCACTTCTTCGCAAGCTAGAAGCTTAGGCCGCTTTTTCGCAAGCTAGAAGCTTAGGCCACTCGCAAGCTAGAAGCTTACTTGAAGCTTACGCCAGGGGCGTTATTCGAGCCCGACCAGTTTGAGCAGTTTCATGGCGTTGGTGGTGGGGGTCGAGCCGGGGCGCATCTTGTAGTCGAAACGCATGACCTCTTTGCCGTCGACCGTTTCAAAATACTCATGGAAATGAACCACTTGGCTCGCCTGCGCAATGGACTCGACGGTAGCTAGGTCGAGATCGTGGGTCGACAGCAGCCCGCAAGCGCCATAGCTGAGCAGGCGCTGCACCACGGTTTCCACTGCCAATTGTCTCTCGCGGCTATTGGTCCCTTGTAGGATCTCATCGAGCAGGAACAGAATGGGAGCGTCGTTTGGAGTGGCACTTTGCTGCGTCAGTTTAGATGCGGCGGCGGTCGATTCGACTTGCCCAGCCGCCATTTGATTGGGGGCAGGGTGACTTGGGCAAGTTTGCTCGTGACGGCAGTGGGCCAGATCGACGACTTCTTTCAAGCGGCGGAGCTCGGCCATGAAGAACGACACCCCGTCGCGCAGACTGTCACGCACGCGAATGCTGGTGGCCAGTTCAAACAGCGGCGTAGACAACTGCTGAGCGCATACCGGGGCACCGGTGCGAGCCAAGACCAGGTTCAGTCCGAGCGAGCGCAGGAAAGTGCTTTTGCCGGCCATATTGGAACCGGTCACTAGCAGTAGCGGTCGATCGCTGGCGAGTTTGATGTCGTTGGGCACCCGGTGTCCGTCGGGCAGTAACGGGTGACCGATGGCAACTCCGTTCAGTTTCAGGCCCGGATCGGCTTGTGGTTCGGGAAAAGCCCAATCGCGGTTTTCGTCCGCCAGCGTGGCGGCGCTAACAATCGCTTCACAGGTGCCCAGCGCATCGAACCACGCCGCGACGTCGGCTCCGAAGCGGATCTTCCACCGCTCGAGCAGTTTCAAAATGCGAAAGTCCCACATGCATGTCAGCTGGAGCACTAAGTACACAATGTACATCAACGGATCGCGTTGCAGATTGGCTAGTCGCACCAGGCTAAGCAACTTATGGAAGCCGCGTGTTGCACAGTTGGGCTGCTCGGTAGCGACTTTCCGGATCTGGTCCAGCAGTCCGCCGTCGTGCGGCAACTTGGCAAAGGACTCGAACAGCTCAGCGAACTGGGCGGTCGCCCGCTGCGATCCAGTGACTTGTTGGAAGATGTCGTGAATCCAGCTGCCCCATAGACCGGTGACAATGATGTTCAGCAGCAGGCCACCGCCGAGCAGTCCTACCGCGATGTTAGGGAGCACCGTCTTTTCGCCGCTAGCCAGAGCGATGACAACCAGTACTGCTCCACAGGCGATCAGTGCCGGGCCGAGGTAGCTGAGCCAATGCGCTAAGCGGTGTTGCGGCAGCCACTGCGGACTAGACGCCCACTGCGGCAGGCCGTAGACATGCTTGGCCAGATTGCCCGCGCTGTGACCGCCCGCGCTGTGAGCCTGGACTGTCTTCACGATCGACAGTCGCATTTCACGCTGGTTGGTCATCTGTCGCACGGCCTGCTGCCGCAAGAGGACCGTGGGCCAATCGGTGCTTTCGGCGATCCAGCTATGTAGCTTCCGCTGGCCCGGGAGCGTGCCTGCCAGCGAGAGCAGGTTTAGCAGGCTGGCACTTCCGGCCACATCGAGGTCGTCTGCAAAGGGCAGTTCGGCAAACTCGGGGAGCAAGTGCTGCTCGGGCAATTGATTCCAATCCCGGTCGAGGCGGGCTAGCAGTCGCTGCAGCAGTTGTTGGTCGGCAATCTGCCGCGAGATCGCCAGCCGCAGGTGCTCGTGCCAGACTATGGCGACCAGGAAGGCCACAGCGGCAGTCCAGCCTAACCATAGCAGCGGCACGCGATAACCGACGTCGGCGTAGCCGAAAAACAATCCAGCGAAAGCCCCGAAAAAGAAGATCGTCCGCAGCCATACCATGCGCACGTGTTTCTTTTGCAAGTGTTGCAGCGTCGAATCAGCTTGTTGCAGTTGAATCTGATAGGCGACGCGAGCGGGAAGCGGAGTGGACACGGGGGGTAACTCTTCGAGGGAAGCGCGGTGAGGAGAGATGCGTGCTTTGACGGCAGAAATCGCCAGAGCATACGGACTCGCCAGAGCATACACTGAGGAGTAATGTAGCAAAATTCCCAAAACTTTGGCTGCGGCGAATTTCCCCGCAAATGGCTGAGTTTCGATAGAGCTTGAGCACCCATCCAAAAGTTTACAGTTTTGTTAAGCAACCGTGGCTAACGCCAAAGCGGCTGATCGAGCAACCGTTAAGCTACCTCCTCGTCGGCCTCGGGGCTCGGCAGCGTGGGCATGACGGAGCCGACGGTTGGAAGCTGTTCTTCCCATTGTTCGGCGTCCTTGACTTCCTGTGGCAGCTCTCCCTGCAGGACTTCGATCGGATGTCCATCACGGGCCAGCCGGCCAGCGAAACGAGCGGGCATGCGCGCATGGATCTCGACATGGTCGTCATGAAACTGCTTGCTGCTGATCTCACCCGACTTAGCCAGCCAGGCCATCGTTTTCCCATCGTCGACCTTGAGCCGTACGCTAAGCGTCACGAAGCCGGCGCTGAGCTCCTGGCTGACTCGCTTAGCGAGCTGATCGAGCCCCTGGCCGCTACGCGCGCTGACGGCCACACTGTGGCGATAGCGATTTTGAACCGCCTGCATGCGTTCGCTTGCCCCAGGTAGATCGATCTTGTTGATCACCAACAGCGTTTGCTTTTCGTCGATGCCCAGATCCTGCAGCACGCTATAGACAGCTGAAATCTGTTCCAGTACGGCCGGATTGCTGGCGTCGGCCACGTGCAGCAGCAGGTCGGCCTCGCGAGCCTCCTCCAATGTGGCGCGGAAGCTGGCCACCAGTTTGTGCGGCAAGTCGCGAATGAACCCGACCGTGTCGCTCAGCAACACCGGGCCCCAACTTGGCAGTGTCCACCGCCGCGTGCGAGTGTCGAGCGTAGCGAACAGCTTGTCTACCGCTTCGACTCCGGCGTCTGTCAGGGCATTCATCAACGTGCTTTTACCCGCGTTGGTGTAGCCCACCAGCGAGACGGTGAGGAAATCGCGGCGGCCAGCGACTTCCCGCTGCTTGCGTTTTTCGACTTTCTGCAAGTCCAGCTTAAGCTCGTGGATACGCTTGACGACTAGACGTCGGTCGACTTCCAACTGCTTCTCGCCCGGACCGCGCATACCAACACCCATCGACTGACGCGACAAGTGAGTCCACATGCGTTTCAAACGGGGGAAAGAGTATTCGAGCTGCGCCAGTTCGACGGCCAAGCGAGCCTCGTGCGTGCGAGCGTTGGACGCGAAAATGTCTAGAATCAGCTCGGTGCGGTCGATCACCTTAATGTCCAGCGCCTGCTCCAAATTGCGGGTCTGGCTGGGGGATAGGTCGTTATCAAAGATGACCACATCGGCCGAGTGCATCTCCACCAACTGCCGTAGCTCCTCGACTTTGCCTTTGCCAAGAAAAGTCTTCGGATCGGGTGCCTCGCGGCGCTGGACGACACCGCCCAAGACATCCGTGCCAGCCGAATCTGCCAAGCCGGTCATTTCATCAAGCGGATTGTCCGTGAAGGCATCGTTTGGCCCGATCAGTCGCGCTAAGATACAGCGTTCTCGGGCGATGCTTTGCGATCGATAGTGTTCGTGCACGTTTACAGGTGGTCTCCTAAATAGTGGTGCAGCGATGCGCGTTTTAAGTCCCTGCCAGCTAGGCAAAAAGTCCAGACGTCGCAGTCGCAACTCTAATCGCAACGCACTGGAATTCTATTATACGGCATTGTCTACGGTTAGTGACAAGCCCACAGCGGTCCAGGTTCGCGTTTCTAAATCATGCCAATGCCAGGTTAGCCTAAGATGGAAATCGGGTTCGCTGGGATGCACAGAATAGGCAAGATCAGCGAGACCCAACCGATGATTTGGCGCGGCAGTCCCAAGGGACGGCTGTCGTCGCTGCTGGGGGGGTGTCGCAGCCCCATCAGCGCTACAAGTACAAGCATCAGCGAAAAGATGACGACTTGAGAATAAATCATATAGCCAATTGCGGCGGCCATGGCAGCCAGCGCCACGTAGTAGGACTTGGGGCCCAATAGACCAAACGTAACGTGTCCTCCGTCTAGTTGTCCCAGCGGCATCATGTTCAAGCCCGTCACCAGCAGCCCGACCCAGCCGGCCATCAACAACGGGCTGGCCTGCGTATTAGCGACCTGTATGAACTCGTCAGCACGCTCTGGAACTAAGACCTGCGCCAACCACTGGATCAACAGCGGCTGGCCCATGAGCAGCGATTCGTCCGGTGCGTAGGTGATCGGATGTGCGTAGAGAATGCCCAGAATCAATACCGGGATGGCGACGATTAGTCCGGCCAAGGGCCCAGCCAGTCCGATGTCAAAAATTTGCTTACGGTCGGCGGTGCCACTTTGCATCATGATTACCGCTCCCATCGTGCCAATCGGCGAATAGAACGGAAAGGGGATGAACAGAGGCGGAGTGCTAGGGACGCGATACAGGATGGTCAGGACATAGTGCCCCAGTTCATGAGCGCCCAGTATTGCCATCAGCCCAAGTGAGAACGCCAGACCGCTGGACCAATTCGCCAGTAGGGCTTGGCGGACGGGCATGAGCGAACCTTGCTGTTCGGCCAGCGCGAAGGGAGTGGCGGGTACCCAGGCCCCCACGCCAGCCCAAAATGTGGACAGGATGGTGGCAAACAGCAGCCACCCAGCGATACGCCGCATGCGTCGTGGGTCAGCTGGTTTAGCGTCATCGCGCGGGGACTGCTCTGCGGTGTGTGGGAACTCGCGCAGAAAACTCTCGTCCTTCATACGTCCCGAACTAACGTGTTCCACTGGAACGGTTTCCTCTTGCTTGTACACGGCCAAATCTCTAAGAGAGACAACTTACCACTACTTTACCTCGACGATAAGTGCCATGTCCCACGCTTCCCGGTTATCTGTGTCGTATTGGCGATTCGTCTTGCTGGCGCTGGTTGCTGGTAGTGTCCTATTCGTTGAATTGGGCACTGCCCGCTTATGGGACCGGGACGAACCTCGCAATTCGCGGGCCAGCCACGAGATGCTCGCACGCGGCGACTGGATTGTTCCCACCTTCAACGGAGAGCTGCGCGATCACAAGCCGATCTTGCTGTACTGGGGACAAATGCTGGGCTACCTCGCTCTAGGTGAGTCCGAATTCACGGCGAGGTTGCCATCGGCGCTGTGCGCACTGCTGACGATACTCGCCGTGGGTGTGCTGGGCTCGCGTTTGTCGGGCAAACCTCAGGGGCTCAGCCACGAAGGATTCTGGGCGGCGGGTTGCATGGCAACTTGTGGATTGTTTGTCATGGCGGGCCGGGCGGCGACACCGGACGCCTGTCTCATAGCCTTCAGTACGCTGGGGATCGCAGCACTGGTGATCGCTTGTCTGTCTCCCAATCCGCCCTATTCCAGCGGGCGAGTTGCGCGGGCGCGGTGGATTCCCGCGTTATTTGGCTACACGATGTTGGGCCTAGCTGCGCTGGCCAAGGGACCTGTGGGGATCTTGCTACCGCTGGTGGTAGTCCACGCCTGGTGGTTGATCTGTCACCGCCTGCAGCAGCTGGATGCAGCTCCCCACGGCACTCGTCAGACTCCGCAAAGCCGCTCGTCGGCTTGGCCAGGCTGGCTCTGGGATCAAGTTCTGGCACTGTGGGCAACCTTCAATCCGCTGCAGTGCTTGCGCGCGGTGCTGGCCCTGCGCACGCTTCCGGGTGTGCTGCTGAGTCTGGCGGCGGCAGCCCCTTGGTACATTGCCGTGGGTGTTGAGACACACGGGGAATTCCTGCGAGGATTTTTCCTAGAGCACAATGTGGGAAGGGCGATGGGCTCAATGGAGGGACACAACGGATCGCTGCTCTTCTACCCCTTAGCATTTCTAGTTGGCACGTTCCCATGGTCGATGTGGCTAATTCCCGTCGTCGTGTGGGGCATTAAAGCGAGCAAAGACAATGTAGTCCAGCGACAGATGGTCGTCCTGTCGGTTGTGTGGATCGGTGTGTACGTGCTGGCTTTCTCTGCCGCTAGCACTAAGCTCCCTAGTTATATCACCCCATGCTATGCCGGCGCGGCGCTTATGCTGGGCGGCTTCTGGCGACAGTTCGAAACGGCTTGGTCGCGCCCGGCCTGTTCCATGCGCCGCATCGCGTATTCGCTGACCATGGCCGTCGGCGTGATTATTGCGGCTGTGATTTGGTGGTTGAGCCAACATGAGGCAATGCCTTTGCTCAGCCGAGCTGCGCTAGCCGGAGCCATCATCGCGGCTGTGGGTGGGCTTGGCTTCTGGTGGGAATCGCGGCGGCAACTCGAACGCTTACCCACGGCCTGGTTGGTCGCCGCAGGGCTGTTTCAAGTGATCCTGTTTGGCTATGGAACTAAATCGGTCGATTCCTATCGCTTCGATCTGGCCGCGCTCAGCAGTGTGCAGCAGTCCGATCGACCTAACGCACAAGGCCGCAGTGCTCCACAGGACGGCAGCCCGCTAGATGGCGGCACACATAGTAAGACCGCGTGGTTGTCTATCGGAGGCATGGAGCCCAGTTGGGTCCATTATTTGGGACACCACATCGAGGAGGTCACCCAGGCGGAAAGCGATCCTGCAGCCTGGGAGCAAGTGGCCGATTTTCTCAGACGCTATCCCTCGGGCCGCTTGATCGTCGTCGGCGAGAGTGCCCACGCAGAGTTATTGCGCTGGCGCGAGTCGGAGCTGCAGGCGGGACGGGCCCATGGGCCGCTGCGTGAGCTGGCCGAGGCGCCCCGATTCCTAAAGCCCGGTCGCCTCTGGATCGTGGAGCAAGCGGACGGCGCCGTGCGCACGGCCAGTGTGGCCCGACGCTTCGCGTCGGTTAACCCCACTGCTTACCGACGCGGAGCGTCGGGTACTGAGTTACTGACAACTGAGTTACCGACGCGGAGCGTCGGGCCACACTGAGTTACCGACGCGGAGCGTCGGCCCAGTGCGCCTTTTAAGGCGTTTGAATAGCAGGGTGGAAGTCCCTGTCAGGGTAACGTTACCGCCCTTTATCCGACACTGGTAACTGCGTTTCCGTGAGGAACACTGATATCAAACGATTAGCGAACGACATGAACAGAAGTCAGAGCCGTCACGGTAGCTATGAAGCCAAGACAACATGACTTGGTGGAGCCAAGGGCGGTAGGAAAGTAGATGCGAAATGCCTAAACGCGGAACAAGAAATCGAAAACGCGACTACCAACCAGTCACAGTGCCGTTCGCGGCTACACCGACTCGAGAGACACCGACAATTGATCGGTGGGCTCATCCGTCCGTTTGGACTGAACGCATGTTGACGACACTTTTGGAAAACAAAGTGAGAGGAGGTAAATGGCACGCACTTTACGATAAGGTAATGAGTCGACAGAACCTGTACTTTTCTGCGATGAAAGTTATAGGAAAGGATGGTGCTGCCGGAGTTGACCGACAAACCGTGCAAGCCTTTTCCGAGCAACGTTGGCCGGAGTTGGAACGATTGCAACAAGAGTTGAAGGACGAAACTTATCGTCCCCTGCCTGTTCGTCGTGTCGAAATTCCCAAGCCAGGCAGCAACGAAAAGCGAGCGTTAGGCATTCCGACAGTACGCGACCGGGTCGTGCAAACGGCGCTGGTTCACGTACTGGAGCCAATCTTTGACCACACGTTTCACCCACGAAGCTTTGGCTTTCGTCATGGACGTGGATGTCACCATGCACTCAGGTGCGTTGAACAGCTGTTGGTCGACGGATATGTCTATGTAGTGGATGCAGACTTAAAGGGTTACTTTGACACAATTCCCAAAGATCGCCTGCTTCAACTAGTAAAGCAGAAAGTCTCGGATAGTGCAGTCTTGCGACTGGTCGAAAAGTACCTGGAGCAGGAAATCATAGCCGAGCTGAAGAAATGGACACCAGAAAGTGGTGTTCCTCAAGGCGCGGTCCTGTCTCCGATGCTCTCCAATGTCTATCTCAACCCGCTGGATCACTTGATGGCTGGAAGAGGCTTCGAGATGGTTCGCTACGCAGATGACTTTGTTATCCTATGTCGCAGCGAATTCGAAGCCGAAGCAGCTCTTGAGGAAATCCGAGCCTGGGTTGCCGAGGTTGGCTTGACCCTGCATCCCGAGAAAACGCACATTGTCGATTCGCGAGAGAAGAGCTTTGACTTCCTGGGCTACTCGTTCCGAGGGCGTTTTCGCTCTCCCCCGAGCCAAGAGTCATCGCAAGGTGGTCGACCGCATTCGCGAGCTAACGCCACGTAAATCGGGTGTTTCCTCGGAATTCACGATCGAACGTCTGAGTCGTTCTCTTGGCGGCTGGTTCAACTACTTTCGACACTGCTTCTGGAACGTCTTCGAAACGTATGACGCTACGGTCCTTCGCCGCTTGCGATGTATCCTACTCAAACGCCATCGAAGCAACCCACAGCGATTAACCCGTAACCAATGTTGGCCAAACGCATATTTCTCCGAGCGTGGGTTATACAGCCTGCGTGAAGCCCACACTCGGTTCGTTCAATCTACAGGAACCTACTAACTGGAGAGCCGTATGCGGCAGAACCGCACGTACGGTTCGGCGGGAGGGGGGACCAAGCAATTGGTCCTCCCTACCTCGATCACTGAGTTACCGACGCGGAGCGTCGGGTACTGAGCTAATGACAACTGAG
>CAKQWG010000108.1 GCA_934278005.1 uncultured Pirellulaceae bacterium | reverse complement strand
GTCAATCAACACGTGTCGATGGTCGGCAAAGGTGCCAACTGCCAGGTCAATGGTGTGCTCTTCACTCGCGATAAGCAACAACTGACCTACAACACTTTGCAGCACCACCAAGCCCCTTCGTGCCGTAGCGATTTCCTTTACAAGGCCGCCCTGCAAGACCAATCGCGGACGGTGTGGCGCGGGATGATCGAAGTGGATCCGATTGCGCAAAAGACCGACGGCTACCAACGCAACGACAACCTGATGCTCAGCGAGGACGCTCGGGCCGATTCGATTCCGGGCCTAGAGATTCTGGCCGACGACGTCCGTTGCACGCACGGCAGTACATCCGGCAAGGTCGACGAGGAACTGATCTTCTACGCACAGAGCCGCGGGTTCACGCGCAAGGAAGCGGTGCGGATGATCGTGACTGGATTTTTCCAGCAGATCTTCGACCGTATTACCATCGAGAGTGTGCGCGACGCACTCGGACACTCCATTGCACGGCAAGTCCGAGAGTACCGCTAAGCCCATGTCCGAATTCATTGAAGTTGCTAAACTCGCCGACTTGCCCGCTTCGGGCAAGCTCTGCGTTGAGCTCGACGATCACTTCCTGGTGATCGTGCGCGTCGACGGTGAATACTACTGCATCGAAGACGTCTGTACCCACGATGGCGGAACTTTGGGCGATGGCGAGCTCGAAGGTTTCTGCATCTCCTGTCCGCGACACGGTGCCCAGTTCGATGTGCGCGATGGTCAAGCGGTCACCATGCCCGCGACCGAGGCTACCGGCAGCTATGCCGTGCGAGTCGATGGTGATGCCATTTTGGTTAGACTGCCTGAAGCTAGGTAGCGGCTTGGCTGGCTAGCGCGGTAGCTAGTTAGCAACTTAGCTGGCGATCACATGCCGAGAGCAGCGCTGCCCATGGGAACCAAGTAGGCCTGGGCCATCCCGCTGGACGAATAGCTCTCGCCGTCGGTCAAGCCGAGCGCAGGCAAGGGTAGCTTGGCGGGTGTTGGGCCATTGTGGAAATCGCCCAGCGATATTTCGGTAGCTCGGATCAACTCCAAGCCGTCGAGGAAGGCCTGCACGACCTGGGGATCAAAATGGCTGCCCGTACCTGCGATAATAATCGACACGGCTTGGTCAACCGACGCTTGCTCTTTGTAGGGCCGCCGACTCCTGAGTGCATCGTATACATCGCTCAGAGCCACGATTCGCGCCGCTAGAGGAATTTGCGATGCGGCAAGCCCGTGTGGGTAGCCAGCTCCGTCCCATCTTTCATGATGCGAACGGGCGATATCGGAGGCCATGCTTAGGAATGGATTGTCCTGGCTCATGGAAGCCGCTACGCAGTCCTCCTCGAATGAGGTTCTGGCTAGGCGTCCCAGCTTGCACTCCTCATTCAGAATGGACACACCAATTTGGCAGTGCGTCTTCATGACCCTCCACTCTTCATCGTTGAGCTTTCCAGGCTTCAATAAAACGGAATCTGGTATGCCGAGTTTTCCCAAGTCGTGCAGTGGTGCGGCATGAAAAATTGTGTCGCAGAAATCGGCGGAAAGCCCCATGCGTTTGGCCAGAATGCGGCTATAGGCTCCCACGCGGATGACGTGATTACCGGTATCTTCGTCCCGATACTCGCTGGCCTTTGCAAGCCGCCAAATTATCTCCAACCGCGACGCAGACAATTCTGCAGTCTTGAGCGACACCTGCCGAGCCAGCAATTCGCTCTGTTTTTCAAGCTGCTGTTCGTAGTAGCGGAGCTTTAGCGAGCTGCGAATTCGGGCGTCGAGATCGTCGGCGGACACCGGCTTGTTCAGCAGATCTGCCGCGCCGTAGTCCAGCGCTTTGCGTTTATCATCCGAGGCAGCGGACCCGGTGACGATCACCACGGGGATGGCTCGCGTGGCTGGGTTGGATTTAACATGGACTAGGAACTCCAGGCCGGTCATGTGGGGCATTTTCATGTCCACCACGATGGTATCGTAGGGCTGGCGTTGGACGCGTTCCCAGGCTTCGAGCGGACACGCGATGAAGTCAGCTTGCCACTCCGGGTGTCGATCTTCAAGCGAACGTCGAAAGGCGGAGAGGACTAGTGGATCATCGTCTATAAAAAGCAATTTGGCCGTCATACTGGAGCTCCGGCTGGGACGTAGGCATGACGAACGTATTCTGGATCCACGGCAAATTTTACGTGATCCAAAGTCCCCTCATGCAATTTTAGTTTTTCGATAATTGTTTGAGTGAGCGGCAATCCTGCACGAATGAGTGTTCGCCCGTCAACCCCCATGACATTATGGCGGAGCAGCATGCCCTCTCGCAGTTCGTGTAGTTTGGTCCATACCACTGGCTCGCGCTCGCAGTCGCCGCCGCTAGCCAGCAGAACGCTTTCGATTACCGGTGGGATGTCCGGTACGGCTGCGGAGAGTTGTCGCAAAGCATTGCTAGCGCTGCTCTCTTTGTGGATGGCTACGTTCCAGAGAATCGCAAGCTTCAGCAGCGCCGCGCCAACTGCCGGGGAGCTGAGAGCTGCCGTTCCATGGAGCGCCAGCATATCAGCCTGTGGTACACTGGCGAGGAGTTCTGCAACTGGTGCCAAGCGAGGGATGCGGCCCACAAGTCGCGAGGAGGTTTCCATGAACTTGGTCAATAGCAACTGGCTGGCCGGGTTCGATGGGCGAAGCCTACGGAAATTGTCTTGCTCAATTTGAGGCATTAGCGCAAAACCCAGCAGTCCCAGCTTGGCCGCCAAGCGATACTCGTATGAGCCAGCGCCGCCCAGGGCACCCTCGCAACTTTGCATCGTGCCGTCGACGCGGCGAGTGTGGTCGAGCAATTCCGGTTTGACCGACTCGATGACATCACTCAGTAGATCGACTGCTCCAACACACGTGCGCTCCAATAGCTCTCGTTCCGAGTACAGCAACTCACGCTGTTGGAAGGCCGCACCGACGGCTCGTTTGATGGCTGCAATCGGACATGGTTTACTCAAAAAACGGAACACCGATCCATCGTTCACTGCAGCGATGGCCGTGTCAAAGTCTTGGTTGCCAGTTAACATCAGATAGATGCTATGCGGGGCAATTTGCCTGGCTTGTTCGATAAATTGGAGCCCGTCCATACCAGGCATTTCCATGTCGGTAACAATAACGGCCGTCGAATTGTCACCCCGCAACATGTCGAGCGCTATCTCACCCGACTCGGCTAATTGCAATTCATAGTCAAAGCGGAGACTGCGATCGAGTGCGCGGAGCAAGCTCGCATCGTCATCAACAAACAGCAGCTTCGACATTGGTGCAGGTCCTTTCATTGGCTTGAAGATTTAGGTTGAGTGTGTCTGCGCCGGTTTCGTTAGCGCATGCTGGTGCAGAGGTGTGGGGAACCCAGAGCGTAAAAGTGGTGCCGAGACCGACCTGGGAGGTGAAGTCAAGCTTGCCCTTATGTTGATTGACGACGATGTCGCGGGTGATCGGCAAGCCTTGGCCGGTGCCTTGCCCGATGGCTTTCGTCGTAAAAAACGGGTCAAACAGCCGCTCCTGAATGTCCCGTGCCATGCCGCAGCCATTGTCGCTGACCGTGATCATGACGCCGTCATCGACGGCACAGGTGCAGATGCGTATTGCGCCGCATCCCTTTTTCCCGTGTTTCGCATTTTCACCAATCGCATCTGCCGCGTTAATTATCAAATTGAGCATGACCTGTCCGAATTGGGCAGGAAATGCGTGCACCACCGGAATGGTTCGTCCTAGATCGAGGTCCATTCGCGCTAGGTGTTTCCAACGGCCTTTGGAGATTTGTACGGCGTTGCGTACGATGGCATTGATATCGGTAGGGACCTTGCCTTTCGTTCCCGGATGCGACATGGCCTTCATCGCGGCCAAGATTCCAACGACGCGATCAACAGCCATGGCTGCTTCGTCGATCGCTTCGGGTACTTGCTGACGCATATGGTCAAACCGCAGCGATTTGGTCAACGCGTTGATTTCCGCGATGCGAGTTTCGCGTTTGGCCGGAGCATCTGTATGGAGCATTTGGTGATAACGGTCCATGATTTCTCGGACGCGCTGAGAGCAGCTTTTGAGGAACTCTACATTGCTGCTGACGCATTGCATGGGCGTATTGATTTCATGCGAGATCCCCGCAGCCAGGCTGCCAATAGCCTCCAGCTTCTGAGCTTGGGCGAGGTGAATCTGCATCATGGCATGCTCTTCTAAACGCTGCTGGACTTCGTCCTCCAAGCGTTGCTTCTCCTCCATCAGCGAAGCCTGCATCGTGGCCAGGGAGCGCAAGTGCACGCGAGCTTGAGTCACGCCCCACACCAAAAATACGGTTTCGAACAAAACCCAACCGCCGTGCTCCACCGCGCGCCAGGGAGCCGCCGCTACGATGCCAAATACCGACTCAGGCCAAAACAGGCCTCGCAAACCATGATCCAGCAGGATGATTGCAACCGCTGGGATGAAGACCTTAGCGTCTCGGTAGAATGACAGAATCGCCAGCGAACCGAAGATATGAAAATGAGCTTCGATGCGGCCACCCATTAAATGGATCAACAAAGACGAGAACAGGACTTGGGCAGATGCATTGACAAAGCGATTCAGTGGGCTACTGGGAAACCAGAAGATCAGTGCCAGCGGCAGACTGATCAAGACTCCTCCCAAGCACACCGCCGCCCAGACATGGATATGGACGGACGATTCAGGCCCGTCCCAGCTCGTAGGAGATATCCACAGGCTGCACGCGATGGCAAATATCCACTGCCCCAGCAGCAACCATGCGAAGACGCGATCGGTCGACATTCGCAGTTTGGTTAGATTGGCTTGGAAAACTTCTTCGATGCGCCGCTCTCGAGTGGAGGCTTGGCTCACTTCGATCAACATTACTGTATCTCCTTAGGCGCAGGACGCATGCGGCAACCGTAGACGGGAGCATGGTCGAGAGTTATCGCCTTGCCGCGCAGCAAGGACTCTATAATCTGGCTGCCGGCATTGAATCCACGGTGTCCACGCGAAGCAGTGATGCCACCATAGAACCGAACTTTGCCAGCGGGATCGATCAAGCGTACGGCCCCTGAGGTTTCCATACCGAGCGCTGCCAGCTTCCGCCCATCGCTGTCGCCGCTCAGCGTGACTCGCGGCAGCGCGCGCAGTTGCTCTACGAGCGATAATTCGAGCCACACCTTTTCCAGTCCTGGAGGATGATAGACCATGGCGTGGCAGACCACATCGGCTGGGTAGCGACGCAGTAAAGATTCGAGCTCGTCGACCGTGGCTTGAGTGCACGGGCAGCGCGGGTGCACTGCCACCAGCAACGTCCAGGTCTCGCGGTGGAGAGTCGACTCCGCCTTGAGCGTTGGCCCGCCATCTGTACCTGGATAGCGCTCGTAGACCACCAGTGCAGAAAAGCCCGCAGTGACTAGAGCGATCCATACAAGCAGCACCAGCCGCACTAGGCCAGTGCGGTAGGCCCTATTCGGCGATGACCGAGGCAAGCTCCGTATACCTTGCAGTTGGTTCATTACTGTCCGCTTCTTCAGATCCAAAGTCAATTTTGGTCAACCTGCAAGCATAGCTACGGAGAAAGTCCAGGCTACGCAGGCCACCGCATACTAACTAATATGGACCCGATTTCACAGCAAGCTAGAAAGTGTCGCCCAAACGACAAACGACGGACGTCTAGCCCCGCCTACCAGCCCTGGACATAGCTCCTCAGGTGAGATTCTTCCACCAAATTGCGGTAGAGGTCCCTGGTAATCCGAAAGCAGCCACAGCTCTTCTTCATCAATTGGTCGCGGTTGCAGATCACCACTTGGCCATGGGAATAGGTGACGACTCCCAGCGACTGCAGGCGGGTCAGATGCTCGGATGTCGTCGCTCGGTGTATGCCCAACATGTTGGCCAAATTCTTATGCGTTAAAGAGAAATGCCCACGACCGCCATTTCGATCTTCCCATACCAGAAGCTTCTGACACAAACGTTGCAGTACGGTGTGATTCATTCGACAGGCGGTCCGCTGAGCCAAGCAGGCCATTCGATACAGAACATATCGATCGCACAAGTGTTTTGCGGCTTTGCTCTGCTGGAGCATTTTGATGAAGGTTTTCACGTTCATTTCCAGTACCTCGCCCTGCTGCCGAACCACCGCGTGGCCTAGCATCATAGCGCTGCCAGCTACCCAGGATATACCGACAAACCCTTCACGCCCCACGGTCAATAAGTCGGCACACGCATCTTCATCCACGCAGTATTCAATAGAAATGATGGCGTCGACCGGGAAGATAATGCGATCGACAACTTCGGGGTTCTCGAAGACCTGTTGTCCCATCTTCAGATACTTTGAGAGAAGTCGATCCTCAAAACCCGATAGGGAGAGATGTCGAAGCTGGTTCAAAAACTCGTTCTTAGAATTCTCCAAGCCTGTTTCAAACATGGTTCCGCTCTCCATCAAAAATCTGAGAAGCTCTGCTGACCAACCTGTAACATAGAGCTAAATGGCAGGTGAGTCAAACAGTCACACTAGTCGGGATGACCGTCGACTTGACATTCGCGGTGATAGTCGAGTAGTTAGTCAAGTTGACAGTCGGCAGTCGGCAGTCGGCTGATGGACAGAGGTAGCGACAGTCGAGCATCCATCGCAAACGCATGTGACGAGCTAATGCGCAGAGTTGCAAATGGAAGCGGGCGGTATCCGACGAAAGGCTTCTACTATTGTCGTTCAGATCAAACCGATTGCAGCAGCCCGCGGCAATAACTTCGTATCCTAGGGAAGGGCGAAGTCTTCTTGCCAAGCTTGCAACATGTCGCTGGGGAGCTCTTGAGCGGCTATTGCTGCGGACATCATTTGCTGCGCTTGCTCGACTGAGAGCTCGTCTTGCTGCGCGTCCGGATGGACTAGAATGAACGCCGCTTTGGCGGCCAGCGACTGCGGATGTTGGCGGTCCATGGCCATATCGGCGATAGCCAAGGCGATCTCGATTGGCAACTCCGACATAGCGAAAGTTCGATTCCTGCCTTCGATGCGCAGCACGACGCGCTCGCCTGCGAATTCTACAAACGAGGCTAAATTTGAATTGCCAAATGAGAACGATTCGGCCGCCTGCATGCCCGCTAGCGCACTGTCGAGTTCTTTCCTGAAGCGCTGAACGAGCTGCTCGACGTTGGTCCAGCGTGCCAGTTGCTGTACCTGCAGGCGGGTTCTGGCCAGCGGCCGCAGGCTCTCCAACTGAGCAGACGCCTGGGCAAATTGGTGTTGACCAATGGCCTTGCGAACAGCCAACATGCCTGCTGTCCACTGCTGCCGCTCGTCGTCTTTCAAGGAACCGCCGTCGATACCCGCCGCGGCGTTAGCTGCCGGCATGTCGCTGTCTGGCATGTCGCTGCTCGGCATGTCGCTGTTCGGCATGTCGCTGTCCGGCGTGTCGCTGTCCGGCATGTCGCTGTCAGTCAGGAAACTATTTGGCACTGCGCTCTCGACTGGAGTCTGGCTGGCAGCGGGCCCCGCGGCCACGCTCTGTGTCAACGATTCGCCCGCAGGAAGAATTGCCTGGATGCCGGGCACAGACGGCAGGCCACTGCGCCTGGGACTGCGCCTAGGACTGGACCCGGGCACACTAGCAGACGCAGTCTGGTCGGCAGTGCTCGTCGGGTTGGCCGATGCTGCGACACTGGCAGTCGCCGGGGTGGCGGGGTTTTGGATGGGGTCTAACGAGCCGTTAGTAGCCTGAAGTCGGGCCGACGGCGGCTGCTGAGCCGCGTTGAGGGCCGGTGCGGGCGCCTGGGCATATTGCACTCGCCAGTAAGCGAGCCCCAGTACAATCCCCACGGCAGCCAGTGCGCCCATCGTCCGCAAGAAGGCGTTCGGCCCGCGCATCTTTCTCAGTCGCCGCTGAAGAGGGTCTTCCAGCGGCTGCACGGCCGACGGCTCGCCTGGCGTCATCCGCGCGGAGCGCTCCGTGGTGGGAAGTTTCACTGCGCCGGCGACGGACTGCGCATTCGGCGCAGCGGCATCCCACGGCTCAGGCGCCGCACTGGGCTTTAACAAACTGAGCAGTTTGTCAAAGTCCTGTGCATATCCGGCAGCAATTTCAGTTGATCGGCTGGCCAAGAAATCGGCGGAATTAAATGGCGCACTCACATCCCCCGCCGGCAAAAGCACCTGGAGCTCGCTCAGTTCCCAGGTCGGCAACTGAGTCCCACTTGACTGAGTCCCACTTGACTGAGTCCCACTTGACTGAGTCCCACTTGGATACTCAACGCTCGCTCGAGTGCGCGCGGCCGATGTAACAGCTAATGCCCCGTAGACGGCCTGCCACTGCTCGTCGTAGCGGGCCTTGTGAGCTGGCTCGAGCAAATGCTGCTTGCCGAGCTCGAACAGTTTGCGGGCGCGGTCAAGCTGCGGACCGCTCGGACCCTTCGCAGCCACTGCTTGAGTGTGCGTCTGAATATGGCTCGCCAGCCGCCTTAGCGCCTGTTCAATGCGAGCCCGATCGGACTCCAACGGAGCAAGTCCCAACAAACCATATAAATCGGGGAGACGTCTAGGCGCTGAGCGGCTAACGTCAGACATATTCATTCTCCCCGTATGGTTGGCTGTCTAGGCGGTCATGCTCTCCATGGCCTGTTCCAGTTTAGCCTGAGGCGGCATGCCGCGAAACGTTTCCGCAATTTCACCATTTTTGATCAGCAGCAAAGTGGGGATGCTCTGAATGCCGTACTGGCTGGTGACGTTGGGATTCTCGTCGATATTAATCTTGCCGACCTTCACCGTGCCCGAGTATTTCTCGGCCAACTGGTCGATCAACGGCGCGATTTGCCGGCACGGACCGCACCAAGGAGCCCAAAAGTCGACGAGCACACCTTGTGAGGACTCTAGAACTTCTTGCTTAAAATTGTCGTCATTAAATTCGACCGTATGCTGACCCATGAATTCAGTTCCTTGTCCGTGTTGGTTAAGTAACGTTTGTTAAATAGATAGTAGGTATTGCAATCTTAGGCATCACGCGCCAATCGTCAATCGACTGCCCCATGAAAACGCTCGCTCTGCGGCGACATCCGGCGGAATCGCCCATTAACGTATCGCCAAGCATGCCGGGCTCAATGAACATTCGCACACACGACTCAGTTACAAACTACAAGCTGCTTCTAGGATAGGCAGCCAGGCAGCGGAATGTCGACCTCAGCCCCGCCTCTGCATCACACCAATGGGTGGCTTGGCAGTGCATAGCTAGGTCGGCAGCGAGTTCAGACGAGCCAATACGTCGGCGGGCTGCAGATAACGCTTAAAGACAATGGGCTTCCCACAGTGCGCTGGCAGTGCGGACCGATTTTGCTGTGGTATCGCGATCAGGATCGGATACTGCCGAAATTTCTCCAGCTGTTGGGCTTTGTACTGCAGGTACTCAGGAGTCCAGAAGCCGACGATCTCCAGCAGCACGCGCCGCCCATCATCGGCTACCAGGGTAAAGTCGGGCGTGAATACGCTCTGGCCCGCATGCAATATTTCGCTTTCGCGCTCCAGCCTCCAGCCCGCGCACCGGGCCTGCTGCCACGCCGCCACGAAATGGGCCTCCACCTGGCTATCAAACTCGGCTAACTCGCGCACGGTGCTCTGCAATCCATCACGGCAGGAAAGGTCCAGTCGATAACGCCTGCCCCAACGATTGACGATTTGAGCCCGAGCATGCCACTGATTGCAGGCGAGTAAGCCGGGTAGGAAACGGGCCATGGCAACGCCGTAGCGGGTCGATCGCCTAAGCACGCTGGCCGGTCCGTCAAAACGAAAACAATAGCTGCCGTCGGGCTCGCGGCGAATAGAATGCATGAGCCGCGCTAGTTTAGCATAGCGCAAAATCGACTTGTGGTCCTGTAGCGACCAGACAATCAGTTGTTCGGCACCGTACATCGCAGCCTGAGTCTGCGCCACGTTGTAACGAGCCAACAGGGCTTGAGCCGATGGGTAGCCTTCAAACGCTTCGAGTCGTTGAAACTCGATCACATCAGCGAACAACTTGGCGTCGATCTGCTCCCAACTCATATTCAGTTCGGCGGAGATGCGTTGCTTGACTTCACTTTCCAAATTGCAGTACACCCCTTCGACGCCTGAGACCAGCGGATGGCTCTTGGCAGCCATCAGGAAGACTTTCTGACGCAGTCTGGCCGCTGTGCGCCCAGGATCACTGGCATACTGGGCGCGTTCATCTAACAACTTGTGGAAGGCTGCAATGCGACGCCGGGGACAATCCTCGTGCGCGGCCATCGCAGATTCGACTTGGCGATGCAACTCGCGCCGCGTACATCCAATGCCCGCAGAATAAATATCCAAAAACTTCTGCGCATAGCCCACATAGTCGCGATGCGTAGAGCGACGGAGCCTGTCAGGAACTGCCCGTCCCGTCGCATCGTCGTAGACTACGATCGCTTCCTGTCTGGTCAACACTCGAGCACTGCCATCGCATCAAAAGAATTAGACGATCGCCACCCTCCGGTTCCGCCGAAGATGACTCAAATAATCTCACTGCCTGAGACCGCGCCACCGCGGCGGCATGCCTTACAGATATGTCTGAGTGGCAGGTCTTAGCAGCACATTAAGTGTAAGGTAATTGTGGCTCGGTCGAGGCACATTCGGTCACCGCTTGCACGTCTTGGAACCCAAATCCCAGCCGCCTGCTGTGTCGCAGCGCAGAGTGTCGCAGCGCAG
>CAKQWG010000107.1 GCA_934278005.1 uncultured Pirellulaceae bacterium | reverse complement strand
AGAGGAGCAAGGATTGCGGAGCGATCCACGACATACTGCCCTGGCGGGCAGGGCAGTATGCGCAGTGGAGAGGGCAAGACTAGCTGCAGCCCATGGAGTTGCCACAGTTGTGGCAGAGATAGCAGTTGCCGTTGCGGACGGTGATCGCACCGCAGTTATCGCAACTGGGCGCATCGGACTGAAAACCGGCGAATTGGTCATTGCGCGCGACTACCGATTTGCCGCTGGCGGGAGTCGACATGGCCACACCGGCCCGCTCAAGGCTCTTCTGATCGACGACCAGCGGCAAACCGTTGTAACGGGCCGAGGTGCTGGTTTCGTCGCTGATCTCCGGCGCACCATTTCCATCGGCCTGCAGCCCCTTGGTCACCGCTTCGACTTTCCCACCACCGCTGGCTGGGCGAGTAGCCTGTGGTGCGCTCTCCGCTGCGGGTGCATCGGATTTGGATACACCAGAGCTCGCTTCGCGATAGCCGGCCAGGAAGGTAATTCCCATCCAGCGGAAGATGTAGTCGACCATGCTCTTTGCGATGCGAATATCTGGGTTGGTCGTGTTACCCATCGGTTCGAAACGCGTATGGCTGAACTTATTGACCAGCACCTCCAACGGAACGCCGTACTGCAGCGACATGGAGATGGCGGTGCCAAAGCTATCCATCAAGCCACCGACGGTCGAACCCTCTTTGGCCATGGTGATGAACAATTCGCCGGGGCGGCCATCGGGATACAGGCCGACGTTTAAATAGCCTTCGTGACCCGTGATGTTGAACTTGTGGGTGATCGACTGGCGCGTGTCGGGCAAGCGTTCGCGACGCGGTCTGAAGACGATCTTCTCTTTGATCTTCTCAGCGCCCTTGCTCTCTTCGCTCTGCGTATTGAGCGGTTGGCTTTGCTTCGAGCCGTCGCGATAGATGGCGATGGCCTTCAAGCCCAGTTCCCAGCCCCAGAAGTACGCGTCGGCGATGTCTTTGGTTGTCACGTCGTGAGGCATATTGACGGTCTTGCTGATCGCTCCGGAGAGGAACGGCTGAGCGGCGGCCATCATTTGCACGTGAGCTTGCCAAGCGATACTGCGCGTGCCGCGAGCCGGCTTGAAGGCGCAGTCGAAAACCGAAAGGTGTTCGTCTTTCAGAAACGGAGCTCCCTCGATGGTATCGTTTTCGTTGACATAGGCCACGATGGCTATGACTTCGTCGGCGTTATACCCAAGCGTCTCTAGTCCGAGGGCGACGGAGCGATTGACAATCTTGAGCATCCCACCGCCGGCCAGTTGCTTGTACTTGACCAGAGCAATATCGGGCTCGATGCCGGTAGTATCGCAGTCCATCATGAAGCTGATCGTGCCAGTGGGTGCCAGCACGGTTGCCTGGGCATTGCGATAGCCGTAGCGCTCACCGAGCTCGACCACTTTGTCCCACAAGCTGCGGGCCGCATCCTTCAGATATTGGGGACCACCTTCATCGATCTGCTCCACCGCATCGCGGTGCATGCGCATGACCTTGAGCATAGGTTCGCGGTTGCTCTCGAAGCCTTCAAACGGGCCGACTACCCCCGCCATTTCGGCGCTGGTCAAGTTGGCCGCTCCGTGCAGCAGGCTGGTGATCGCTCCGCACACGCTGCGCGCCGCGTCGGAGTGGTATGCATGGCCGGCGGTCATGATCAGGCTGCCCAGGTTCGAGTAGCCCAAGCCCAGCGGACGATAGCGATGGCTGTTCTCTGCAATCTCCGGTGTAGGATAGCTGGCATGGCCGACTAAGATCTCTTGGGCGATGAAGAACAGGCGACAGGCAGCCTGGAAACCAGCCACATCAAACAGACCATCTGGCTGGCGAAACTTCATCAGATTGATGCTCGCCAAGTTGCAAGCGGTGTTGTCCAGGAACATGTACTCTGAGCAAGGATTGCTGGCGTTGATGGGCCCGGAGTTGGGACACGTGTGCCAATGATTGATGGTGGTGTCGTACTGCACGCCGGGGTCGCCACAGTTCCATGCGCACTCGGCCATGCGGTTGAGCAACTCACGAGCGTCGTGCTGCGGCGCGGGGCCTTCGGTCTTGGGGCTGACCCAAGCGGTCGTCCACTGCTTGTTATCGCGCACGGCCCGCATGAACGGATCGGTAACACGCACGGATAGGTTGGCGTTTTGGAAGAACACCGACGAGTAAGCTTCGCCGTTGAAGTTGGCTTCGTAGCCTTGGCGAATCAGCGCATGCGCTTTCTGCTCTTCGTTCCACTTGCACTCGATAAATTCGAGTACATCGGGGTGGGTGACTTTCAGCGACTGCATCTTAGCAGCCCGCCGCGTCTTGCCGCCACTCTTGACCACACCTGCGATCGAATCATAGACCTTCATGAATGACAGAGGGCCCGACGGCGTCCCACCGCCTGAGAGTTTCTCGCGACGGCTGCGGATAGTCGACAAGTCAGTGCCGGTGCCGCTGCCGAACTTAAAGAGCATCGCCTCGCTGCTGGCCAACCGCATGATGTCTTCCATATTGTCCGCCACGCTTTGAATAAAGCAGGCTGAACCTTGTGGATACTCATACGGATTGTCCGGTTGCTCGACTTGTTGCGTCTCCGGATTGTAGTTCCAAGTGCACGGCGATCCGACAACGCCGTATTCTTGGAACAGACCGACGTTGAACCACACCGGCGAATTGAATGATCCACACTGGTGCAGGCACAGCCAGGACAGATCGTTGTAAAAGTTCTCTCCCTCGGCGGCCGAATCGAAGTAGCCATCAGCAATGCCCCAATCGGCGATGGTCCGCGTCACGCGATGGATCAATTGCCGTACGCTCTTTTCGCGCTCGCTGGTCCCCGGTTCACCGTAGAAGTACTTGCTTACGACGACATTGGTGGCTAGCTGGCTCCAGGTTTCTGGAATCTCACAGTCGTTCTGTTCGAACAGGGCTTGGCCTGACTCGTCACGAATCGTAGCACTGCGAACCTCCCAAGCCACGGTATCGAATGGATTGGTGTCAGCCGGGCAAAAACGCGGCTCGATTTTAAGTCCCTTGCCGCTGCCACCGCTCGCGCGTGCCAGCTTGGCAGGCTTGGCCGCCGTGCGCCCTCTGGCCGTCGTCGCTCGTGTATCACGCTCGCCCTGCGCCTTGTTGTCACGTTCCTTACGACTTAGATCGACTGTCGCCATCCGAATAGCTCCCTACAGAAAAACGAATAAAATGAATCCATAAATCATCGACGCAGTCGTCGAAGAATGCTTGACTTTTAGGCAGGCCGCATCAACTTACCCAAGGCTTAGAATTCCCCGGCGAAGATACCCACTGTACCGGATGTTCCGACTGCACTAACCACTACCTGTAGTATACAGATTAAATGCAAGCACTACATCTAGCACTTTCCGATGAGTGTATCGAAAGCTAAGTAGTTGTCAAATAGCGCTTCTGTTAAGACACAACTGCCGCAGTCAGCGTGACTTGGGACAATTCGTCCACGCCAAACGGCAGCTCCAGACGCCGCGCAACTACAATCGTAAACCCGTATGGATTAACAGGTTACGGTTAATACACAAAGCTGCCATGCAGCGCGGAAAAAGCCGCTGAGGAAATGCAGAATAATCGTTAAGTGGGGGGAGGTGCGAGAAGCCAAGCTGTAACACTGGGCGATCTAGGAAAACAGAGAGGCCACACGGTGGATATCCCACACCTCGGCTCAACTCTCACAAGAAAATGCAGTCGACCTGACTTACCAGACTTTTTCGCTGATCAGCGTGGATATTTTTTTGCACTTGCACACTCAATCAACCCAAAATCCAGTCAGCGTACTGTATCCCCAGCGCTGTAGCCTTCCCCGCACCGTCTCGCAGAACTGTCTCTGTGGCCTCTGCCTATCCGCGCACTTTGCGTTAAAAAACAAACCTTGGGGGAGCAAAGCCGCAGAGGGCCACAGAGCAGACGTCGCCGCGCTCCCCAAATGGACTTGCCAATGCAATAACTGGTTCGTCTGGGGCAGATAACGTGCACAGGTTCTTTACAGAGAGTACTGCGGGATTTTGAGCAGTTCGCCATCTTTGAGGGCTGACTGGTGAGCTACGATGCCCGCCACGGTCATATTCAGTGCTTGAGCGATATCAACCAAGGGTCGTTGCTCCTTGAGGATCGAAGTCACGAAGTTGTTCATCAGCTGGCCATGCGAACCACCGTGCCCGCCGGCTTCCACACCGGGCGGCAGGGCAGGGCGACGTAGGTCAGGAAGTTGGTCAGTGGCCGTCATGCCCTCAAATTTCCCATAATAGCTTCCTTTCTGGCCTCGAATGCGACCTCTCTCGCCGCTGTCTCCAGGCGTATCCCAGCTGACCGCCATCCGCGCCATGCCACCCTCACTGGTGCGGAACATAGCCACTTCGGTTCCGAATGGGTTTTTGTATGAGTTCTTAGTGGGATTGATCAGCGGCTTGATGCTCGGCATGCCCATGCATGAGACTTCCGTGAAGCTCCCGCCTGTGACACCGATGTGATAAGCGTTTGAGTGCGTGGGGTACCACTGCGGCGGCAGGCCAACCCGCCAACCTTTATAGGAATCGATCTGCTCGACTGAGTCATGATAGTATTCGCCTTCGGAGTAGACGAGCTCACCAAGGATTCCAGCGCGATATAGCTCGCGCATAGCGTGCAGGTCGTCGTGGAAGTAGGACGTCTCGAACATCATGTACGTCTTGCCAGTATTCTTGACGACTTCGAACAAGCGATCGGCATCTTCCACTGAACCAAACGTAGCTGGCACTGCACAAGCTACGTGTTTGCCGTGCTTCAGCACTTCGATGCAGTGCTGCGCGTGGCTAGGCGCATCAGTGGCCACGAATATGGCTTCGATGTGATCGTCTTTGACCATTTCCTCAAGCGACGGGTACATCTTTTCGCACCTACATGCCTTAGCCAAGGCATCGCAACGATCCGGAAATAAGTCGCTGACCGCGACTACTTCTACGTTTGGATGATCCTGAAAGCTGAACGCACTACCGAAGCGGCAGACGCCGTAGCCTACGATTCCGACTCGCAACTTGCGATCGGAGAAAGGCTTCCACTGTCCGGCTGCTTCCGGATCGGTGGCTTGTTTTTCAAAACCTTGAATCGTAGGTTCTTGAGCGGTAAGCGAGTTACCAACCGAGAGCGCCGTAGCGGAACAGCCGAGCAGTTGAAGAAAGGAGCGTCTTGACGGGGATACGAACATCGGTAGGCTCATTCAAAGTAGTGGGAAGTGGAGGGGGGAGGGAGGCGAGAGACTGCCATGCGATTATAACCAGAATCTACCGCAGGTATCCAGCTGGTCCCCATTTCATACCGCCTACTAACTCACACTTACCCCTTACAATCGGCCGTACACTATGCAGCGCTCCGCCGACAACGCACAGCGACTCAGCTCGCAGCAATTGGCCATTCTTGAAGCGATTGTGCCGCTGGTCGCACAGCGGATGCATGGACAGCAGGCCGGCCATGGCCTGGATCACGTGCAGCGCGTGGTGTGCACGGCGCGAGCGCTTCAATCTGCAGCGGGCGGCTGCCCGTTCATCATCGAAGTGGCTGCCTGGTTGCACGATATCGGCGATGCAAAGTTCCATAACGGGCACGAGCAAAGTGGCGAATTCAGTCGTGAGATTCTCGGACAATTCGAGCTGCCAAGCGCAACTATCGAGCACGTGGTAGCCATCGTCGACGGGATCTCGTTTCGCAAATCCGACGGCTCAGCCCCACCGACACTAGAAGGGCAAATCGTGCAGGACGCAGATCGACTGGATGCACTGGGGGCTATCGGCATTGTCCGCACCATCGAGTATGGCGCGACGCGCGGGCAGGCCTTCTTCGATCCCGCTAGCGACTTATTGCACGACGCCACGGGTGTCGGCCACTTCTATCAAAAGCTGTTTAAGCTGCGCGGCCTGCTAAACACCGAAGCGGCGCGACGCATGTCCCAAGAGCGCGAAGATTTCATGCGGGCTTTCCTGCAGCAGTATTTCCGTGAATGTGGTACCGCCGTGGTCGAGCCTTAGACGCTTTTGTAGGCGTGTTCATCATCAGGGCATTGTCGTTTCGCGTCATTTTTTTCCACGTAGATGTTGATTATTTGCAACATCCGCTTGGCGACCCGACGATCAGACCAGCGTCTCAGTTGAAGACGCAAGTCGTTTGCATGTTAGCACTTGGGAAGCCGCCACCAACCAAACTGCAAGCTTAGTAGACATCGCTGGCGCGGCAATTGCAATCTGGTAGTCGAATTGCGATTAGTTCACAGAACTGCGATTTCGACTTCTCATTCAAAGCCGCATGCGATGCACGCTATCGACCTGGTCGACCTAGCCACGACGTGTACTCAGTTAGCGCTGAGCATGGCCGAGTTGCGTTTGAATCCGCGCAGTCGGGCCGTGCAAGACGTGTGGCTGACCTCCCGCTATCGACAAGAGAACTGGCTCCATTGTCTGGCTCGCCATCGCGATGCAATTGTTCGGCCCAATACCAGTCGACGCATGCAGTTGTGGCGTGACATCATGCCGACTATTCAGGAGGTGCTGCTGGCGGAACCATTGACTAGAGTCATTGCCTATTCGGCCAGCGTGTGGTCCAAGCATGGGCTAGACAATGACTTAGGACCACTGGCGAACAGTGCGTTAGCCGCGCACATTGAGGCTAGGAATCGCTGTCTGCACCTGATCGTGTTCGGTCAGGGACTGGCTGTCGAACAGGCCGCAACAGTCAATCGCTTGCGGCGCAACTTGGAGTACTTTACGGATCACCTGCTGTCCCGCTTGCCAAGCTTAGACAATCCCGGACTGTACGTTTTTGAGCCTCACGCAGTGCGTCGTCGACAGCGAGAGATTAGGTCTCTCAACTGCCGCAGCGAAGAGCTGGACCTGCTCACCCAGTTGCATTCCAAGCAACTGCGCCAGGCTTGGCTGCGCGATTCGAACACTGCAGCGGCCAACATTCGTTTGAACCTGCAGATCAGTCAACACACTTTAGGTTTGTTCCCTCACGCATGTTTTGACAGCCTCGGTCTGCCCCACTCGATAGCTTCACTGAGCCGATTGCGACCGGCCTGCGATGCGCAGGTCGGTACAAACTGCGAGCATCCACTGTTCAGGCGCACGGATAGCTCGCAAGCCGACACACAGCGACTGCACATGCGTATCGCACATCGCCGTCATCGCACCGACTGATAGCCGAGCCGGCGTGGTAGCCCAGGGCAGTGGGAGGGGAAGAGAGCAGATTTTGAGGTTTGAGACTGGACACTCAAAAGGTGGCGAGGGGTGGCGAGGGGTGGCGGGGGGTGGCGACGAGTGGCAGGGTTGTTGATTGGAAGTTACCATATTCGCTCTCGCGGATTTTCGAACTCACTCATTCAACTGCTGGAAGACAGACGACCTCATGGAAGCCGGAATCGTAGGATTGCCGAATGTCGGCAAAAGTACCCTGTTCAACGCCCTGACGAGCACCCAAGGTGCGCAGGCTGCCAATTATCCCTTCTGCACTATAGAGCCCAACGAGGGGATTGTCAGCGTCCCCGATGATCGACTCGCTCGCATCTCTGCATGGATCAAGCCAAAAAAACTGCTGCCGGCCTACCTAAAGCTGGTGGATATTGCGGGCATCGTCAAAGGAGCTAGTGAAGGGCAGGGCCTGGGGAACAAATTCCTAAGCCATATTCGGCAGGTCGATGCAATTCTCCAAGTGGTGCGTTGCTTTGACGACCCCGATGTGGTTCATGTCAGTGGGCAAGTGGATCCGGTGGCGGACGTCGAGATTATCGAAGCTGAGCTGATGATCGCCGATATGCAGACGTTAGAAAATGCGCTTCCCAAGGCAGAGCGTTCGGCGAAAAGTGGCGACAAGGAAGCTAAGCTGCGGGCGATCGCAATCCAGAAGTGCCAGGCGCATCTGGCGCAAGACCTACCGCTGCGCAAGCTCGAATTGCCCGAGCCAGAAGCCAAAGAAATTGCTAGCTTCGGATTGATGACTGCCAAGCCAGTGCTCTACATTGCCAACGTCGATGAAACCGACTTGCAAGGCACGGGGCCTCAGGCACAAGCCCTACGGCAGTATGCCGAGAAGATCGGCGCAAGCATCGTGCCAGTTTGTGCAAAATTGGAAGCGGAACTGGCAGAACTGGACGAACCCGACCGGAGCGAGATGCTCGAGTCGGTCGGCTTGCAAGAGCCGGCCCTGGCTATAGTAGCTCGCGAGGCTTATCGTACACTAGGCCTGCAGAGCTACTTCACGGCTGGCGAAAAAGAGGTGCGTGCGTGGCCGGTTCCGGTGGGTGCGACCGCTCCACAAGGTGCCGGTGTGATCCATACTGATTTTGAACGTGGATTTATTCGCTGCGAGGTATATACGCTCGAAGATCTGGAGACCTACAAAAGCGAAAAGGAGATTCGCACTGCCGGAAAACTGCGCACGGAGGGCAAGAGCTACGTTCTGCAGGATGGCGATATCTGCCACTTCTTGTTCAGCGTGTAAGCATCTTTGCGGAGGAAATGCCGATGCTCGGCAGATACATTCGGTGGGGCTGCGCCGGCGCAAAGAATTGCCTGTGGTCAGCTCAGTCAGCTCAGTCAGCTCGATGGTCAACAGGCTAAATTTATGTTCCTGCGTTTGTGTTTTGACAAAAGACGACCTATGCCCATCTCACATGGTTGGATGCAAGCGGCTTGCGCTGGTTTGCTGTTTGCCTTAGCAAGTTTCGGTGCGACCTGTCTGGCTCCGCCGACGACGGTAGCTGAAGAACCTGCCACGAACGCGGTCTCGCGCCTGGCGGCCGATGCACAGTACTTGGCGTCGGACGAATTGGCCGGCCGCGATGTGGGTAGTCCGGGCATCGTTCGTGCGGGCGAGTTCATTGCGCAGCGCTTCGAACAGCTGGGCCTAGTTACCGAGTTGTTTGACGGCGGCCCGTATCAGGAATTTACAATCCCCGGACCGGCCATGCTGGGAGCCTCTGCACAAAACCGCTTGCAGTTTGAAAGCTCGCAGAGTGTCAGCATGCTCGAGCTGGGTTCGCAATTCACACCGCTCTCGTTGGGTAGCAGCGGTAGTTTTGCAGGAGAGGTCGTGTTCGTGGGCTATGGCATCACGGCACCGGAGCTGAATTACGACGATTACGCAAATGTCGATGTGCGTGGCAAGGTGGTTATCGCCTTACGCAAAGAACCCGGTCAAGACGATCCGGAGAGTCGGTTTGATGGTGTTCGGCCGTCGCAGCACGCATTCTTCTCTTCGAAGGAACTCAACGCTGCCGTGCATGGCGCGTCGGCTCTTGTGCTGATCAATGATCAGGTCACTGTCGCCAGTGCGGGTAAGGATGAAATGCCCGCGCTAACGGCCGCCGGCAGTGCGGTTAGCAGCCAGCGGATTCCTACGCTGTACTGTCTGCGCGCGGCCGTCGAACCACTGCTGCAGCAGTCGTTAGGCAAGTCGTTGCAAGAGCTTGAAGAAGCGATCGAGCGCACGCAGGCTTCGCACAGCTATGAGTTGCCGGGCATTCGGGCTCAGGGCGAAACGCTGGTTGTTCAGTCGCAGACCCCTGTGCGCAACGTGTTCGGCCTGTTGCCGGGCCAGGGCAAGCTAGCGGATCAGTACATCGTCATCGGAGCGCACTACGATCACGTTGGCATGGGCGGTGTCGGGTCGTTAGCCCCGGGCACGATTGCCATTCACCACGGCGCGGACGACAACGGCTCGGGGACGGCTGTGCTGCTGGAGGTCGCCCAGCGTTTTAGCCATGCATTCAGCCCCGACAGTTCACTCGGCAGCGTTTACAATGCCAGTCCCGCTGCCAGTGCTGGCACCGACCGCCGCAGCATTATCTTTGTGGCCTTCACGGCTGAGGAGCGCGGGCTACTTGGCAGCAAGCACTACATCCGCAATCCTCGCTGGCCAATCGAGCAAACAGTAGCCATGCTCAACATGGATATGGTCGGTCGCATGCAAGGCAACTCGCTGACGGTCTACGGAACAGGGACGGCCGCGGAGTTCAGCGAGATCGTCAGTCGCGCGGCCCAGCCGCTAGGACTTTCGATCAACCAGCAGGCGGCGGGCTTCGGGCCAAGCGATCATGCGAGTTTTTACGAAGTTAGCATTCCCGTGCTGCATTTCTTCACAGGGCTTCACAACGATTACCACCGCCCGAGCGACGTCTTCGAGAAGCTCAACATCCCCGCCATGGCATCCATCGCCGATCTGGTAGTAGACATCTCTGCCCAATTGGCCGCGTCTACCGAGCGTCCGAAAGTCTTGAAAAGTTCGGCCGTGGCCCAAATCGGTGGCGCGGTGAGACCCAAGCAAGCGCTGCTGGGGGTTACGCTCGACGCCGGCCGACGAATTCCCACTGTCGTCCAAGTCGTCTCAGACAGCGCGGCGGCCAGCAGTGGCGTACAGACTGGGGATATCATCATTGCCATCGACGGCCAAGAGACCGGCAGCGTCGAGGAACTGCAACGCATTCTAGCGACCCGCAGCGTCGGGCAAACGGTAAGGATCTCCATTAGACGCGGGGGCCAGCTGATTCGTCTTAATGCGACGCTCCAAGAGGGCTAAGTGGGGCGCTTAGTCGCACAGCGAGTCGTTACTGCCTATCCCAGCTGTATCAGCCACTCGAAACCGCTTGCCATTGCTAGCGAATCACGCGGAGCTGCGCGGCTTTCGCGGAAATTCTACCAAATAGCTCAACGGACTGAGTACCCG
>CAKQWG010000106.1 GCA_934278005.1 uncultured Pirellulaceae bacterium | reverse complement strand
GGGGCAACTGCGGCGTGGGCAAGTCGGTCCCAAGCGATGACTGCGGTCTGCCGACCACTCGGCCACAATAACCATAGTCGCCCGACCGCTCCGCGGCCGGCCACATTAAAAGACCCTTGCGGATCGGCGGAGCGATCCGGCGACTATTTTTCAGCCGCTGGCTGAAATGCAACTTCATATTGGCACAGTTCGATCTCCGCGGCTCGATTGCAGCCGATCTAGGAGATTTTGCGCACACAAAAAGGCCGATTTTCGGTCGTTCCTTGCCAATTGCGAAGCTAAAATACACACAGCTGCTAGTAGCGAGGAGCCTATTTGCTGAGGATTTCCTGCACGCAGCAATGCATTTTTCTGCTTTTCTGTATATCCAAATAGTGGGGGTGGTGTGATGGTCGCGTTCGGAACACTTAAGCCTAAGCGCGGTTTTACGCTCGTAGAACTGTTAGTGGTAATTGCTATTATTGGTATCTTAGTGGGGCTTTTACTTCCCGCCGTGCAGGCAGCCCGAGAGGCGGCGCGTCGCATGTCCTGCTCAAACAACTTGAAGCAGATGGGTTTGGCAGTTCACAACTTCCATGACACGCATGGAAATCTGCCTCCTGGCTACGGCTGGAACAACGCTGCCAACAAAGGCAACTGGAAGAAAACGTGGAGCTGGAGCGCGTTTATTCTGCCATTCATGGAACAAGGAAATCTTGCCGATCGCTTGGGTGTCACCTCTGGCGAATTCGATACGCTGCTGCCTGGAAATAATTCGTCCAGCTGGCCCGCTGCCGGCGTCGCGCTGATACAAACCAAGTTGCCGATGTATCGCTGCCCAAGCGATACGGGTCCAGACATCAATACCACGGTCGATTTTTGCCATAGCGGCGGGCCGAATACCACCAAACCGGCGACTAGCAACTACGCTGCTGTTTACGCTTACCAGTATTCCAGCTGGAATGCTGGTGGAAGTTCGATTCCCGTTACCCACGGGGCTTTCGGCTGGCAAAATGGTTTCAACCTAGGCAGTATTACCGACGGCACGTCCAATACCTTCCTCATTGGTGAACGGGGCTGGGCCCACCAAGCAGCCTACTGGGTAGGTGTCGGAAATACCAACTCGGAGGACACCTGGTCATCTCCCAAGGCGGTCGGACGATCGTTTATACATAAGATCAATTGCCCGATCACAGGGCGGTACTATTCCGCGTACTCCAGCTACCACACCGGCGGCGCGCAGTTCGTCTTTGCCGATGGCAGCGTACATTTCATCAGCGATAGCATCGAGTTCTCCAATGGAAGTACGACGGCCGGCCAACCATGGGGATGGTGGGTCGATTATGGCGACATCAATAAATCGACGCTCGGCGTGTATCAGCGACTCGGACTGCGCGACGATGGCATGCCCGTCAATGCGAACCTCTAAGTACCGCTCAGTACCTGTCTGTAGCCGTGCTTCTCTGTCACCGTCTATGCGTGCTGCGCGCACCTCAACTTGAACTGCCCCATTCGCAGCGTGATGTTGATGGGCAATCGCCAAACTGGCTCGATACATCTACGCTGTTCTCGTTCTTTGAAAGTGAATTCATGTTAAGAAACCTCCGCATAGCTGGCCTGCACGTAGTCGCCGCCGCGTTCCTGGTGACTCTTACAGGCTGCGGCAACGGGCTTTCCAGTTTGCAGGGGACGGTGCAGGTCGACGGCAGCCCCGCGCCCGCCGGCATCAGTTTGCAGTTCAGCCCCGTCAGTGGTGGCTCCCCGTCCTACGCCGAAACCGATGATCAAGGTAGATACGAAGCCGCTTTCACATTCCGCGAGAAAGGCATTGAAGCGGGTGAGCACATCGTTAGCTTGACTCCCGGCGGTGGTGCCGCCTCAGGCAGCATGCCAGTCATTGGCGAAGATGGCCGGCCAGTGACCAGCGCAAATGCTGCAAGCAACGGGGCAGCAGCCAGCTTCCCCCAAAAGTACTACTCGGAGATTACTAGAATTACGGTGGAACCAGGTGCGAACGACATCGACATTGAATTGGAGTCGCAGAAGTAGGCCGAGGGAGTATTTGCGGGAGCGGATGGAAGTGAAGAGGAATCGGGTAGTGAGCATAAGAGGATGGTGGGTTAGAAAAGCAGGTGGGAAGCCGACGCGGAGGGTCGGGCCACACTGAGGTATAAGTGAATGGTGGTTAGAAGATGAGGTGGGAAGCCGACGCGGAGCGTCGGGCCACACTGAGGCAGAAGAGAATAGTGGTAGAGGTGGGAGGCGGGAGGTGGGAAGCCGACGCGGAGCGTTGAGCCACATTGAGGTATAAGTGAATGGTGGTTAGAGGATGAGGTGGGAGGTGGGAAGCCGACGCGGAGCGTTGAGCCACACTGAGGCAGAAGAGAATGGTGGGTTAGAGGTAGAGGTGGAGGTGGGAGACCGACGCGGAGCGTCGGGCCACACTGAGGCCCTACTTAATTTCGCGAAGCTGCAGGTCGCGCCAGCGGACTTCAAACGGTCCGCGATCCCCCACGCCATGCACCTGCAAGCCTATAAAGCCAGACTGATAGCTGTCAGGATCGCTGAGGTCCTCAATCAATCGCCCGTTGATCCAAGTTTGGATACGCGGCCCAACCGCGCGAATTGCATATCGGTTCCACTGATTGTCCTTCATTGCGTCCGTAGGCCTCGGGTGAGGACTCAACCAACCACGCCCAGTTCCTTCGCCATACACATAGCCCGCCTCCCCTTTGGCGGATTCAATCTCCACTTGTGGGCCATGCACGCGGCCATTGTCTTTTTCAGCTAGGCTCTTGGAACGGATTTGAACACCCGAGTTCAATTCGCGGTCGACCATGACTTCAAAGGTCAATTCGAAGTCGGCGTAGTCACGCTCCGAACATAGAAAGGAATTGGGGCTGTTCTTGGCCGAGCGTCCAAGCACCGCGCCGTCCTCAACTGCATACGTTGCCAAGCCATTCTTGTGAGACCAACCACTGAGATCTCGACCATTAAAGATTGACTTCCAGCCATCGCCGCCGCTGTCCGGCTGGCGGCTGAAGTCGACTGGCGAGGAATTGCTCTGTTTAGTCAGCGAGGTTGGATCGCGCGTGATGGCTTGACTATTGCTCAGCAGCGCGGCGGTGACTGCTGGCTGAGTCACTTCGCCACTGGCTGCCCACTCGGTGCCGCGCTGCAGTGTCACTTGAAAGGCTGTGCCGCTCTCGGACACCGCGTCGTGGCCCAGCGTGGTATGGAATACGCGACCTGTTCCTGCCTGAATGACCATCAGAATCGGCTCGTGCTCGCCAGTACCGCCCGTGCTCGGATCGCTGAAAGCCGTAGCCAGCACCTGCATGTTGTTTGCTGGTCCACGCAGTTCCGCATACAGCTCGTCGGCCGATTGTAAAAAGGAGGCAGGGATACCACGCGTGATCGGATGCTCCGTATCGCGGACCACGACTTCGAACTCATGCCGCTGACCATGGCTGCCGCCGCGGCCGGGCTGCGTGTCGCGAACAAACTTGCCTTCGCGCCAGCGAACATACGGCCCATCCTTTTCGGTCCGGTTGCCCCAGCCACCCACGCCGATCATCTGGTTGTACTCAGCCCAGTTGGGAAATGAGTTGTCCGCCGCGTGCACGCAAACAAATCCACCGCCGCCGAAGACGTAATCGACAAAGGCCTTTTTAGTCGCGGCGGACCAAGGGTCGCCGTTGTAATTGCTGAGCACCACATCGTAGTCAGAGAACTTGGGCTTAAAGCTGGCCATGTCTCCGCCGGCGGCCGGCGCAGTGGCCACGTCGACCGTAAAGCGACCGGTGCTTTGCAGAATGGCTTGAATGATCGGCGTGGTCACTTTCCACTGGTGATTATTCTGACCATCGACGATCAAGACTTTGTAGACTTTCTCGCGGCCATGCCCGACGGTCGCCCAGTGGGTGATCAGCGGGCAGGCGGTCAACAGACAGGCCAGCAGCATTAATTTATTTCGATGCATTATCATTCCGTGTCGTCAGGGATTTTCGAAGTGGAGAACATGCGCCAGCCGAGGTACACCACCACGCCTAGAGCGAAGGTAACTAACATCGCGTTGAATTCCGGGCCGTGCGTCAGACGTGACGCCCACAGTATAGCCGCCGTAATCGACAGATAGACCAGCATAGCCAGGGTTTCCCACCAGCTTAGCGGGAGCGCATCGGGAATGCGGCGGCGAGCCCACCACAGTGAGAGCACAGCCAGGGCGCCGCAGGCCGACAGAGTCAGCCCCAGGTACATCATCAACTGCAACAGGTCGGCGACGAACACCGCTACACAACTCAAGCCGGCTTGTACCAGAGTTGCCCACAGCGGTGCCCCGCCTTGCGCGCGAAACAACTTGGGCATCACGCCATCCTCGGCCATTTTCTGGTACACGCGTGGCCCTGCCAGCAGCATCGCAAAGACGCTGCTGACCATTGCCAGCACAATCGTGACTCGCACTAGCCAGGCTAGCGAGTGGCCCCCCACGGCCTCGGCCGCGATGGAAGCTACGTTCTGCTGCATGGCAATCGACTGGGCGGTGGGTGCATAGACAAACACATAATTCAGCAGCAGGTAAATAACGGTAACGGCCAACGTCGCCCACAGCATAGATCGCGGAACATTGCGTCGTGAATCGCGAGCTTGGCCCGCTACGTAGATCGCCGCATTGAAGCCAGTGTAGCTGAGCGCGATCCACGACATTGAACCCACCAATACTCGCCAAGCCGACAGGTCCTCAGGCAACCAGTGTGGATTGCGGCCAGGCAGGGCCGCACCCTGCCAAGCCTCGGGCGAGCTGATCAGAAATGCCCAGCCGATAATCACCGCCAGCAGCAACAGCTTGGCCGCTACGATCGTATTTTGCAGTCCGGCTCCTAAGGACACGCCAATTGCATGGCAGGCACTAACCACCACGATCAGACCCACGGCTACAGCAGTCAGTCGCCAATCATCCGCGGGCACATCTCCCAGGGCATAGGTCGCAGCCCCTTGAGCGGCCACGGCAATAGGAGCTGTGAAGCCGGCCACGACGGAGATCCACCCGGCCAGAAAGCCAACCGAAGGATGCACTAAGCGACTGAGAAATAAATACTCGCCTCCCGAAAGGGGCAAACGACGCGCAAGTCCGCCATAGGCAACCGCCCCAGCGATTGCCCACAATCCGCACAACCACCAAGCCAACATGACTCGACCGGGATTGCCGACCGCCTCCAGCGCATAGCCGCTGGAGGTGAACACCCCAGCCCCGACCATGTTGGCCACCACCAGCGATACCAAAGTCAGCAGTCCCAGGCCGGGTCGCTGCTGCCTGCCTACCGCTGCTGCTTGCTCAGACGTTGCGCTTGTCATGCGTGAATTTTCTTAAAGCTCTATTGAACAAGCCGCCGACGATAAGCTCAGATTTCGCGCGCTGGCACAACCAAGCACGTGAGAACTAGTAGCCCAAGAACGAGCAGCCTCAGACTCAGGCCTGTCGCTCAAGCCACATTTCGATTGCTACACGGTTGGAGGGAAAAGCCAGATTTTCGAGATGTTCCGCCGTCGGTCGCGTCCACTCATAGTGCTCGATTTCCTCCGCGTCTGTGCTCAACGTCTGACCAGCAGCAACGTGGCAAATATAGAAACAATCGGCAACGGGAGTCATCACGCCATGATAGTAATAGTCGTTCGGATGGCTGGTTAAGTACTCGATGTGCGACAGTTCCAACTGCGTCTCCTCGGCGATCTCGCGGACCAGCGCTTGCTCGATGCTCTCGCCACGATCGACGAAGCCTCCTGGCAACTCCCACTTCCCCTTACCCGGGTCGCGAGCGCGGCGGACCAGTAGCAGCAGTCCCTCCTGATTGACGAGCAGTCCTCCGACGGCAGCCACCGGCGTGAAAAACACCGACAGGTTGCAGGCCGCACACACAAAGGGAACTGACCCAACAGAGGGGTTCGCGGAGCCACATCGTGGGCAGTAGTGGTAGTGAAATTCGATCGCTTGTTGTCTCATCGCGTTCATCTTTTGCAGTTGTGTCGCCGGCTATTGTTGCTACAATCCCCGATTCGAAGGTCGGGAAGGTTTGCCGCCTATGATCCTCGCTCGTGAGAGCCATGGTTCGCCAGCAGGCGTTCCGCAGCAATAAATATAGCAGAAAATAACAGTAGGGAGCCAATCATGGCCCGTGAATGCGCCGTCTGTGGCAAGCAAGCATCAGTTGGAAACAGCATCGAAATCCGTGGTAAAGCCAAATACTTGGGTGGTGTGGGTACCAAAATCACTGGTATCACCCGTCGCAAGTTCAAGCCTAACCTGCAGAACGTGCGCGTAGAACTACCCAGCGGCGAACACAAGCGCTTGAAGGTGTGCACCCAGTGCATCCGCAGCGGGGTGATTCGCAAGGTAGTCAAGCAGAAACCATTCTCGCTGCCCACAGCCAAACACTAGCCTGACGGGACGCAGCCAATGCTTACCGCCGACGATGTTCGAAAAGTTGCCAAGCTAGCTCGGCTGGAGTTCAGCGACGCTGAGCTGACGCAGCTGACCGTACAGCTCGGCAACATCGTCACTTTCGTCGAACAACTTGGCGCCGTCGACACCTCAGGCGTCGAGCCGCTGGCGCATCCGTTGGAGGTGCATTCGATGCTGCGAGTTGACTTGCGGAGAGATGGGCTATCGCGCGAGCAGGCCCTGGCTAACGCACCGGAGCATGATGACGAATTCTTTCTGGTCCCTCCCGTCATGACTCGCTGAGCGGTGCCGTCGGCAAGGTCACTGATCGCTCCGCTGACCAGAGGTCGCCTACGATTAGCGAATTATTGCGGTGAAGGATGAACCAGTGCTTGGCTTATCTTCGGCGTTTTCACGGGCAAGAGCAAGTTAATTGGCAAGCGCACGGATCGCGGAGCGGTCCACGACATAAGGGCCTACCGCAGCCAGTGCTGCAAGTTGTCGCGCACAAAGTCGTCGTCGATTAAGCTGGGGTAGCTGGCGCACACGCGAGTGATCTCCTCGGCTTGTCCAGGACTGAGTTGCTCGTGCGATTCTAGGCACCATGTCCCTTCAAGCAGCCCCTGCCGGCGCAGCACTTCGTGAATCCCGGCGATGCAGCCGCGATAGCCATTAGCCGCGTCGAAAATCGCGGCATTCATATCGGTCACCTGATTGGCCAGGACCATCAAGTCGGCCAACGATTCCTCTTGAAAGCTCGCAGCTCGAGCCCGCTTAAGCCGCTCAAACCAAGCTACCGAAGCGTGCGTCCAGCAAGCCCAGTGGCCGAGCAGTCCACCGCTAAAACGCACGGCCTCAGCCTGACTTTCATCCACACGATAATCGGCGATCAAGTCGACTACGATGCTATCATCATTGCCTGTCAGCAAGGCAATTTCGTGGGTGCGACCGCTCGCCTGCGCGGCCCGCACGACATCTAGCGTTTGGTAGCGGTTGAACGGCGCGACTTTGATGGCTAGCACATTGGGAATCTGGCAGAACCGCTCCCAGAACTCGAAGCTCAGACGCCGTCCACCCACCGACGACTGGAGATAAAACCCGACTAAAGGAATTGCCTGAGCGACACGCTGGGCATGGGCGATCAATTCGTCATCGGGACGATTGGACCAAGCCCCTAGCGAGAGCAGTCCGGCGTGGTAGTCTAGCGACGCAGCCAACTCAGCCTCCTCGACGGCTTGCGGCGTCAAGCCACAGATGCCCGCAATCATCAGCGGTCGCCGATCAGCGAACTCGCCGGCGACATCGCGAGCCAATTCAAGTACCGGTCGCAGCAAACCAAACTGCGCCTCGCGGATTGCGAACTGAGTCGTGTGCACACCCACTGCCAGGCCACCTGCGCCGGCTGAAAAATAATATCGTGCCAGCGCCCGCTGCCGACGCTCATCCAGCTTGCGCGTCGAATCAAGGGCCAGCGGATGAGCTGGAATGACTTGCCCGGCAAACAGTGCCTGGCGGATTTGATCGACAGTAAGGGAACTGAGCTGAGACATCGGCTAAGAATCCAGAAACGGTGAATGGTTGACGAACGGCGTAGTCGCATCGCGGAGACTGCCGCCAGACCGCCGACTAGCTGGCTGCTAGACGACGGCTGGGTCTGGTACGGACGGCGCAACATGCCTTAGAGCTAAAACTTACCATCGCGGGTGGCAAAGTGGGTTGGCTTATTGAGAGTTGCTCCGCCGATGCGGGTCCAGTGAGCGATCCAGCCTAGCATGCGCTCCAGATCGACCCGTGGCTGCCCGAGCAACTGCTGCATTCGCTGCGTGTTGCTGAGCAAGGCCGTGGGGGCTTCGCTATTGCGAAACTGTGGCTGGCGATCGAGCAACTCGCCCAAGCGACTGGCAACGGCGCGCACCGAATAGATCTCGGGGCTCGTCAAATTGATCGCCTGAGCAGGCGACTGACAGTGCTGGAAGCTGCGTAGAATCATATCGTTGGCATCGCCTTGCCAAATGGCGTTGAAGTATCCCATCGTCAGATCGATGGGCTCTTCGCTCCACACCCGCTGCGCTAGTTCGGTCAGCACGCCATACCGCAGGTCATGGGCGTAGTTAAGCCTCATCATCGCCGTCGGTGCGGTATTGCGATTAGCGTAGTATTGAAACACGCGTTCGCGGGCGACGGCCGCATTGGGATATTCGCCCAGTGGCGTCAATGGATCGGATTCCAGACTGCCGGCTTGATCGATGGAGGTCAGCGGATAGATATTGCCGGTCGACAGAGCTACCATCTTGGCCTTCGGGAAACGCTCACAAACGTGGACTGGAGCGACTGTATTGGTTGCCCAAGTTGGCAGCGGATCACTGCTGGTACCGAACTTCATGCCCACCAAGTAGACCACGTTGGACGAATCGGGCAGGCTGGCCAACTGTTGGCGATCGAACACATCGGCGACTTGGGTTTCCACGCCGCGCTGGTGCAGGTACTCGCGCGACGCAGCATCGCTGAAACGGCTGGCAGCGATCACGCGGACCGCCGACTGAGCTTGCTGTGCGGCGCGGGCGGCCAGCACGGCCAATGTCGGGCCCATCTTGCCACCGGCCCCCAAGATCAGCAGCGGATCGGCCAGCGACCGGAACGATTCAACCAGTGCAGGCGACGGGGTGGTCAACAGTTCGTCGAGCTGGCTTTCCGACTCGATCAGTTCCGGCAGTTGCATGGTTTATATTTCCACTTTAATGAGTATCATAGAGACTCGCCCGCGCGTCCCCAGCGTGCCTCCCGTAAGCAGGAGAGTGCCTAGCGGCGGCAATTTCTTAATTCGGGCCGAACCCTTTGCGAGCCAATGCAAAACGTCACACAGTTGGCCCTGCGACCGTTTGCCCCATGCTATTTCGCGTTGCGTGAACACGCTAGGGCGGGTTCACTTAGAGTTCGCCTCGCTCCCCTTACCTTTAGCTCGATCAGTGATCGCATGCAGCGGTTGTCGCAGATTTCCACCCCCTTTTCAACCCTCCATCGCCGAGTGCGGGGCGGCCTATTGGCCCTTGTGCTACCAGCCATCGGCTGCATCTTAGGCTGCGATGCACCCATCGATTCGTTCGAACCCAATCGCTTGTTTGCTAAGCGATTGGAGCTTACCGAAGGCGTCGAAATCGAACCGGTTCGCAGTGACGTGGAATCCCTGCTACGAGAGCTGTTCGGAACGCCCGACCAGCCACTGTGGCCTGCCGAACTGCAGGGCGGCGACAGGGAGACAGCAGAGAAGGAGCAACTGGGCCAGCTGGAAGCGGATTCCGATAGCCAGCTGGAAGCTTACCCCACCGACATGCTTCTTTCTGTCGAGCGCTTACAGCGGGCTGCCGGGCCGGTGCGCAGCGACGAAGCAGGCACCCACTACGGCATGTATCGCGAGCTGTGCATCCTGTGCCACGGGATTTCGGGCAACGGTTTGGGGGCTACGTCGCGCTTGCTTAATCCCTATCCACGCGATTTCCGGCAGGGAAAGTTTAAATTCAAAAGCACCCCGACTGGCACCCGTCCCACCCGCGATGATCTGCGGAAAACGTTGCTCAATGGCATCCCCGGAACCAGCATGCCGACCTTTGCACTTTTGCCGGAAGAAGACCTAGAAGCTGTGCTCGATTACGTACTCTATCTATCGATTCGTGGAGAGGTGGAACGGGGGCTGTTGATGCGCGCCGCCTACGACTTGGCTCCGGGTCAACAACTCAACCGCGACGACGCTATCGAACTGGCTATAGGCGCGGCTCGCAAGTGGGCTGAGGCTGAGACAAAATCCATTCCTGTCCCAACGCCACCTGCCGACCTGCCACTGGTCGGCACTACGCTTGAGAGCCCGGCGGCGCGCGAGCGACTCGACGCCTCCATCGAGCATGGGCGGCAGCTGTTTGTAGGGCAAGTCGCTAACTGCGCCAGCTGCCATGGACCGCTCGGTGCTGGCGATGGGACGCACAACGACTTTGACGACTGGACCAAGGACTGGACCAGCCAAGCCGGTCTCGACCCGCTCGACAAACAGCAGCTGCGGCCCATGCGGGAACTAGGGGCGCTGCAGCCTCGACACATCCAGCCTCGCAATCTGCAAAGTGGCGTGTACCGCGGCGGCGGGCGGCCCGAGGATCTTTATCGGCGCATCGTGCTGGGTATCGAGGGAACGCCCATGCCGGCCGTGCCCCTGCAGCCTGACAATCCACTGGGGCTGAGCGAGCGCGACGTGTGGGACTTGATCAACTTTTTGTTGAGCCTGCCCAGCCGGTCCGAAGGGGGCAACCAGCAATGAGTCGCCGTGACACTAGTCGTCGAGATATCAAGCGACCGGCTACTCAGGCGCGGGCTGCGCTGGGGCGGGCTGCTATGGAGCGGGCCGCAATTGAGCGAGCTGCACAGGG
>CAKQWG010000105.1 GCA_934278005.1 uncultured Pirellulaceae bacterium | reverse complement strand
CGCGCACGGGTGCGGGCAATGCGGGTGTTGCGTTTCTTTTGGCACTCGCTCAACGGCTTGCCACGCTGGGCCTTGCGTTGGATATGTTCGCGGTAGCCCAGAGCCTTGAGCATTTCACTGCGCGCGGCGCTGGGGTAGCCCTTGTCGCCATACACATCGCGGCTGGTGTTGCCATCGTCGAGCACCTCGTCAAAGTGCGTGCTGTCATGCTCGCTGGCGGTGCCGGTCTTGATGGTGCGGATGAACTTGTGCTTGACGTCCACGCCGATGCTCAGCTTGTAGCCGTGGTAGCTCTTGCCGTGCTTCTTGGTGTGCGTGGCATCCAGATCCTTTTGCCGGCGTTTGGCAGGGCTCCAGTCGCTGGGCACCTGGCCCTCATCGAGCAGCACTTTTTCCTCCTTGGTGAAATGCTGGATGGGCGCGGGCACCAGGGTGGCGTCGATGATCTGCCCGCAGCGGGCGATGTAGCCATGGCGCAGCAGCTGCGCGTCTGTGGCCTGAAACAGCGCCGTTGTGCCGTCGACGCCCAGGCGCTGTTGGTAGTGCCAGATGGTGTTGCGATCGGGCACGTTGGCGCTGTCCGAGAGCAGGCAAAAGCGTTGGAAGCTCATGCGATCGAGCAGTTGGTACTCCACCTGCTCATCCGACAGGTTGTTGAGGTACTTGAGCACCAGGATGCGCACCATGACTGCGGTGGGGTATGGCGGGCGCCCGCCCTTGCTGGCATCGGCTCTCGGAAACAACTCATCGATGAATCCCGCCAGATGCTCGAAGTCGATGTGCTTGGCGATGACCTGCAACGGATCGCCCAGCGCCTCGATCTTGCGTTGGCGTGCCTGATCGGCGAACAGGTCGAACTTGATGGCACTGCGGGTGCAAGGATTGCTCATGGGGGGAATTGTCGGGCCAGCTGGTGCGCTACGTGGGTAATTACGGGAGGTTTTTAGAGGTTCCCTCGCCATGTCAATGACACCTGGAGCGCGGACTTCGTGATGGACGCACTGGCCAGCGGCCGGCGCATCAAGTGCCTGACGGTGGTAGACGACTTCAGCCGCGAATGCGTGGACATAGCAATAGACCACGGCATCGGCGGCGAGTACGTCGTGCGCTTGCTGGACCAGGCAGCGCAGTTCCGAGGCTACCCGCTGGCCATCCGCACCGACCAGGGGCCGGAGTTCACCAGTCGGGCTTTCATGGCGTGGGCGGCGGCACGCGGCGTTCGGCATCTGCTCAACGATGCAGGCTGTCCGACCCAGAATGCCTACATCGAGAGCTTCAACGGCAAGTTCCGCGACGAGTGCCTGAACGAGCAATGGTTCGAGACGTTGGTGCAGGCTCGCCAGGAGGTGGCCCGATGGCGGCGCGACTACAACGAGGTGCGGCCCCACAGCTCACTGGGGCGCATCCCGCCGGCCAGCTTCGCCGCCTTGCATCGCCAGCGCGCTGGCGATGCAAGGCAATCACCGGAGATCAAGTAGTCTCCACAACCTCGGACTCGCTAACTCAACATTGGCACATCTGAAGGGGGCAGGTCATAGGCGCCGCACGCACGTAAGAAATTAGTGGCTCGATGCCTTCGCTGCACCGTACCCGGTATGTGCGCGCACGAACTGCGCATCGAACCCAGCTCGCTCTCGGTCTGCCTTCGCGCTACGATCAAACCGCGACATGAGATAGCTCACTACGAACGCGATAGTCATCGAAAAGAGCGCAGGGTGATCGTAGGGGAAGATTGCTTCAGGATGACCCAGGACAGACTTCCAAACGGCGGGCGAGAGAACGACCAAGCCCACGGAGGACACCAGACCCGCGACACCCCCCCACACTGCGCCGCGACTGGTCAATCCCTTCCAGTACATGGTGAGCAAGAGCGGTGGGAAATTGGCCGAAGCGGCCACATTGAATGCGAGGGCCACCAAGAACGCCAGATTCTGTCCTTTAAACAGTATCCCAAGCGCCACGGCTATCACACCGATAACAATGGTGGTGATACGCGTTACGCGCATCTCGGAAGCTTGGCTAGCATTTCCGCGACAGAACACACTTGCGTACAGATCGTGAGAAACAGCGCTTGCCCCGGCGAGCGCCAATCCAGAAACAACTGCGAGAATCGTCGCGAAGGTAACTGCTGCAAGGAATCCGAAGAAGATGTCACCACCGACGGCTTTGGCCAAATGCATGGCCGTCATGTTGCCGCCGCCAAGGAGTTTGCCGCCTACGTTACCGCTTTCGAAAAACTGCGGGTCCGTTCCCACAATCACGATCGCTGCAAGTCCGATAACAAATGTGGCGACGAACATGTAACCAATACAAGTACTGGCAACGAAAACGCTTTTGCGCGCCTCTTTGGCATTCGGCACCGTGAAGAAGCGCATCAAAATGTGTGGCAGCCCACTCAGCCCGAAAACAACGGCGAGCGACAACGAAAGTGTAGAAATAGGGTCCGCAAAAAGCTTTCCAGGCGCCATGATCGCCGCCCCACTCTGATGAACCTCAATGGCACGCCGCCCCAACTCATTGAAATTAAAGCCAAAATGAGACAGTGCCAACATCATCAGCATAGTACCTCCTGCTAGCAGAAGAACAGCCTTGATGATCTGAACCCACGTAGTTGCGACCATTCCTCCGAAGGTCACGTAACAGATCATCAGAACTCCCACGCCAATCACGGCATAGTTGTAGTCCAGACCAAATAGCAACTGAATCAACTCACCGGCGCCGACCATTTGCACAATCAGATAGAAGAACACCACCACCAAGGAACTGGTCGCAGCCATCCATCGCGTGCTCACCGGATCGAGACGATCAGAAATGATATCGACAAATGTGAATTTCCCAAGATTTCGGAGACGCTCAGCCATTAGAAATAGCATTACTGGCCAGCCGACGAAGAATCCGACAACATATAAGAGGCCATCGTACCCTCTGAGGTAGACGAGACTAACCACGCCCAGAATCGTGGCAGCGGACATATAGTCGCCTGCAACCGCCAACCCGTTTTGGAAGCCACTAATGCCGCCTCCTGCAGTGTAGAAGTCACTCGTTGTACGTGTCCGTCGAGCAGCCCAATACGTGATGATCAATGTAAAAGCCACGAACACAAAAAACATCGCGATGGCCGAGGGATTCACAGGCTGCTTCTGGACGGCGTCGGATGCAGCGGCATTGGCCACGCAGGAGAGTACCAGGCCAAGCGGGATCCCCAAAAGATTGACAGCTGATTTTTTCATTTCTGAGCCTCCCACACCACACGGTCGCTGAGTTCATCCAGCTCGGTATTAGCGCGACGCACGTACAACGCTGTCATACAAGCACCGAAAACGACCACAAAGACAGAGAGAAGTACTGCATAGGTGATCGGGGAATTTTCGGATACCGTGTTGCCCAAGAGTTTCGGATAAAAGCACACAAGGGCAATGAGAAGCGAATATGTGCTCAGCACCATGATCATCAGCGTCGAAGAGAGACGCGAGCGTCGGCGCACGAGCTCGGAAAAACGGGGATGCAGGCCAATTGATCTTATAACTTTGCTGTCAGTATCAGACATTTTGTCTCCTCTATTAAAATATGGCGGCCAGCCTAATCGTGGCCGGCTCAACATAGGGCGCGATGCATTAGGAGTTGATTGGCATCTTCTGTTCTGGTGCTTGTACCTCTCTATGAAGAATTTTTCCTGCCGCTGTTTTTGGAAGACTGTCAACAGCCCAAATCACGCGTGGATATTTGTAGGGAGAAAGTCGAACTTTGCAAAACTCTTGAATACCTGGGGCGTTCAACTCGTGCCCTTCTCGCATCACCACCGCAGCGCCCACCTCTTCTCCGAAGTACGGATCCTTAATGCCAATAACAGCCACCTCCATAATTGAGGGGATCTCATAGAGGATGTCTTCAATCTCCCTGGGATAGACGTTGTAACCCCCTCGAATGATCATCCGCTTTTTTCTATCCACGACGTAATAGAAACCATCCGCGTCCCGACGCCCGAAATCTCCGCTTTTGAACCATCCATCTTTTATTGCGTCAGCGGTCGCATCAGGGCGATTCAAGTACCCTTTCATGACGCCATCACCGCGAATCGCGATCTCGCCTATCGCATCGGCTGCGACATCTTTTCCATCATCATCGATCAGCCGCATCTCCATTCCTCGCACAGGCAGCCCCACTGAGCCAGCGCGTTTTCCCGTCTCTGGCCGATTAAAGGAAGCCATTGGCGACGTTTCAGAAAGTCCATACGCTTCGTAAATGGGACAGTTGAATCTGCGCTCAAACTGCTGAATGACCTCGACTGGCATCGGGGCACCTCCGCAAACAGCGGTGCGCAAGCTGGTAGGTTCCTGCCCTGGAGCGCAGTTAAGCAATGCAACATACATTGTTGGCACGCCCGTGAAAACCGTGACCTTGTCGCGCTTTATGCGCTCAAGCACGGCTTCGCTTTCAAAGCGCGCCATAAAGCTGACGCTGGCGCCGGCAGTGACTGCTGCATTCAACACGCAGCTCAATGCAAAGACGTGAAACAGCGGAAGGCATCCGATCAGTACGTCATCGGGTCTCAGATAGTGCAAGGTCTCTACGGTTGTCGCGGCATTCGAACTCAGGTTCTTATGCGTCAGCATCGCCCCTTTCGGTTGGCCAGTCGTCCCGGATGTGTACAAGACGAGTGCGGTGTGGTCTTCCTCGCAATCACAAACTTCAATTGCGCCATTACTGCTGACCTCTGACCCGACGACCAGTCCATCTTCATCAAGAACAAGAATCTTGATCTGAACGTCGTTGAGCATTGAGCTCACCTTTTCCATCATCGATTTCTCAACAATGACGAGTTCGGCGGCCGTGTCGGTCAGGTAGTACTTCAGCTCCCGCTCGGCCAACAGCGGATTCATGGGTACTGTCGTAGCACCAATCATCAGCATCGAATAGAACGCAACTGGAAACGCAAATCCGTTTGGTGCGATAAGCCCTACCATCGACCCTTTCCGAATACCGATAGATCGCGCTTCAGCTGCCACGCGATTCGCACGCGCCAAGAACGTCGCGTAGTCAATATCCGCATCCTCCGTACGAAGAGCAACCCGCCGAGGAAACCTATCAGCCGCTGACAAAAGGTTATTTGCGAGATTCATATTTTCTCCAATCTAACTAAGCCTAAGCTTTACATGGTTAATTTGATTACCAATTCGCGGCGGAATACGTCGCGATTGGCGAGCTAACTTCAAAAATTCCTCTACGTCTATTCCCTTGAAATAACTGGACGTACAGGTCTGTATACCATTTGGCCAAAAAAAAGACTTGATGCCTATGCAGGCCGTGCATTCATCATTGGGTGCGTTCAGATGCGCGCAAAATTTGGGCCGCCGTCGCTTTTGCAACGTCAGCAGCCCCCGGATCATCTTCGACATGTGCCATTGTGATCGCGCCCTCCATCAGTTGTGATATCTGGTGCGCAACTTTTGCAGAGTCAACAATTTTGCATGCCTCTAGCAGCCCCTTGATCCAGGCGCGAGTCTTGTTCTTGTGCGCGAGCACCGTGCTCCGGACGGGATGATCAGAGTTCGCGAGTTCGGTAGTCGCATTGACAAACGCACAACCTCGAAAGTTTGGCGTCGAAAACCACGCCTTCAAGCCATCGAAAATGGCCAACACTTTCTCGTCGGGGTCATGCACATCGCGAATGCCATTTTGCAGTCTAGCCATGTAGCGATCGTCGACATACTCAAGGCAAGCAACAATGAGATCCGTCTTGGTGGGAAAGTGCTTGTACAAAGTCATCTTTGCGATGCCAATCTCATCCGCCAGGGTATCAACGCCAACGGCGATGCCTCGGTGATAGAAGATGCGTGAAACTTCTTCGATGATGAAATCGCGCTTGTTAGGGCGCTCTCTGACTGCTTGCTTCATAGCCATTCCAATCGTCAGGCGAACCTGCCTGCAGCAACCAACAACGGATCCCAGACCGGGGCAAACGGCGGTGCATAGCCGAGATCCACGTCGGACAAATCATCAACCGTCATTCGCGCCTGCAATGCGGTTGCTATCACGTTAGTACGTCCCGCAACACCAGTTCGTCCAATGATCTGCGCTCCCACCAGCCTCCGAGTGGACCGCTCACAGTGGAGCGTGACCGTAGTCTCTTTTGATCCAGGGTAGTAGTGCGCCACATCAGGGGCGGAGATCGTAACCGACTCCAGCTCTATACCTGCGGCTGCCGCTTGAGCACGGCTGAGCCCTGTTCGACCCACTTCCAGTTCAAAGGCCTTGACGAACGCCGTGCCTGCACCGCCCTTATATGCGACGGGCATTCCAGCGATGCTGTTGGCCGCAAGTCGTCCTTGCTTGTTTGCTGCTGGACCAAGGGGTATCCAAGCACGCTGCCCTGTGACCACATGCAGTTGGTCAGCACAGTCTCCTGCAGCCCAGACTGCGGGATGGCTGGTAAGCAAACGCGCGTCTGTACGGATGGCACCTGTTCTCTCATCAAGAACAATGCTGGTGTTCTTGACGATCTCAGTTGCAGGACGAACGCCGGTACACATAATCACCACGTCGGCTGGGAAAGAGCCGGAAGGAGTCAAAACCTCGTGCACCCGCCCATCCCGCCCGAGCTCCAGCGACAGCACACGCTCTCCGAGCTTCAAGGTGACACCACTTCTTAGCATCTCATCCATGACCAGCGATGCCATTGGCTGGTCCAATGTGGCCGGCAGAAGCTGCGACTCGGACTCAAACAATGTGACCCCTACACCCCGGCACGTGAGCACCTCTGCGAGCTCGACGCCAATGTAGCCGCCTCCGAGGATTGCCGCGCGCGCTGGGCGTTCGCGTTCAAGGTATTCGGTCAAACGCTCCAGATCTGAAAAGCTTCGGAAAGTAAAGACATTTGGCGCCTCTCGCCCAGGTATGGGCGGAACGACTGCTCGGGCCCCGGTCGCGATCAGAAGCGCGTCAAAGGGCTCAAAAGTTTCCCGGCCTTCGGCCAAGATCTGGATGCGCTGATTCTCAACATCCAGACCAATAGCCTCATGCCCGACTCGAACATCAATCCCAGAGTCAGCAAATTGCTTAACACTGCGTATGAGCAATACATCGCGATCGGGAATGCGACCATCAAGATGGTATGGCATCCCACACGCGGCATAGGAGACAGTTTGCGAGCGCTCGAAAACGGTCAGGTGCTTCGCCATCCCCATCCGCACGAGCCTGGAGGCGGCACTCATACCGGCGGCATCGCCGCCAACAATGACAACACGCTTATTGACAGCAGCCATCATGACTCCGTCCACTGTGGAGTACGCTTCTCAAAGAATGCGCCAATCCCCTCGCGAGCGTCGCAGGTCACTGCGTTGACGGCCATGGTTTCAGACATAAGTTCGTAAGCTTCCGCTTGCGGGATCTCTATTTGTCTGTAGAACGCCTGCTTACCCACCTTCAGCGCAAGTCCACTGGACGATGCAATTTGACTCGCAAGTTCCATCACTCTTGCATCTAAGCTTTCAGGCGAGACTATCTCGTTGATAAGCCCCCAGTCTGCCGCCCTATGGGCATCGATGTGCTCCCCTGTCATCAACATTTGAAGAGCACGTTTTCGCCCGATCGCCCGGCTAATGGCCAACATGGGGGTTGAACAGAACAAGCCCATTTTCACGCCAGGCGTGAAGTATTTCGAGACGGAAGACGCGATCGCCAAATCACATGTAGCAACAAGCTGCGCCCCGGCAGCGGCCGCGATTCCCTGCACCGATGCCACCACGGGCTGTCGGATTTGTTGGATCTTCTGCATCATCGTCGAGCACAACGCAAACAGCTTCCGCTCCTCTTCGAGCTTAGCCGTGTGGACTTCTCGCAGATCGTGACCGGAGCAGAAAACATTGCCGGTTGACTTCAACACAATGACGCCAATGTCATCCATTTGTGAAACCCGCTCGAGCTTCTCGATGAATTCGTGCATGGTTGGCACAGAGAGCGGGTTTCTACGCTCAGGTCGGTTGAAGGTCAAAACAGCAATGCGACCGCTCAGGTCCAAGGTCAAGGATTCATCAGCGGAAGTGTGAGAGGGGGTAGTCGTCAACGCAATCTCCAATAAGTATGGTGTACAGACCTGTATGTCCACTTTATGTGAACACATTTCTGGTGTCAAGACTTTTGATGGGATACCCACCAGGCGCTCGCGGTGGTAGTGGGTACATCGCTGGCGACACGCGCGCGATTGCTCGGTCTCTTGGCCTCAAGCCAGTGACCACGCCGGTGTGCAGCCCGCAAAGCAACGGCATGGCAGAGAGCTTCGTCAACCTTCAAGCGCGACTACGTCAGCCGCATGAACCTGGCGGACGCCACGACGGTCATGGCGCAGTTGCCCGTGGCATTCGAGCACTTCAACAACGTGCATCCGCACTCGCGCCTGAAGATGCGATCGCCCAGGGAATTCAGGCAACATCAACAGCGCGTCGCCCAGACCGGGAGCGCGTCAACCAGCGTGTAGACCGTGTCCGGTTATGCGGGGGCAAGACCAGCCGACGAGCCGACGCAACCAGACAGTCGCCTCAGACAGCTCTTGCCTTATTGCTGGACTCCCGGCAGCGCTGCCTGACCGACCGGCCGCGCGGAGTCAAGATGACTTGGCCGGACGCATACGGTAGTGGAGCTGGCCAAGCGCCAAGAACTGGGCAGGCGCCTAGACCATCTCGCCAGAAGCGGTCCTGCGGTATGTAGCGATGCGTTTAGCGGATTCCGCGTGTGTGCCGAAGAGATGGCGAACTCACCGTGGAGATCGAGCACTCAGACGAAGACTGCAAGCCACCCTACGGACACGTACGGGTAGCCTATACGTGTGAGCTGTCACAGTTCTCCGCTTGCAAGCGCTGCCGCGCAGTCAATCCTTCTGTGGCGTTACTTCGCTTCTCGCCCACTCCACGAATGCACGCACAGCCTCCTTGCGCTCGTCTTGTGCTCGATGGACAGCGTAGTAACTCCAACCAATGGACCAAGTGACATCTGGCGCCAGCCTCAAGAGCTGTCCGCGACGTAGCTCATTTTCCACAAAGGCGCGCCTGACGAGAGCTACACCGTGGCCACCCATGGCAGCTTGGATCGCACCAGCTGAAGAGTTGATTTCGAGACCTCTGTCTGGAGTAGACGGGCATGTGCCGAGCTTTGCAAGCCATTCATCCCACGTGGGAAGAACGTTCAGCCGAGACAGCGACTTGTCATGAATGAGCACAGCTTTTGCAAGCAGCTCACACAGCGGCTGCTCCCCGTGACGAGCCGCCCAGTCTGGGCTGCATACAGGGAACACTTCTTCATTCATAAGCTTGTGCGCAACCAACTCGCCCCATTGCCCGCTGCCGAATCTGAGTCCCACATCTGCGTCGCCACTCTCGATGTCGACCAGACCGTCATTGACTTCCAAGCGCAGCTCAATCGATGGATATCTTTCTGAGAAGTTTGGCAGCCTCGGCAACAGCCAACAACTCGCAAACGAGTGAGAGGCGGTAACCACGAGAGGGCGTGTCGGTTCAGTTCCACGGAGGCTGTCCAGGCCCGCCGCAACTCGATCCAACCCAGCTTTAAAGTCGACTAGAGCAGTTGCGCCCAAGCTGGTAAGAACAAGACGATTTGAGCCAGAAGTCTCACGTTTAAACAGCTTTGCTCCTGTCCACGACTCCAGCGAGCGAACGTGCTGCCCAACGGCAGTCGCAGTCACACCAAGCTCCTCAGCGGCCTTTCCAAAATTGCCGTGGCGAGCAGCAGCTTCGAAAGCCTGGATCGAACGGAGCATCGACAATCTTCTCATGGCATGCTCCTCAATTTCTCTCGGACACGCGTGGCACGAGCGTCGACAGCGATGGATGAGTGACGTTATTTTTTCCAGAAGCAAAGACAAGTCGAACAAGGTCCAAAGTAGATGTTGCGTGCATCTTCTCGATCACACGACCCCTATGGAAGTCCACCGTTTTTGGGCTTATCTGCAACTCCCTTGCGATTACCTTACTTGACTGCCCTGCGACCACTAAATCAAGGACTTCACGTTCGCGCACCGACAGGGATTGCAACCTCTTGGCTACCGTCACCGACTCAACAACCTCATCGTTGCGCGCACTGTCATTCGACAAGGCCTTCTGAATACAATCGAGCAGTTCCTGATCGTTGTACGGCTTTTCGATAAAGTCAACCGCCCCAGCCTTTACAGCGCGAACAGCTGTACGAACATCGCCGTGTCCGGTGACGAAGATCACAGGCAGCTTCCAACCGCGTTGCGACAAAACTGCTTGCAACTCAACTCCACTCATTCCTGGCATTCGAATATCGAGGACTATGCAACTTAGTTCTGCCGGAGTGGCCATAGAAAGAAACTCCTCTGGCGATTCAAATGACACCACTGGCAGTCCCACGGACTCAAGAAGCGCCCGGAGTGAGCGCAACACCGCTGCATCGTCATCAACTATGCATATATTCTTCACGCAGCTCTCCTGTCTTCCTGGATGGGGAAGAGCAGCCGGAAAGTTGCCCCACTGCCAGGATTCGAGCGGACCAACATGCGTCCGCCGTGCGCTTCAACAATTGAACGGCTTATTGAGAGACCCATCCCCATGCCTTGTTCTTTCGTGGTGAAGAACGGGTCAAATATCCTACTGATATCTGCTCTCGAGATTCCGGGTCCTTGATCACTTACGGCCAGCTCGATCTCTTGATGACCGCGAAGTGTGACAAGGCTAATCACCGAGCACTCACCACCGTTCGCCGCCTCCACCGCCTCTATAGCGTTTTTAAGAATATTAAAAAGAACCTGCTCGAGCTCCACCTTCGCTGCAAAAACCGCTCCGGCATTGGGATCAAGTTCAGTTTGAATATTGACGTTGTGCCAGCCCGACTCAGAGCGGATCAGTCGAATGATGGTGCGAACCACGTCGTTCACATCGACCAGACTTCTGCTCGGTTCTGCACCTGTAACTAGCTCACGCACGTTGCGAATAATTTGCGCAGCTCGCTGCCCCTGCGCGCTGATCTCGTTCAGCGATTCAACCACCCGGGGACTGACACTTTCAACCGAGTGCAGGT
>CAKQWG010000104.1 GCA_934278005.1 uncultured Pirellulaceae bacterium | reverse complement strand
GGAGCAGGCGGAGCAGGTGGAGCGGGCGAAGCAGGCGGAGCAGCTGCGGCCGACGGTCCAGCAAGGCCAGAGTTAGCATTCCCGGCAGAGGATTGCTGAGCAGACTCGGACGGAACCGCGGACTGGGCTGGCTGTGAATTCGCGGACTGGCTCGACTCGGACAAATGCGCTCGCCTCTAATGCATGCGATAACCTCTTAGTTGCTTATGCAGTTTACCTCTATCATACCCACCATCGGCAACTGCGCGGATCAGTCAATTTGACGCCGTCTATTGATTACCCGAGAGGACGTTCACCCAGGCCACATAGCTCAGCGCTGCCAACCAGATCGAGTAGATCACCAGCATCACCAGAAAACGAAACCAACGAACACGCCTTGCAACCGAGTCAGCTTCAGTGGCTGGCGTAGCAGGGGTCTCTGCCGAGGAACTTGTCGCAGGCATGGTGAGTTTGTAATCCGGGAAGTGAAACGACTGCATTGTTAACGGCCGGCAGTACTAGGGCGAGCAGCAGCGAGTCGCGGTCATTGGCCGACACATTTAAGCCTCAGGATTTTAACACATCTGCCTGCGCTCCGGAAGCTTACGGTGGGGTGTGCATCCTGCTTGCCAAGCGTCATGAATTCCACTTACCATGAGACTGGTTCTAAACCTTCGCAAGCAGGAAGCTTACGCCAACTTCGCAAGCAGGAAGCTTACGCCAACTTCGCAAGCTGGAAGCTTACGCCACCGACAGCTTTACTCCGGGCTGGGTGTCAACAAAGCAGTCGCCCGGCTGGCAACTCCGTTGCGATAGATCACCATCTCCACGCTTCGTCCCAGCGGCGTTAGCCCGACTGTCTTCACTAGGTGGCCATCGTTCTCCACGCGGATTCCATCGAACTCAACAATTACATCGCCCACTCGTATGCCCGCTTTAGCTGCTGGCGAATCGGGCAGAATCGATTTGACGAGCGCTCCCACAGGCGCGGCCAGTCCTAGGCGACGTGCAGTGCTGGCGTCGAACACATTATCCAGCACGACTCCTAGATGCGAACGCACCAGTTTGCCTCGCGATATCAATTGGTCGGCGACCACGAGCGCCATGTTGATTGGAATCGAAAAACCGATCCCTTCGTTGCCACCAGAATTGCTGGCGATGGCCGTATTGATGCCGATGATTTCGCCGCGCATATTGAGCAGAGGTCCGCCGCTATTTCCAGGGTTGATAGCTGCATCGGTTTGGAAGAAGTCTTGAATCTCGATCTCCTTCGATCCCAGTTCCAGATTTCGGCGGCCCTTAGCGCTCAAGATACCGTAGGTCACCGAGTGGCTCAGCCCGAACGGACTGCCAACGGCCAGGACATAGTCGCCAATCTCCATAGCGTCGCTATTCCCAAGCATCGCGGGGGTCAATTTATCTTCTTCCACACGAATGACCGCTACGTCCGTAGCCGGGTCTGTCCAGACTTCCAGCGGGCGCAGACGCCGCCCATCGTTCATCTCCAGCCGGATCGACGATGGATTCGCTGGGAAGATAACATGGCGATTGGTCAGCACGTAAGCTGCGCCGCGCAGTTGGATGACGACGCCGGCCCCCGCTTCTTCGATGCGACTGCTAGCAAAGCCTTTTCCAGGATCACTGGTTTTAGTGGCTTCGATATGGACGATGCTGGGACTGGTAAATTTGACGATTCTGCGGACTAGTCCAAGTTGGCGGTCGAGCGCATCGGCCTCTTGGCGAATCAGGGCATATTCACTATCGCGAGCCCCGGCTTCTGGGCTGGCAGATGGCTGGAAGGCTTGCGGTTCTACATCCGGCGCAACGCTGCGCGAGACCGGCTTTTGCCGGCGACTGGTGTCGCTCTGTTCAGGGTCATAGCGACTGGCCTCAAAACGGCTGGGATCATAGCGGCTGGGATCTTCCGCATAAGCTCTCGAAGCAGCATCATCGGGCGCGGGTCGCAGGAGAATCTGTGCGTGAGCAGTGGTACAGACGTGCAAACCAGTCAGCATTCCGAGCGCTAACCGCACACACTGTCGCCAAGCGTTCAATCGCCGCGTATTTGAATAGCCCAACATGAATAACCTCGACAGTAACTTGACTGGTGCCCATCCACGAGCCGCTGCCGAGCTGAAAATAGGTATTCTCAGTGGCTTGCGGCAATCCACACCCGCTTCGTCGAAATCCCGTCGACGCAGAGGCAAACATACGAAATCGTAAGTGTGGAATCGGCAATCCCGCCGAGTCACGCCTAGGCCAAAGCTGCTCAGAGCCAATGATAGCTACTCAGCCGGCCAGCCTATGCTTGTAAATCGCTGTGTGCGGACAGTTGCAATTGTGCATAGCTGTCCGATCAGTTGGGTCGTAAGCTTTTGAACGTCCTGTTACGACTCGCTCGCATCATATGCCGCCTCGACCAACTCGGACCAGTCCCTAAATCCGGATTTTTCCAGCTTAATTTGGCAAGCAATGCACAGCCGTGCGTGTGGCAGCGCTTCAAGACGCGGCACAGGGATGGGTTCCTGACATCCCTGGCAAGCTCCATAGTCTCCAGCATTGATCCGAGCTAGCGCCTGGTCGACATGCATCAATTCTGTGCTCTCAACCTCCGCCATGCGGCTGGTTATCTCTTCACAACTGGAATCGAGTGCAAAGTCGGCAAGCTCGCCCGAGGGCAAGTTCAATTCACTGAGCGCCGCCAGGTCGCCTTTGAGCGCCGATCGCAAGGCGTCACGTCGACTAATCAGGACACTCTGTAAACTCTTCAATGCCTCGTTACGGTCCATTGCTAATACCTCTACTTGCTGTGGTTGTAGATCATGAACTCGCCCCTAGGGCGTCAACGCGGAAAAAGATGCTACAGAACGTTGTGCCGCCGAGCCGGTTTTCTTCGACTGCGAGAACGCGGCGAGCGTGCTCAGTCCACTCGCGCTCTCACCGCACGCTGCTGGACGCTCCCACAAGGCGCGTCCTTTGAGCTCTGCTTTGGCATTAAAGATGTCAGTCATCAAAGTTTCGTAACCCTGAACCATGCTCTGCAAACTCCACTGGTCGCGCACCAGCACTCGTCCCGCCCGACCCAGGCGGGCAGCCCGCTGCGGATAACGCAGGACGCTCAACATGGCTGCGGCGGTCTCCTCCCACCGCAACGGTTCCGTCAGCATGCCGGTTTTGCCATCGATGACGGTTTCAGAAATTGAACCGACATTAGGGGCTATGACAGGGACGCAGCATGCCAAGGCTTCTAGGATCGACACCGGATTGGCCTCATTGCGACTGGTCAAACAAAACAGGTCTAACCCAGCGAGAATCCGCTCGGTATCGTGCCGATTGCCCAACAGGTGAAACTGAGAACGCTGGCTGATTGCGGATAGCGTGGCCTCGATCGCTTGCCGCTCATCCCCCTCGCCCACGATAACGAAGTGTGTCTGCGGAAAGTGGCGTAGCACCTCGCGCGCGGCATTGATGAACTGCCCATGATTCTTCTCTGGCCGCAGCGCCGCCACGATCCCTGCTACTTGCGCATCGCCGGCAATTCCCAACTCAGATCGCAGCCAAGCCCGATGAGCATGGTTAGGACGAAAGCGATTAACATCGACGCCGTTGGGAATCGTGAACACGCGTTCAGCTGGAAAGCCCTCATGCTCAGCCAAATACTCCGCGTGAGGCTGAGCCACTGCGATAAATGCATCGGTCAGCGGAGTCAGCCAGCGGTTGAGTCGTCCCACTCCGTCTGGCCAGCCGGTAGAATGCAACGCGCTGCACACAACCGGGACCGCTGCCAACTTGGCTGCCAGCCGTCCCCAGAACATCTTATCGCCAGCGCCAACGGTAATAACCACGTCGGTCTGGCCGCGTCTCAGCAGGTAAGCCAAACGCGGCAAAATGCTAATGTCCCATTTAGCTGGGAGCAGGTTGGCATAGACGGGTATCTCGGCGGCCAGTTCATTGCCGAGTTCGCCTGGCTGCTTTAAACAGACCACCTCGGGGGAAAATGCAGCGCGGTCGATCTGGCGAATCAAGTTCACCAACAGCGTCTCAGCACCGCCAACCGGCATGCTTGTGATGATGAACTTAACATTTAGCTTGCGAGTCGAGCTTGCAGGCGGCGACGGGATTGTATGGGCGGCCATGATGGTCCTAGTTAGCGGTGGGCATGTAGTGAGTGTGCAAAGTTTCCATGGCTGGCAAAGGCAAGCCACCGTGTAAACCCGATTCCCGGTCCGCCCCCCTAACCGGCGCTACGGCGCAGTTGCTCACGCTGGCAAGCACGGGCGTGGTCTGTGGCGAGGGAACGGGAGTAGGTTCTGGCGAATCGCTAAATGGAAACGTCACGCGTTGGCGCAGTTTGCGAGGATCGTAAGTCAACCAGTTCTTGAGCCTCTCCAGTCCAGGATCGGCATGGATCCGACGTAGATGAAAACTGTTCTCTCCCGGCCAGTTCCAGTCACCATACGCCGAGCAAAAGCCGGCTAGACCAGCCCGTGAGACGGCATCGATAGCGGTCTGCGTAAAATTCTGCGTTTGGCCGAAAGGGAAGGCAAAGTAGCGCACAGGACGACCCAGCCAGTCCTGCAAATCGCAGACGCTGCCATAAATCTCCGCTTCGATGCACTTTGCATCGAAAACTTTGCCAAGGTCGGGATGCGTCCGCGTGTGCGCAGCAATCTCGATTCCCTGCGCAGAGAACTCGCGCAACTGCGCGATTGAATTAGGGGCCAGCGCCGTCCCCGCCTGTAAATCGTGCGGGAAACTCTTGCCCGTCCTCACGAATTCTGTAGACACAAAGTAAGTCGCGGGTAGCTCGCGACGAACTAATTCACCTATGGCGAAATCGGCATTTTCGGCGTAGCCGTCGTCGAAGGTTAGACACACAGTAGGTTGCTTACAAACACCTTCCTGCAGCCGCCGCTGAGCCTCCGCAAGGTCAACGATTTCAAAGTGGCTTTGCAGCCAGTCGAGCTGACGCGCAAAGTCTCGGCAGCTAAGCGTCCAGGCGTTGGGGTGAGTGTCTGCAACGCGATGATAAAACAGAATTCCCACGGGGAACTGACCGGCGTGCTGCATTGCTTTAAGCGCACGCTGCCGCTGGAATCGAGTGAGTTGGCGATAGAGCCAAACCAAGTGCTCTTTCATAGGGTCACCTTTGTAGCATGGCTGTTCAAACAATCTGGAACGCGGTGGTGTCAGCGTGGGCGCATAGTCACTCTGGCAGTCAGGCTGCGCACCTGAATTGTGTCTTGCAAAGCACAAGCAGGCGGGCCAGGGGTTGCTAAGAAGTGTTAGCTTGTTTGCTTTGTACGTAGATGTAACGCTTGCAGCGATTATGCAGGGCTAGGGCGGATGGCCAGCTAAAACCTGTCGGCTCACACCACATCGCTGCGAAACGACAAGCTACTGTTTAGAGGCGCGAACCCCCGGCTGCGCAGTGAAACCACTGTTAATTTCCTCGCAAGTACAGCCTGATGCATTGGCGTACACGAAGCGTCGACCGGAATGCCTAATACAACACCCCATGTCGCCCGGTTTCTCATGAGCCACCTCGTCGGCCGCATCAGCGTTTTGCGTCCACATCCATATTTCCCAATCCCAAGCGGCTCGCAATGCCATTTTTATTGACAGTCATGACTCTGCCGCTGGTTCTGTGGGGTGCGATTTCGATAACGCGTGGCTCGCTTTTTATATCGGTAGCTCTGTTCTTTATTGCGACCTGCGTGTTTCCTGCCGAATTCTTTTCGCTCGATATGGGTGGCCTAACCTGGACGCTAGACCGCTTGTGTCTGCTCGGCATCAGTTGTCAGCTGGTCCTGCTGTGGCGGCGTGGCGAATTGCAGATTCGACGATTGGAATCGCTTGACGTGGCCCTTGGCCTGTTTCTGCTATGGCTCACTGCGCGGACTATCACGCAGCCGCTGGGCTCGCTCCTGCCAGGTCAACCCAACACACTGATGCACCTCGTCAACGGCTACTTGATTCCTTTCTTCTTGTATGCGGCCTTGCGCACCAGCAGACTTCAACCAGAGAGGCTGAAATGGCCACTGATACTTTTGATTGGACTGGGCGTATACCTGGGCGTTACCGCAGTATTAGAGATGGCCAAGCTGTGGGGGCTCGTCTTTCCGCGCTTCATCGGTGACCCCACGCTCGGTATTCACTTTGGGCGCGCACGTGGTCCGATGTTGCAATCGGTGCGTTTGGGCGTCTGCCTGTTAGCTTGCCTAGTCCCCTTGATCGTGTATACGGTATGGTTGTATCCGCTCCGACGCTGGAGTTGGGCGCTGTTTCTGTCGCTAGCGCCCGTGGTCGGAGTAGGCATTCTGTTAACGCTGACGCGGAGCGTGTGGATGGGCCTAGGGTTAACGTTTGTGGTTCTCGCGGGGTTATGCCTGCAGGGCCTTCCACGCCGGACAGCGATCGTTGGAATGTTGTTTACTTGCATGGCGGTCGGGGTTGTCAAAGGCCCCGAATTGGTCGCCTTCAAACGCGAGTATTCGGCGGCCGAGACGCGCGAGAGCACCTATATGCGCGCCGCTTTTGCGTACGTATCACTGGAGATGTTCAAAGACCGGCCCGTAGCGGGCTTTGGCTTCAATCAGTTTCAGGTCTATAACCGTCCCTATTTGGCAGACCGCTCGACGGATATTCGCATCGAATCGATTCGGGGATATGTGCATCACAACAGTTTCCTGAGCCTGCTGGTCGACTTGGGGCTAGTCGGCTTCTGCCTGTATGCCTTCGTGGCACTGGCCGCTGGCGTACAGTGCACCCTTTTGTGGCAAGCGCGGCAGGCTCCCCAATGGGCGCGGGGATTGTCGGTGGTCGCCATCTGCATTGGCGGCGTCCACGCTCTTCAAATGGCTTTCCACGAGGTCTCATTCTCCACCATCGAAAATGGCCTGTTATTCTCAGCCCTGGGACTAGTCGTCGCTGCCAAGCAGCAGTTCTGTACGCTGTACCCACCTCCCGAGCGCGGCCTGCCTGCAATCCCAACACCCCTGACCGCGTCCTAACGGGTTCGGTTGCAATAGTGCACAGTAACGCACAGCACCAGCTGACATGGCACTGGACCGCAAAAACGGAGTCCGCCGCCGATCGAGCCCGCCTTTTACGGCGAATTCCCGTGGGCGATAAGCTAGCGGCGATCTGGCGTTTCCGTCTGACTTGCCGTCGGCTATGCTTAGCAAAAACAACAACGTGGCCAAGCCCACACAGCTAAAACCCAAAGTAAGTGCGATGTCTGAAATTAAGCGAATTCTGGTTACAGGTGGTGCGGGATTCTTGGGCTCACATATCTGTGAGCGCTTGGTCGATGACGGCCACGACGTCATCTGCTTGGACAACTTTTTTACCAGCCAGAAGTCAAATGTTGTTCATCTGCTGGGACGTCCAAATTTTGAACTCATTCGACACGACGTTACACTGCCAATATTTCTAGAAGTCGATCAAGTCTACAACATGGCGTGTCCTGCCGCTCCGGGACACTACCAGTTCAATCCAATCAAAACCATCAAAACCAGCGTCATGGGGTCGATCAATCTTTTGGGTATGGCCAAACGCTGCGGCGCCCGAATCTTGCAAGCCAGTACGTCAGAAGTGTACGGTGATCCCGAAGTCCACCCGCAACCTGAAAGCTATCGCGGTAGCGTTAATCCGATCGGGCCACGGGCCTGTTACGATGAAGGCAAGCGAGCGGCAGAGACACTTTTTGTCGATTACCACCGCATGAACCGAGTCGACGTGCGCATCGTGCGGATCTTCAATACCTACGGGCCACGCATGCATCCTTACGATGGCCGCGTCGTCTCTAACTTCATCCGTCAAGCCCTGACGGGTCAAGACATCACCATCTTTGGCGATGGTAGTCAAACTCGCTCGTTCTGCTATCGCGACGACTTGGTCGAGGGCATCATTCGTTTGATGGACTACGACCAATTCAATGGACCGGTCAATATCGGCAATCCCGGCGAGTTCACGATTCGCGAATTAGCCGAACTGGTTATCGAACTGACCGGTGCTAACGTCAAGCTCATCGAACGACCGCTTCCCGCCGATGATCCAACTCGGCGCCGTCCCGACATCACGCTCGCCAAAAAAATACTCGATTGGCAACCCAAGATTACTTTGCGTGTGGGTCTGACTAAAACGATCGACTGGTTCAAGTCGATCGACCTGACTCACTACCGCCCGCCGACTCCAAATTATTAACTATCGGGTCTTGAGCAAATCGACGATACTGACCGATAGCGTGGTGGGAAGAGTATCGGCGAAAGCGGCATCCACTATGGACTGCTCAACCCAGGCCTGCGGTGTGTGACAATTCCTTGGCGGCGTGGTCGACTTGAACAACACCAACTCCGCTGCCTGTACCACGTTCGCTAACCACGCCGCCAATGAGTCCGACGTCGTCTCCCAGCTTTCCGGCAAGGGACAATCGGTGGCTATCGACTCACTGTTTTTCGCTCCGTCGGGCTCTTCTAAAGCAGGCGGCTGGTAGAAGCAGCGCACGTCGACGATGTACGTTGCCGAGGCCCGCAGCGATGGGGGCGAGCCGCGATCACCTGAAAATTCTGCTACGTCCTCACCAGCCACAGAATCGCCTGAAAATCTATCGCGCACAACTCGCTGCAGCTCATCCGCCGTGATGATCAACGGGAAGGTCGGCAACAATTGGCTCGCAATCCGCGCAGTGGCCGATAGCAGGTCAATACATAGCCAGTGTGAAAAGGGAGCGGGAAAGTTATGTTGCCGATCCAGTTCGCGCACCGCGTCGACGACCTGTCCGCCACCTACGAGCAGCAAATTCAGTGGCGCTGGGTGTGACTGGATCCAAGCCGTCAAACGCTCAGGCCAATCGGGAAGCAGCAACAAGCTACCACCAAGTTTAAGCACGCGCGGAGTGGGCATAGCGAAGTGTTTCCTTGCTCAAGATGCTTCAGTGGATGGATTGCCCAGCTTCTGTTGCAGCACCGCATCAACCTCGTTACGGTATTTTGTCGGAATGGGATACGCTCCCCGACTGTACCACGAAAACCTTGCGTCGGTCTGCACCAACAAGGTTGGGGCCTTGCCTTCCTTCCACTGATAAGACTTAATTTTGCTCCATGGGAGAAGACCGTGAAGTCTAATTCCAGCTTCACAAAACTGGAGCCGACTTGCTGCCCCGCAAATCCAAAAAACACTGAAACTTAGGAAAAAGCTAGCTTCAACGAGGCTGCCAGTTACGAGCAACCAGCTGATTGCCATGCCAGCCATCCAAACGCTTTGAAAAATAAACATGGCGTAGAGAGGGGCTCGGCCACAGTCGATTAGCACTTTGCCAACACGGAACTTCTCCCGGAAACGGTTGATTATCATCCATCCGAAAACAATTTGCCAAAGAATCAGAAACGCGCTGTAAGCACTAAGCTGACTGACATCAAAATGCGTTGTAAGCCAGCAGATAACTGCGGAAACCAATGCCCATATTGGAATGCCCACCAACAGCGCGTTGAGAAAGCCTCGTTTCCACGCCTGGGGCGTCATGGAGATGCTTTCGGCCTTGGCAATGGCTTTGCGCAGGGATTCCGTGGGAAGCGGTTGGTCTCGAATATTCTGGAGCGCCATTTTCAATTCCTCGGGCTCACGTTCTTCCCAGCCTTGGTAGTCGTTGTGGTGGTTCATATCGAGGGTCCCTCCGTCCGGCTGAAAAGCCTTTGCTTTAGAGTCTGACGGGCCTTATGGAGTGCTATCGAAACCGCATTAACAGTAATGTCTAAAAGCCTCGCCACCTCAGCAACTGATTTCGATTCAAAATGGACCAAACAAAAAACTGTGGCCTGACGCTCCGGCAGCGCAGCCACGATGGCACGGATTTGAGTTTCCAGCTCGTCAGCGCAGACCTGTTGATGTGACGTGGGTTGGTCGTCCGCAATCCGATCTGCCTCGAAAGAGTCACTGTTACGACGTTGGCGAAGGGAGTCGATCGCGCGATACGTTGTCAAGCGATGAAGAAAAGTTACCCAGTGGATAACGTCGTCGGCCATAAAACGCGCGTGGGCTTCGATGAAAACCTCTTGTACTACGTCCTCAGAATCTTGAACTTGCCCCAGAATTCGCCACGCCGTCTGGTATACCGGCGGCGCGTGTATTTTGACGAATTCCGACCACTTGATCTTCATCTTCATCTTTGCCAAATTCCCCAGCGGTTCCTCTCTGATAAAAGATAGTCGAAATGACTGCTAAGAATCTTTCCTTGATTCGCGAAATCTTTTTTAACTACTAATCACTTGGCAGCCGCATTCACAGAAATCGAAGTGCGCGGCGACCCCGTGGCATCTCCGTTAGGCTTGATTTGTGCAGTCCGCGTAGTCGCAGACGGTGGCGAGTGGACCTGCTTGTAGTTGTTCGATAAACGGACTGTTCATAGAGTTGGGCACGATATTGGAATTCCTGTTAGGTCGGCGCAGACCGCTAGCGGTAACGCTGGGGTGCGCTTTTGAAAAACGGGGAAAGAAGACGACGAGATGCGATGCGGGAACTGCGTCTAGACCAGAGCCGTGAGACCTGAGTGACATTTGTGATGTGAGTGTCTCAAGTCTCAAGTCTCAAGTCTCAAGTCTTCCGTGCGGCCTGTCCGCTCTACGCGCGATTCCTTTAGTCTGCTGGTTGTTGCCTTTGGATTTTGCGAGCAGACTATAGGAATGCGGCGTAGCAGCGGGGCCGTCAAGCGGTAAACCAGTTTTGTGGTCAGGTTTGGCAGAAATGCTTTGGTGCGCGTGAAGCTAACTGTCCCAGTTTGACGTGTGCGTTGCGGGCCTCTGAGTTTCGGGCCGAAGGCCGGTGGGTACCCATTCCCGCAGTACACCCCGTCATGGATGAAGTCTCGCTGGCGGCGGACTTCAAGCAGATGTACCTCAGGCGTTGCGCTATCGCTTGCGCCGCGATGCGCTGCGCTGGCCCGACCAAGTGGATACCGACCAGAGCGGCGCACAAGCCTCGCCAGCCGCAGCGGATTGGCAGGACTCCGACTGGCTCGACTCCGAGGTATCCAGCACAGACTGCCTCGAATCGCAAGCGGAAGCTGCGACTGTTGATCAACTGGCCGATGCACCGCCAGAAGAAGTGACAGAAGCGTTGGCAGATGAAGTAGCCGCAGTGGCCAAGCCGAACAAGCTTGGTCGATCACCTGTGCGCGAGTTGACGGCTGATGAG
>CAKQWG010000103.1 GCA_934278005.1 uncultured Pirellulaceae bacterium | reverse complement strand
CACCATCCACGATCCGCGCGTGGCCATCTCGGGATAAAACTGATCGTCCCACACGCTGTACAGTGAACTTGTAACATACAACCGCTTGCCATCGAGACTGAGCTGCAACATCTGTGGCCCGCCGGTAGTGTCACGACCAGCAATTTCACTAGCGTGGCCAATGACGCCTCCCAACCAAACTCGGCCAACCAGTCGCGGATGAGCCGGATCACTGACATCGTATTGACGAACATCGCCATGCAGCCAATTAGAAAAATACAGGTAGCGGTCGTCCAGTGAGAGCACGATGTCCGTGATTAGGCCAGGAACCGGAAAGGGCCAGCCGTCGGTCTCTACCGGCTCTACCTGAACAATCTTATCCGCCTTCCATTCTTCGCCGACTTTGTGCCAGTGGAAGATGGTACTGCTCAGGGCGGCTCCCACAAACCCATGCATGCTGTCGGGATCGTGATGAAATCGCACCTCCAAGGGGATCACTCCCTCTTCGCCCAGCTCGATGGTCTGCTGAATACGCCGCTGCTCCCAATCCCAAAAATGTAGCTGATGTCCATATTTGCCCGCGGCGACATCTTCTAAGTGAAATCCCTTGCGGACCGTGTTGGGCGCCGCCCACTCGCTGCTAACCATGACGTTGTGCCGAGGCTGATACCAGAAGTCATAGTTGAAGTTCATTCCCTCCAACGATTTCTCCCAGCGACCGAGCACGTTAAATTCGCTATCGATCTCAAGGAATCCGCCCGGCGCTTCGCCTTGGGCATCTCCCAACATGGAGATCATCATCACCCCGTCGGCTCGGCAGTGGACGGTATGCGGCACCGACATGTTCGTCTTCTGCGCAATCTCCGCTGCTGTTATCGTCTTGTGCAGTTTCAAATCCGCGGGATCGATAGCATCAAGAATATAAATGTTCCCCGACTTTAGTCCTGGCACAACTAGGTATCGGCGATGTCCATCGCCATGGCAGCTACTGCAAGCGTTCCATCCATAGTGATGCAGTTCGTCACCGATCTGCGGCATCGAGAATCGCCCCACGACTTGACTGTACGTAGGAGAGCGTGGATCGACGTCGATCGTAGCCATATAGTCGGGATGCTCCGCTGGCGTGCCGGCGTGAATCGCGCAGACGAATGCGTGCGTTTCCGCCGGGGCAGCCATCGCGTCTTGCAGCGTCGCGTAGCTCGGGAGGCAGTGTGCATGCTGCTCATGCGCGTCACTTGCTCGCAGCCCCTTAAGAGCCCCTGTAGCTAATAAACTCGTTGATCCAACAGTTCCTAAAAACTCACGACGCCTCATAGTTCTATTCCTAACGTGCAAAGAGCCACACCGATGTGCAAAATTACCAAGCCCAGCTCGAGCCCATACTTTATTATGCAGTGAAATGGTACGCTTTGTCGCTTATTGCTCCGCGATCAGGAGACTTTGTCGCATGTCGCTCAGCGATTAGTCGCATATCGCTCAGCGATTAGAAGATAGACGCTCTGATCGCGGAGCGATAAGCGACAACGGGGGTTAGTGGTATACAATCAGGCAAATGACTCCGGCTCTAATTCGAAGGATCTACCATGTTGAAATCTGTCGCGGCTTGCGTGGGCTTGCTATTCCTTGCACCAGCCGTACTGGCTCAGAAGCCAACTCGAGAAGAGAGTGTGCGCGCCGACAAAGCGCACAGCGAGGCTGAAGGTTTCTGGCTCTACAACGATCTCGACCGCGCTTATGAACTGGCGCGCGAATCTGGCAAGCCGATACTGGTGACGCTGCGCTGCATCCCGTGCGACGAGTGTGTCAAACTGGATGATGACCTAGTCGACAACGACCAGGTCATACGGCCGCTGCTCGAACAGTTCGTGTGCGTTCGAATCGTCGGTACCAACGGCTTGGACCTAAATACTTTTCAGTACGATACAGATCAATCCTTCGCGCTGTTTATGCTCAACGCCGATAAAACCGTCTATGGTCGCTTCGGCACGCGCTCGCATCGCACCGATTGGATCGGCGACGTGTCGCTCAAGGGTATGGCCCGCGCGCTCGAGGGCGCAATGGCTCTACACAAGCAGTATCCAGCCAATAAAGCTGCGCTGCTCGGTAAGACAGGAGCGCCCTTAGAGTTCGACTCACCCGAAAAATATCCGGCGCTCAGACAGCAATACACCGACAAACTCGATTACTCGGGAGATGTCGTCAAGAGTTGCATCCATTGCCATCAGATTGGCGAAGCTCGACGCGATTTTTACTGGCGACAGTCGCAGCCCATTCCGGAGGAAATCCTCTTTCCCTATCCACATCCAAAATCTGTCGGCATGACCCTCGACCCCAACCAGCGCGCCACCGTAAAGGACATTGTGCCTGGCACTCCTGCCGCCGCTTCAGGACTGCGGGCCGGCGATGAAATTGAATCGATGGACGGTCAACCGCTGCTTTCGATGGCCGACGTTCAGTGGATACTTCATCGCGTACCTGCGGACGGTGGCACGGTAGCGTTGCATGTCCGCCGCGACGGCCAGACCATCGCGTGCGCCCTGGAACTCGCCGCCGGTTGGCGACAAGCTGACGACATTGCGTGGCGCGTATCGTCGTGGGGCATGCGCGCCATCGCTACCGGCGGACTGAGCTTGCAAGCGGTGGACGCTGAGAAACGACAGAGCCTGGGCATCGAGGGACCGATGGCACTTCAAGTCAAGCACGTCGGACAGTATGGAAAGCACGCGGCAGCCAAACTGGCTGGATTTCAAGTCGACGACATTCTGGTCTCCTATGACGGTCGCAGCGACTTTCAGCGGGAAGCGGACGTGCTCGCCTTCGTCGCTCGAAATCACCAGCCCGGCGACGAAGTTGTGGTCGAAATCCTACGCAACGGCCAACGTCGCCAATTCACATTGCCCATCCAGAAATAGTCCACTAGCGGATTTTTCGTTTAGCGCTTGGCGATCCGATGGGCCTTCTGATCGTGATGCAATAAGCGGCACTCTAATCGCGGAGCGGTGAGCGACACTGTGGCTGCGCGTTAAGCAACCACGCTGAGAGTTCTTAGCCCGATTTCCTTCATGGCGCGGGTTTTGCAAATGCTGATTGTCGCTCCTCATGATCGCTGACTGGTCAGTTGATGATCGCGAGGACGTACTACTACAAGTTGCCATTTCGGCTAGCGTTTTGCAGTTTAACCACACCATCGAGGTCAGGAGTTTTGCAATGTTTGGATTTATCGGCTGGATTATTATCGGTCTCGTAGCTGGTCTGCTGGCTCGGTTGATCATCCCTGGGCGACAAGCCATGGGATGGATCATGACGATTGTGTTGGGCTTGGTGGGATCGCTGATTGGTGGATTTCTGTCAACGACCATTTTTGGCGCAGAGCGCGGTGATGGAATGTTCAATACGGCTGGCCTGATCATGTCGACCGTCGGCGCACTGATCGCGCTGGGCCTGTACTTGGCGTTCGAAAAGCGGAATACCAGCCGAGCTTAATCGCTGGCGATGTTTGCTAGTTTCTTACTGAGTCCAGCGGAGATGCGATGTTTGCTTTTTACTCAAATCGTCTAGGCTGCATCGGATCCATTGTGCTCTCCGTCATCGTCAGTGTGATATTGCTGGTCAGCCTGCGATCGTGCAGCATGTGAGCCATGGAAGAATGAATGCCATTTGCCGCTGATCGCTCCGCCGATCAGGGGCCGAGACCATCATGGCTGCAGGCAGAACAGACTCATGCAGAAACTCTTGAAAAGCTAGGGAAGTTAAATGCAAGACCTAGTAGGCTGCGAGGTTCTGATCGCGGAGCGGTAAGCGACAGTCTTCTGATCGCGGAGCGAAGCCACGCTGCGTCACACGTCCGTCAAATGAGAGTTTAAAAAATGTTGAGATATTCAAGTCGAACACTCATCTGGCTCGCGATCGTGGTTGCCACCTGCGCAGCTGGTTGCCGCCGCGAAGCGAGCAACGCCAAGTGGGAAGCGGCGCAGCAGCGCTCGCAGGAACAGTCTGCCCAGCAGAGCTCGAGCGACCGAATGGGCTCGGCCGACGCGCAGACAGCACCGGACGTGATTCCCAAATCTTCTGCGACTGCGGATGAATTGGGCCCGCCCCCCGCCTTTAACCCCGGCGGGATAAGTACATCGGGCCCAGTTACCTGGTCGCCGTCAGGAAGCGCACAAAACAAACAAACTCCGGCCGACATCGATCTCGAAGCGCTTCAAAGTGGCGATCCAGTTGACGGTTCACAACTCAACCGCTACTTCCCCGCTCAAGAGGCGGGCGAAGATCGAGTCGCTAAGCAGGAAAAGAAGGGCTTTGCGCAGTACAGCTTTCGCCGCGACGGTGTAGAGGTGGCGCAGCTGTCGATCACGGACTTGCGTGGCAACCCAGCCGCGGCTGAGAAATTCCTTGAGCCAGACATGCGCATCGGTAACTATCCGGCCACGCGCGATGGGAGTCTAGGGACCACGCTGCTTGTCGGTGGTCGCTTTCAAGTAAAGGTCCGCTCACCAGGCGGCCAACTCAATGAAGCGGAGCGGACTGCTATGCTACAGAGATTCGATCTTGCCAAACTGGAACAGCTCGCTCCCTAAGCCGGCAGCCCTACGCCGGCAATTGACTGTCGGACGTTTGATATTTCTTTACAACCTCCGCACAACACCTCCGCAAGTTTGATAATTATGAGTAAGCCTATTTACGAATTGGTCGATGAATTACCTCGCCGCAGTCTTACCGTGGCGCTGTTGCACGCGCTGGACTGGGTGGTCCCTGGAGATTACGTCAACTTGACCGGGTTCGAGGATACGATCCGAGCTATCACCGGCGAGACTGACCCGAAGTACATTGAGCGAGTTGGCGTGCGCGCGATCGAACTCTACAACGATACCACGCAGGGTTACCAGCGGGGGCTGTGGATCTACCAAGCTGCCGATAGCGTGCAAGGCATCGCAGGCACCACCGCATTCATTGACAAACTGAGCGAGTCGTTCTCGTTTCTGAGTTGGTTGGGAGCATTTACACCCAAAGCAGAAACGAGCCAAGCGATCGACTTAGCCGTAAAGCTCGTCGCCGAGGTAACTGCGTTTTTGACGATCAACGGCCGGCCCGGTGATCGAGTGGGTGAGTTCGTCGAGTCGCTGACTGACTTTCGAGACGAATCCAGGATGCGTCTAGCGACGATGATCTGCGTAGACGGCGTGCTGCCGCTGGGCCCTGATTTTCTTTCCAAGGCTGTCGACCAAGTCGGCGGCAACGTATCGAAGGTCGCTGAGAACGAACGTTTCCAACGACTGCGTGGTCTGCTGCCGGGAGATAGCGTTAAGGAACAAGTCGGCTTCATGCAGAAGTCTCTCGAGGCGATGACTTCCTTCGTACCCGGTTTCATCAAGCAAGCGGGCATCTCTCAGAGCAAGGTCTTAAGCAGCGTGCAAGGCATTTCGGACAAGTTCGAGGGCAAGCTAGACTACGTCGCCGCAGCTCTCGATTTGACGACCGATTATTTTGAGCACACCGGCACTCAAACGGTCGCCCGACAATTGATAACGCGTGCTGTATCTGAGATTTAGCTTGTCGTTGATCGCTCTGACGAGAGCATGTGGCTGAGATTCTCCACCTCGAAGCCCTGGCGATATTCGCGGTGAATCAGCTTGTTGGCTTCGGCTGAATTCTTGAAAGTCATATCGCTGGCGTGCCACATCAGTTTTTCGTCGGGAAACCGATTGGCGACAATGCCTAGCAACAGCGCCTCTGTCAGCGGACCGCCAAGTTGAAAGGGCATGCTGGTCTTTGTGTTTCCTAAGCAAGCATCTACGAACTGGTGATAGTGATTATTGCCGCCGACCTCTGGGCGCTTGTAGTCGGCCCACTGCTGCTCGGGAAACAGCTTAGCCGAATCCACGTGCGGCAGCAGCAGTGTGCCATTCTCACCGACAAACAGTGAGCCCTGTGCAGGTAGCTGTTCAGCGGCTGGCAAGCCCAACTCTTGATTGGGTGGTGGTGCCAGACTGCCGTCGAACCAAACCCAACTCAGCGTCTCGGTGGTATGCTTGGTTCCTGGAAATTCATACTCAACTTTGTTGGCCTCCGGCTGGCCGATACCCGTCGGTGCGCGGCAAGTCGTACGGACCCAATTCGGGGCGGTCAGTTCAAGCGCTGTATAAGGCGTGTTAAAAATGTGGACGCCCATGTCCCCCAGCGTCCCAGTCCCGAAATCGATCATTTTGCGCCACGCCCCAGGGTGATATACTCCCGGCACGTAGTCTCGCTCGGCGGCCGTACCTAGCCATAAGTCCCAGTTGAGATTCTCTGGCGGCGGAGTGGAAGGTGGTAGCTGCTGACCATCAAAGCCCCAATTTTTATTCGACCACGCCAGCACGCGGCTAATCTTCCCGAGGTCACCACTTTGCACAATAGCTACCGCTTCCCGATAAGCTTGCCCCGAATGGGCTTGAACACCCATCTGTGTTACCAAGTTTTTCTCGGCGGCGATCTCACGTAAGCGGCGAGCTTCAAATGCCTCGTGGGTCAAGGGCTTTTGACAGTAGACTGGCTTGCCCAAATTCATAGCCGACATTGCCGCTGGCGCGTGCGTGTGGTCGGGAGTCGAGACGATGACCGCATCGATCTTGTCGCCGAGAGTGGCCAGCATTTCGCGGAAATCCGCAAACGTTTTCGCTTTGGGATGCTTGGCTGCTGCTTGGGCAAGGCGACTTGAGTCGACATCGCACAAGGCTGCGACCTCGACGCTTTTATGAGAAGCGATCGATCTCAGGTCACCGGCGCCCATGCCGCCTACGCCGATGTGGGCCGTGCGCAGTTTTTCATTTTGACCGGTCTGAACGAAGCTGCGGGCAACAGCGGGCCGGGCCAAAACTCCTCCGACACCGGCAGAAGCGAGCGTCAGGAAGCTCCGTCGATTGGAATAGAATGGATGTTTGCTGCTCATGTTGGTTCCTTGATTTACTGGTGATTCTACGAAGTATCGGTGAAGCATGAAAGAAGAAGGGGTTCTGCTCGCGGAGCAATAAGCCACACTAAGGCAAACTAGTTGGAAATGTTTTGGATCACCCCTATGTAGAGACTGCCGTCTGTGTGCCAGGGATCGCCACCGCCGTTGCGGCCGTCGAGCTGCTGATGAAAATTCACTTCAGCAGAGCGCTCGGCCAGCTGGCCTGTCTGTTGAAGGCACTCGAAGAGATAATCTCGTTCCTGGTCGACATCTGCCGCCGTGACGTGAGTGATCTGCCCCGTCGTGCGACTGAGCCCAACGCGTTTGTCGTAGACAGCGGAGCCGATCCAGGTCGGTCGTCCATCAGGCGCGATTTCATCGGTCCTCCACAACCGCACGTGATGCCGGTGCCGTGGATTGTCGCCGACGGGCTGTTCAAAGGCCAAGTCTTCTTTGCGACCGAATAAATACAAACTGCTGACTGGCGCGGAGTCATCCGGGCGCGACAGCACAGTATCGACCGAAATCTTCAAATCGCTTTGAAAGCCTAACGCGGCAGCAGAATACCACTTGGCCGACTGCATGATCTCTTGCAGTTGAGCTTCGGTACCAATCAAGGCCACGTTTAGCGGGTCGCCGGGATGATGATCGCTGGTTTGAGTAATTCTTGGACGCTCATCCACGGCCGGATTCCGCGCGGCGTACATCTTCCAGCCCCAGGGAGCCAGTACGTAAGCGATGACCAGCCAAAAAACTAAAAAGACTACAATGAGCCTCAGCACTCGGTAGCGGCGACCGCGAGTGGGCGAAGGGATGTCATTTTTTTCGTTCAACTGCATGCTTAACTCAATTCTAGTCAGCTAACCTCGGCTTCACACGATATTAGCCTAACGCCGGATAAGGGCAACCGATACGGTACGCGCCGCTAAGCTACTGCTTGTCCGGGCTCGTCGTGAAGCAGGATGGGCCCGCAGCAGGATGGGCCCGCAGCAGGATGATCGTGCAGTATCATAGGCGTACAGCAGGTTGTCTCGAACTTTCGCGGCATTAAAATTATCCTTCGAATTATTTCCGCAGATACCCTCAACCAATCCCACCTCGCGCCGTCGTAAGAAAGACAAAAAGATGAACCTCTCACTGCGACCGTTGATGACTGCCTGCGGCCTGCTGATGGCCGGTGCCACCATTGCCAGTGCGCAAGCGACGCCACCGCAGCGGTTGGCGAAGCTACTACCTGGCACCACAGAGCTAACGTGGAGCGAGCCGCTGGATGTACTCATGATGCAGCGGGCGCATAAGTTCATTGAGCAGAAGATCGCTGCAGCCGAAAAGAGCCGGGGGACAGCCGGCCGGGGGACAGCAGGCAAAGCGACTGCGAGTGAAACGCAGCGAGAACGATTGCGCTGGCTGTTGGGGGCCGGCAATGCGGCGCGGCAACCCCACACACACTTGGCTTTCCCGCCGTACCACAGCGATGTGCGCATGCTGCGGATCGGCGTTGACCAATCGCCGGCCATCTTGGAACAAAACGAACAATTCTCGATCACCCGCGTCGCGTGGCCGGTACTCGAAGGCGTTAGCGGGGAGGGGCTGCTGCTCGAACCACTCCCGTCGAATCGCACGGCATCGGCGGCAGTAGTTCTGGTGCCTGACGCGGATCAGTCGCCTGAACAACTAGCTGGACTGATAGACGCACATGGCATTCAACGATCGCTGGCTCGCCAGCTAGCTGCCAGCGGAGTGCGAGTTGTGATCCCGACCCTGATCAACCGCCAAGAGGTCTCGCCTGCCTCACCGCTTGGGCAGTCCAATCGCGAGTGGATTTATCGCCAAGCCTTTCACATGGGCCGGCATATTTTGGGCTATGAATTGGACAAGATCGATGCCGCGGTCGACTGGCTGGCAGCCACACAAGATTCCACCACGCCCATCGGAATCGCTGGCTGGGGCGAAGGTGCACGACTCGCATTCTTTTCGGCCGCACTCGACCAACGTCTGCAAGTGGCGCTTGTCAGCGACGACTGGCAGGCGCGCAGAGCGGCATGGCGGGAACCGATCTATCGCAACGTGTGGTGCTATACCAGCGAGTTCGGAGACGAGGGGGTTGAGGCCTTGATCCAACCGCGCACTTTGCTGAAGGAGGAAAGTTTGCCGCCTGCCGTAGACGCGACCAAAGACAAGGCCATGCCAGCCGGTTTGTCCAAGGAATCCCGCCCACCGTATCGCGAGCCAGCGGTCGCCGAATTTGCCAAAGCGCTAGGCATCGAACTGGTCGCAGCCAGCGACGTGGTTGTCGCTAGCGACGTGCCGACGAGCGAACTCACCACAAGCCAGACGCTAGTGGCTATGAGCGAACGGATTGCCCAGCGTCACGACCGCCAGCGAAGGGAACTGGACGACTACACGCAGCGCTTGGCCCGCGATTCCGCAGGCGTGCGCGACGAGTTCTTTCTCAATCAAACGCTACCTGCACTCAAGGACTCAGGCTGGACAACGCAGGCGGAGGTTCCTACGACAGCTATCGACGAACAGTTCACGAGCAGGACGCAAGTCTATCGCGAACGGTTTTGGAATGAACTACTCGGCAAATTTGACGATCCGCTGCTGCCACCCAATCCGCGTACACGCTTGATCCGCGAAACCGACGACTGGATCGCCTACGATGTAGTTTTAGATGTGGCACCGGAGCTATTCGCCTGGGGCATACTGATGTTGCCCGAGGGAATTGATGAAGGGGAAAAGCGACCGGTGATCGTCGTGCAGCACGGCCGCAACGGTTTGCCGCAAAACATCCTCGATGGCGGCTACAACGGAATCGCTGCAAAGTTGTTGTCGCGAGGCTACATTGTGTTTGCGCCGCACAATTTATATCGCGGCGAGGACGAATACCGTTGGCTCGATCGCAAAGCTAACTCGATTGGGAAAACGCTATTTTCATTTTTGCTTCTGCAGCACGACCAGATCACGCGCTGGCTGGCAGAGTTGCCTGAGGTCGATGCGCAGCGCATTGCGTTTTATGGAAACAGCTATGGAGGCGAGTCGGCGGTCCGCATCCCGACGGTGCTGACTCGTTATGCCCTTTCCATCTGTGCATCGGACTTCAACGATTGGACACGCAAAGTAACCGACACGCACGATGGTCACAGTTTCATGCGCACCAAGGAGTGGGAGATGCCTTATTTCAACCTGGGCAACACGTTCAGCTATGCGGAGATGGCCTACCTAATGGTGCCGCGTCCGTTCATGGTGGAGCGTGGACACCACGACCGCGTAGCTCCCGACTCATGGGTCGCCGCGGAGTACGCCAAAGTGCGGCTGGTCTATGATCAACTCGGTATCGGCGAGCGCACGGCGATCACGTTCTTTCTAGGTGGTCATACGATGCGCGGCGAGGCGACGCTGGAATTTATCGAGCAGCAATTTCGCTAGTTTTTTTAAAGGCGTCAAACCTAGGTTCCCCTTTCTGATTTTCTCAGAGTTACGCGGACAAATTAACTCGCCAAGGAAGTATGATGACTCACCAACCCGCAGCCCACCACGACAGGCCGCTCGACCAACCCACAGCCGACTCGCAGCTATCCAACGACTCGCAGCTATCCAACGACGCGCAGCTATCCGACGACGCGCAGCTATCCAACGACGCTCAACTATCACATGACAACCAGCCGCGGTCTCCACAAGCCAATAATCCGCTCCACGGCGTCAAACTGGTTGATATTCTAGAGCACTTAGTCGAGCACTACGGTTGGCAGGAATTGGGCGAGCGGATCAACATTCGCTGCTTCACGACGGACCCCTCGATCAAATCCAGTTTGAAATTCTTGCGGCAGACGCCGTGGGCGCGGGACAAAGTCGAGCGGCTATATCTGCGTAGCCTTCGCCAATGGCCTAAGCCATAGGCTCAGGCAAAAGAGCTCACATAGTATCATCGGTCGCAAAACCCAATTTGCGCTCGCCCACGCAAACAATGCGCAGCTTGTAGTTCAGCGCCGAGCCGCAGCAGACCGCAGATGCACAGGTCGACTGGCTCAACGCGCGAGGCTGCATTGCACCACATCCCCCACCACTGCGAACAGTCGCGGCCCGCGCAGGCGACGGCACTTGCCGACTCTCTCACTCAATCGCATTCAATCACTCGCAGCCCGTAAAACTTTTGCTACCGTTTGACGTCTCTGGTCATCGAGCGTCTGCTAAAGCTACGACAAGTCGCAGCACTACAAGGAGCCGCACCGCGGCCCACAAAAGCGTCCCAGCGTGAGGCATTCTGCACTCGCCTACTGAATCAACGCGCAGCGAATTGTTTAACGCCGAGCCGCAGCAGGCCGCAGATGCAC
>CAKQWG010000102.1 GCA_934278005.1 uncultured Pirellulaceae bacterium | reverse complement strand
AAGCCATCGATGAGAATGGTGATCTGTTAGAAGGCTCAAAGCCTGACTGCAAGTATGGAACACCACCCGCTGATGGAAGCATGAACGGCACTAGGAATGGCGGAGATATTAGTTTCAGAAAGCAATCTGACGGACGGTGGAGATCGAATGAAATGCTGCCCGATGAAGATGTCACCATCTCGCTAAAGCTGGAAGGTTATACCTCGGTGCCTCAAACGCTTTCGCTCAAAGAGGGGGAGACTCGAGAGTTGGTGTTCATTATGAGCAAAATTTCTGCGGCCCAAAAAAGTCTCGACTGATGACGTGTGGCAGCGAGAGCTGCACAAGGCCCCTCACCCCCAACCCCTCTCCCCGAGTACAGGGCGAGGGGAGACCACGATCAACGTGCGGTCGCCATCAGCTATGACTTCGACGCGTTCCTCGCAGCGCTCGCGATACGCTGCGACACGGTGAGCGGTTTCAAACGACGTCATAGTCGAGCATCGCGAGTCAGATTTGCTTGGCAATGAGCGCACTGTCGTGCGCCCCGTAGTGGCGTAATATCGTCAGGTGACGAGCCAATAAGCGTTCGTGTGAACAGCCGCAGCGATAATCTGCAGGAGTTGGCCTCGCCATTTTTTTACCATCCATTTTTTAACCGATCGTCGCATGTCGCATGTCGCATGTCGCGACTCGCATGTCGCAGAGCCGCGGCCGGTCGCGAGGCGAGCGCGGGGAGACAAGGTTAAAAAATGGATGGTTAGAAAAATCTGATGCGCGACTGTGCTCGGTAGGCAGGCGGTTACCGTACACCGCCCATCCGTCGATTGCGATTCACGCAGGGCTGTGGTGGCAGGCAGTGTGAGTGGATAGTCGGCGGTGGGTGGGGCGCGCATCCCGAAAGATTACACGAGGCGAGTTTCATACCGGCCGCGATTGATCGTCCATGTCGCGTATATATCGCCGCAGCCGCTCGAGTTCGTCGGTGGTGTCTTTCAATCGCAGCATGTTCGCCACGCGTTTGAGCAAAGTTACCTTCTGCACCGGCTTCGTTAGAAAATCATCGGTGCCAGCCTTAACAGCCCGCTCGATGTCCCCCAATTCGTTCAGCGCGGTGACCATCAAGACCATGACCCGCGCCGTCTTGGGGTCGTCTTTAATCTGCTTGCAAACCTCAAAGCCGCTCAACTTGGGCATCATCACGTCGAGCAACAACAGGTCGGGCTGAAACGACTTGACCTTGTCAAGCGTATCTTGGCCGTCGATCGATATCTCTATCTCACAATCGCTCGACGCCAGATAAGCCTCCAACAATTCGCGGTTCGCAGCATTGTCGTCGGCAATCAGGATACGATTGGTTCGGGTTTGGCTTGCATCAGACACGCTAAACGGCTCCTCCTACCTGCGCCTCGGCAGGCACTGGAAAATTCTCGCACATCTCGCGGGCTTTTTGGCGAATGCCGGTGTGCAAAGTGTCATCGTCCGGATTGCGCAGAGCTTGGCTAATCCAGCCACCGATGGTCTTCATTTCTTCCGTGCCCATGCCGCGCGTGGTGAGAGCGGGCGTGCCGATACGAATTCCGCTCGGGTCGAGCGGCTTGCGGCTGTCAAACGGGATCATGTTCATATTGACGGTAATGCCACAGCTCTCCAGCGCCTTCTCAGCTTGTTTTCCGCCAAGCCCGATACTGGTCACGTCGACCAGCAGCAGGTGATTGTCGGTGCCGCCGCTGATCAATCTTAGGCCGTCGCTGAGGAGAGTCTCAGCCAGGGTCTTGGCATTGTTGACCACCGCTTGGCCATACTGCCGGAACTCGGGTCGCAGCGCCTCGCCAAAACAGATCGCCTTGCCAGCCACGACGTGCATGAGCGGGCCACCTTGCAATCCGGGGAAGACTGCGCTGTTGATCGATTTGAGATACTCCTGCTTGCAGAGCACGATGCCCGAGCGCGGCCCACGCATGGTCTTGTGCGTGGTAGTGGTCACGTAGTCCGCCACGGGGACGGGGTTGTCGTGCACGCCGGCGGCTACCAAGCCAGCGTAGTGGGCCATATCCACCAAGAGTTTCGCACCGCATTCCTGGGCGATTTCAGCGAAGCGGCCGTGGGGGATCTCGCGCGGATAGGCGCTAGCTCCAGCCACGATCAGCTTGGGCTTGTGCTCGCGAGCCAATCGCGCGACTTGGTCAAAGTCCAAGCGATGCGTCTGCGGGTCGACGCCATAGGAGATGAACTTGTAAAGCATGCCCGAAATATTCAAGTGCATGCCGTGGGTCAGGTGCCCGCCCTGGGCCAAATCTAGCCCCAGCACCGTGTCGCCTGGCTTGAGTGCCGACATGTACACCGCCGTGTTGGCTTGCGAGCCGCTGTGGGGCTGCACATTGGCCGCCTCTGCACCAAACAACTGACAGGCGCGGGAGATCGCCAGTCGCTCGACGGTGTCCACATGCTCACACCCCCCGTAATAGCGACGGCCGGGATAACCTTCGGCATATTTATTGGTCAGCACGCTGCCCACCGCCTGCATAATAGCTGGCGAAGTGTAGTTTTCGCTGGCAATCATCTCCAAGCCATCTTGCTGCCGTTGGTATTCGGCGTCCATGGCGGTCCACAGGTCAGGATCTTGCGACTCAATAAAATTCATAATGGGAGGTCTAGTCAGAAGGGAACGCCCAGCTTGGCAGCTCAGGCTCGGTTAATTGTCTGGTGGAGTGCTTCTAATTGTCGATAAAGTGCTTTGCCCTTGAAGCAAGTCAAATTGTCTGCCCATCGACCAGAAACGTCAACGACTGTTAAGCTGTTTGAAAAGTATCAGCCGGGAAGTATTAGCAAGGAAGTTAGGGGTAGTAGGGTAGCAAGTAGAAGCAAGGACCGCGGAGCGGTCCACGACAATGGGACTACTCAGGCCCGGTTAACCGCCCTACGTCGAGCAGCTCGACGTCCTCGGGAATGTTCGATGTGGCAGGCGGATGCTCGTAATATCCCTGGCGGAGTTGGTGCTTAATCTTGAGCGGCGCGACATCGATGCGGTGGAAGCGACGCTTGAGCGTCAATTCATCGTTCTGCAGCGCATACTCGACTTCGCCCGTCGCGGGTACAAAATAGATGCCGGCAATGCGAAAGATGCCGGGATCGTTGTGTTGGTTGCGGCTGAGCAATTCGACCTGCTGCCCCACCTCCAAGTCGACGTCGGGCACCCTGATCCACATGCTGGGACGTACCCGGAAGCTCACATCGCCATAGTGCAATTGGTAGTACTCGCCATCCCACGCGGTCCGGCAGAACACGCGACGACTGGGAATCAGTCCCCGCACCAACTCGACATCCTCAGGATGGATCCACCCCTCGTCGTCGGTGGGCCAGCGCAAATAGACGCCCCAATCGGGCAATTCCGGACGGTAGCCATCTGTGGCTGGTTTCGCTTGGGCCGTCGTCATATCTAGGGCGCTCCTGGTTCATCTGTGGACCGAGTCTATCTGTGGACCGATAAAAAAGGCCAGCAGCACATTTTACTCGCTCGCTGGCTTGGCGCGCGCGTTCGGCTCGCCTCGCGCATGGGGCTCAGCATTCGAAGTGCTTAGCACGCGTCGCATGGCCTGCATCAGCACCTCTTCGGCAGCAGGCGAGACATTGCTCGCGCTGGGACCCGTCTCATAGCCACCCTCGCCATAGGCGACCTTGGTCCCGATATAGCCCGGTCCATAATCGCCATAGGCAGCCATAGCCACATGCAAATCGGACCGCATGGCTTTGGCTGCCAGTTGATATTCTACGAACAGTTCCCCTGGCATGTGCAATACGCGAATGTCTCCCAGTTGCAGGCAGGTGACTTCCACCTGGTGCCCCGCTTGGCAGCGTTCAAACCACGCCAACTGATCCGCGCGGGAGATCGCACCCTGAGCGGTTTCGGATTGCAGCTGGGCGACCAGCTTATCGCGCGTGAGATGCTCTCCGAGCGGCAAACTCACGGGTTGGACCTGCCAGTCGACCGCATCGGCCGACAGCGGATGCTTCTGAGTAGCCTCCCAGGCGGCTTTCATAGCGTCGGCCATGCGCCCGGCCAGTACCATGCGATTTTCGTGTGAACCGTCATTGTATTTACCAGCCCCGATATTTCCTCCCGCGCCGTTGAAATGCACCTGCAGCGTCTCAGGGAGCGACTGCCCGCGCATAAAGCGGGCAATGCCGGGGAAATCGGGACTCGGTACTCCCGTTCGATAATAGCTCTGCGGATGGCAGGCGTAGTAGCTCAAAGCTGCTAGCGGTTCGTCGCCATTCCAGAATGAGATGAGCGACAACTGCGGATCGATGACTCCCTCGGGTTCAGCTCGCAGCGCGGCATCTTGAGTAGCCGTAAACCGCACTGCCCGGACCTTGCCGTCGGGGCCTAGCAAGCGCCGGTTCGAAGCGACTTGCTTCACGTCGGCAGCCCCCCAGCCAACGTGAGTTACTGGACGCGCGGCGGGGAGCGCTGTGCGGATGGCCGTAGCAGTGCGCTCGATGACTTGTCGGTGAAACTCGCCCTCGAAGCGCCCCAAGTCAGGCAGCCCCAATTCGCGTATCAGTCGCTCAGCCGTGAAATCGCAGGCGGGCGCATCGTGTTGATGCAAAGCGTGCACGGCCACCCGCTGCCGAGTCGTTCCACAAGCTGTCGCCAATGCATCGCGAAACGCATCGTGCCCTGCGTTGGCCACGCCCAGCCAGTCGACCGCGCACAGCACAATCGGCTGATCCGCGCCCAATAAGACGATTCCGCGACAGCGCAGCGTCAGCTCGTCGACTCGCCGCACCGGATCATAAGCCATCGCGACGCCCACGCCGGGCGTGGCGTCGACGTCAAACGTGACCAGTCGCAAGCCCGCCGAGCGATCATCGGCGGCATGGGCGATTTGATTCGGGGGCAGACTAGCGCTGCCCGTAACAAGGCCAACTAGAAGCAAACACAGCAGGGCCGGACGGTAGAGCACTGGACGCATAGTGGGCGGGTTTCTTTTTCGAATCGGTGGGCCGCTCGCTCGCTCAATCTGCGACGAGCACGAACAATCTACGACGAGTACCAAGCATTCTCGCGGGCTAAGCCTCCAGCCGGGCAGCTTCACACAGGATTAGGATAGATAAGCTAATAACTGACTGTTGCGTTCACGCGCGCTACCCATCCTCGACCGGCCGCAGCCCCCCACTCAAATTCTTACAACTTTTATTATGCGCTACCCGGCACCGCTTGGGAATCATTCTGGGGGACATCCCAGCTTCGCGCGGCGATACAGGTTACAATTTCAACTGCATTCAACTACGGCAGGCGGATGCAATACAACTGACAAGTCCCCCGCCTGATCCTTCCGAAACCTGCTCAGGAGATAAAGCCCCATGTCCACATCCAACACACGCGCCACCCCCGAGGGCCCGCTGTCCGCCATCGAGTCCAGCCGTGATTCAGGCAGCAAGCACGCGGCGAGTGACTCGCCCGCTACAACTGCCGCTGGAGCCTGGACAAAAGTCGCTAGTGGCTGCGTCGCGGGGCCGGTCATCGATCGCCGCCGTTTGTTGACCGGGGGACTGGCACTCTCGACCGTCGCCTGCGCGCAGGCCGGCCGCTTGGCTGCGGCCCCGCTAGCGGCCCCAGCCGAAACCACAGCCGAGACCGCGGCCAAGCACACGCTGACGCCAGCCCAGCGCCCGGTGGGATGGCCTGTGTGGGATGACAGCGACGCGGCCGGTTTGCTCGAAGTGCTCAATTCGGGGCACTGGGGCCGTGGCAGTGGCAAGCGCGTGGCTGAATTCGAAGAGCGTTGGCGCGAGACGATGCGTGCCAAGCACTGCATCGCCACCACGTCGGGCACGACGGCGCTGATGACGGCTTTGGGGGCACTGAACATCGGTCCTGGCGACGAAGTCATCCTGCCTCCGTACACATTCGTCGCTACGTTCAACGTCATCACCGACTACTTCGCACTGCCCGTCTTCGTGGACTCCGACTTAGAGTCGATGCAGATCGACGCGCAAAAGATCGGCCAAGCGGTAACGCAGAACACCAAACTGCTGTTGCCAGTGCATATCGCTGGCACTCCGGCCGATCTAGACGCGATCGGCCGCGTGGCTCAGGAAAAAAATCTCCCGTTCATCGAAGACGCCTGCCAAGCTCCACTTGCGGTGTGGCGTGGCCAGCCCGTAGGCACACATGGTTTGGGAGGGTGCTTGAGTTTTCAAGCTTCTAAAAACCTCACCGCTGGCGAAGGGGGAGCCGTGCTCACCAACGACGCCGACTTTGCCAATCGCTGCTATGACTTCCACACGCCCGGCGGCGGTCGCTCGAGCGGAACGTTTGGCCGCGGCGCCAACTTCCGCATGACGGAATTCCAAGGCAGCATTCTGCTGACGCAGCTCGCAAGACTGGAAGCCCAAGCCAAACAGCGGGACGACAACGCGCGCTACCTATCGCAGCTCTTGTCCGAAATCCCCGGCATCAAGCCTGCCAAGCTGTACGACGGGTGCGACCGCAGCGCATGGCACCTGTACATGTTCCACTACGATCCACAAGCATTTGGCGGCCAGCCGCGCGACGCGTTCTTAGCGCAACTGCGCCAAGCCGGCGTGTCGGCCAGCTCTGGCTACACGACGCTCAACAATTCCAAACACGTGTTGGCCCTAGCCGAAAATCCGCACTACCAAAAGATCTACGGCAGCGACTTTATGGCTGCGTGGGCTGAGCGGAATGCCTGTCCAGTCAACGACCAATTGTGCCAACAAGCCGTGTGGTTTACTCAGACAACCTTGCTCGGCGCGCGCGGCGACATGGAACGCATCGCCGCCGCCATCGATCAAGTCCGCCGCGCCGCCACAGCGTAGGTTATTGTGCGCGAGCCATCGCGCTATGTTGGCGCAGTCCGCAAACCAAACTTAACAACGAAGCACCCACGAATAAATTTCATGTTTTATCAAGCAACCGGGGCTAACGCCAAAACGGCTGATGCAACCGGGGCTAACGCCCAACGGCTGATTAGATACCGAAACTTATGCGTGGGTGCTTACCACCGCAGAGACCACCACAATGAACTTAGACTTCAATCCTGCCGCCCGTCTATGCATACCTCGTATCTGCGTGAGGAGTCTGTGTGCAGCTTGGCTTCTGACCATCACTCCAGCCAGCGCTCAGCTCGCATTCGAGACACAGCAACTGCCAACGCAGCTGAGCGTCGGTTATGCAGTGCGCGTGCTGGACGTGAATCAGGACGGGCACGTGGACATCGCCATCGTGGATGCTAAACGAGTGCTATGGTTGGAGGGGCCTGACTGGAACGAGCATGTAATTTACCAAACGCCGGACGCTCCCTTTGACAACGTTTGCTTTGCGCCCCATGACATCGACGGCGATGGTCGAGTCGACTTTGCGCTGGGTGCCGATTGGCAGCCTGGCAACTCGGACTCGGGTGGCACTATCGGTTGGCTGCAGCACACTTCGGCTGGTCCTTGGATCTACCATCCCATTGCCAGCCAACCGACCACGCATCGCATGAACTGGATCACTCTGCGCGGCGCGGACCGCGCATCGTTGATCGTGGCACCGCTCAAAGGCAGAGGCACGCGGCCACCGGGCTTCGATCAGTCGCCAGTCCAACTGCTCGCCTTCGCTCCACCGGCCGAGCCTACTCAGCCGAACTGGGAGCGCCGCGTGCTGGCAGAACAACTGCATGTGATGCACAATTTCGAAGCCAGCGACTTAGACGGCGATGGCCAGTCGGAGATTATTTCAGCCAGCTACGAAGGGGTGACTTGGATTCGCAACAACGAGCAGGCCCACATTGAATTGCAGCCGCTGGGCGCGGGACAGCAGACGCCTGCACCCCAACGCGGGTCGAGCGAAATACGGGCTGGCAAGCTAGCCAGCGGAATGGATTACCTGGCCACAATCGAGCCTTGGCATGGCGACAAAGTCGTTGTCTACCTGCCGCCCCCGGACTGGCAGCGATCGGCAGAGCTCTGGCGGCGCCGCGTGCTCGACGACCAGTTGGCGTGGGGGCATGCCGTGGCCTGTGCCAATTTGGATGAGGACGCGGATCAAGAATTGATCATCGGTGTGCGGGACAATCTGGATGACCGCACGCGCTGTGGACTGCGCATTTACGATCCCGTTGACGCGGAACAAGGCCAGTGGTCGCGGACGCTGGTAGATCCCGGCGGAGTAGCCATCGAGGACTTGGCCGCAGCCGACTTGGACGCCGACGGAGACATCGACATCGTGGCCGTCGGTCGTGCCACGCACAACGTCAAGATCTACTGGAATCAACACCGCGGCTCTCACCCTTTTTGACGCTCGCTCCACTCTCCCAATCGCCAAACGCTAGCAAACCTGCGAGGTCCGCGTTTGAGCTCCTAGCAGTGCGGCGACTTGTCGCCGCTTTTACCACCGCTGAACTCTACGAATCGCCGGCCCTGCGACACCGCTCTAATGGCCATTAAAGCTGTCGATTTCGATGCGGGCGGCGACGACTGTAGCGATTACTTGGCGTTTACTTTAGAACATCGAAATGGTATGTCGATCTTATCCAGCGAGTGGTGACCCTGGCGGCTGGCATTCATTCACGCAAGGCCCGCCAAAACCTTGCACTTTAACCTTATGCGAGTATCACGGAAGATGATTCGTCTAACACTAACAGTTGTGATCGCTAGCTTTGTGGCCAGCCCCAGCTATGGCCAGGGACGCACTACGGGCGGGGCCGCCGTCGGCGGCGCCGCCGGAGCAATCATAGGTGGTATCATCGGCCACCAAAACGATGAAACTCCCGAAGGTGCTCTCATCGGCGGCGCAGTAGGCGCTATCACCGGTGGATTGATCGGCCGAGTTCAAGACAACCAAATCAAACAACAGCAGATCTACCGCGAGCAGGCCTACCTCCAAGGCCAACAGCAAGTCTACGCACAGCAACAAACCATCGCCGCTTCGGGCGTCAGCATGCATGACGTGATCAACATGTCGCGCAGCGGGATCAGCGATTCCGTCATCATGAACCATCTGCAGTCCAAGGGCGTTCAGCGACGGATCGAAGTCAGCGACATCATCGCCCTGCATCAAGCTGGTGTTAGCGACACACTCATCAGCGTCATGCAGCAAGCTCCGCTGGCAACCCAGCTAGCCGCCCCAGCCGCTCAGCCTCAATCCGTGCTCGTGCACCAACCCAGCGTGATTGTCCAGGAACGACCTGTGCTGTACCGTCCTGCACCAGTCATCGTCCACGAATACTACGAGCCCTATCACGGGCATCATTACCATGGTGGCTACCACCGGCACCACGGCCACGGCCACGGCCACGGGCATGCTGGCTTGCACATCGGTTTCTAGGCAGGCATTGAGAGGATTTGAGATTCGAGGGTGCAATCTTTACAGGGCTCCCGTTCTTCGGCTGAACCATCCCCGCCGCGTTTCTCATTTGCACACGTCCACTCGATCAACGCGCAGCCTGTAGCGGTGAGTGCTTCCGTAGACCACGGCGCGAATCCATGGTGTGCTGCGAGTGGTCGTAGCTTTGGCGGCCGCTCGACCGTCACGCACGCCAATCGGTGACAAGGTTTTACGGGCTGAGTGAGAGAGAGGGCCGGGAAGTGCCGTCGCCTGCGCAGGCCGCGATGGTTCGAATTGGGCGGAGGCGGGGTGCAATGGAGCCCGTGCGCCTTGATCAAATTGAGTCGTGCATCTGCGGCCTGCTGCGGATCGGCGTTATGCGTTAAGCAACTTGCTGCACGTTGATTGAGTGGACCGGCTCCCAACCTTATCAGAAGGTAGAACGCTGGAAGCAGCTTGTGGGCCGCGTGGCGGCTCCTTGTAGTGCTGCGACTTGTCGCCGCTTTAGCCAGCGCTCAACCCTACGCTTTGCCAAACGGTCAGTAGTTATTTGCGGGCCGCGGCGAGACTCCTTGTAGTGCTGCGACTGGTCGTAGCTTTGGCGGCGGCTGGGGCGTATATCAGGTCAAACGCTAAGAAGGTTTTCCGGACCGCCCAAAAGCTTCTGCCAGTGTTCGCTTGACGCTACTATTTTTTACGTAGAGTTCGCTGTTGCGTAGAGGGCTCACGAAGAGGATTCTGCGCAACCCGGTAGTGATCGCTTACCGTTTAGTGTGGGGTCGGTAGAGCGTCTGCTAAAGCTACGACAAGTCGCAGCACTACAAGGAGCCGCCACGCGGCCCACTGACTGCTTCCAGCGTCCTACAATCCGATAAGGTTGATCCAGTCTACAGACCCTTTGTGGCCTTTGAGGACTTTTGCGGCTCCACGCACGGCTGTTTAAAAAACGGCCGCGATAGAAAACAACGGCTGAGATCATGTTCGAATACTAGAAAAAGAATACGGCAAGGTTGTGACGAGCTGTAGCGCTGCGAGCAGCCGCGACGCGGCCCAGCAAGACTTCGGACCGTTTAGCAGAGCGTGGGGTTGAGCGTCTGCTAAAGCTACGACAAGTCGCAGCACTACAAGGAGCCGCCACGCGGCCTACAGACTGCTTCCAGCGTCCTGCGATCCGATCAGGTTGAGCGCTAGTCTACAGACCCGACTGTCGCTTACCGCTCCGCGATCCTTGTTTAGGTTACTCTTAAAAACACTCGAACAACTGTGCTACTTTTGCCCATTACCAAAATCATACTTGTCAAAATGAACCTGGGGATCTAACTGCGGCGCGATTAGCGACACTCTCGCAAAAGCTATCTAGCCGCCCTTAGCTTTTTTCTCAATTTTAGCCTTGCGCTTTTCCTTGGGATTGAGCTTAGGTCTCTTCTGCTGTTCCTTGCTTCCTTTGTCCTTTTTTCCGCCTTTGTCAGCCATGTCTATCTCTCCGAGTTCAAAAGATTGAAAATTAAGCGAACGAAACCTGATGCATTGTGCCACTTGTGCGAACCTGCAGCCTACTATTGGCAAGTGGCTCAATAGTGCCTTAATCCATCCAAGTTGAAAACTTTTGGATGGCCTTGACCGGGGCACCGCTAGAGCGAGCCCAGGGACTGCAGGAGCCATCATACCAGAAGTTGATGGTAACGCTGTCAGTCGCTTGCCGGAGATCATCGTGTAGCTCGTCGCAAGCCCTGGCGCCTCGAGCCCGGGCGTCTATTGTTGCTCGGCGGTTATCTGCGTTGGACTGTTAAGGCCAGCCCAGGCGAGTTTCCGCAGAGTCTTGTGTTTAGTAACCCAACGAAAAACGCTCGCGGCCCCAAGAGGAACGCGAGCGTTTGGTTAACTGATACGCTCGGCGCTTGCGCGTCGGCGGTGTAGCATTGGGCTCAAGCCGCCGGACGGCGACGTCGTCGACTCGCCATGCCGAGCACACCCAGCGTCAACAGCGCGAAACTCGAAGGTTCTGGAACCGCAGCCACGTTGGCGCTAAA
>CAKQWG010000101.1 GCA_934278005.1 uncultured Pirellulaceae bacterium | reverse complement strand
TAACCGTGGCTAACGCCAAAACGGCTAACCGTGGCTAACGCCAAAACGGCTAACCGTGGCTAAAGCCAAAACGGCTAATCATAGGCCGAAACTTATGCTTGAGTGCTTATCGCCAATTCGTGCTTATCGCCCATCAACGCCCAGGAGAAGTCCGCAGGGGTTCTGGGATCTCGACATCGAAATGACCTCCCGCGTCGGTTACCGTTATTTCAAGTGGCGAATTCGGCGTGTTATAAGGTCGCGGAATGGAATCGAATCCGTCCGGGTACTCCGCTTGTCCAGCCCCTTCGGGAAGCAGCTTGCCCTGCTGATCCACTAAGCGACTGACCAGGACGGTGTAGGTTCCAGGTGGGATACCGGAATGCTCTTGCCGGGAACTGATGACGGTAAATTTCCCCTCGCTATCAGTTGCCCCCAGTCCACCGTCTCCAGAAGTGTCTCCCTTGGGCAACAGCTGCACGACCGCCCCATCGACCGGCTTTCCGTCTGCCGAGACCACACCGGTGATTGCCACACGATGGACTCCATCCCCACAGCCTGCACAAAGCAGAGTGCTCAAGCAGATCAGGGCCGCTGCACCACACCAGGAATTTGACCGCATTCGATAAACCTCAAATTGAGCGCTGCGAACAGCGTTAGATAACCAGGATTGATAACAACAATAGGCGAAGGTGAATCGGGCGGCCCAGCGCCACCCGATTACTTTTATAGGCAGACGTTCACGCTCCCGATCCGGACGACCGGACTACTGCGGAATACCGGCTACCTGGCCATCCGACGCGCGACACAGATTGGTCAGGGTGGGAATGTCCATCGACTCGGAAAGAAAATGCACCGAGCCATCACCCACAGCCGCTTGGACGCCGCCTGTATGCAGACTGGCTGAGTTGTACCACGAAGCGCGCGTGCCTCTAACTCCCACACGGGTACTGTATTTCCAAACATTAAAGCCCGTCGGTGGGAAGGTAGTGTTATATCTGCCGACCGGGTCTACACCGTAGGAAAGAAAAGCGGAGAACGACCAACCGCCTGTCACGCCGTTGGAGGTCTCTAACGTGTTCTCCGTCAAGGCCAAGGTATTGCTCAATCCGTCTGTTATCGAGCCGAATGAAGCATAACTATTTTCGCCGAACATGTAGCGGTCGCCGATGGCCGAAGCGCGGTAGTAGTTGTAGTAGCGATAGGCATTCGCAGTATTCAGAAAATCGTAGCATGTGCGCGCGTTTTGAATGCCTGCCTCGGGCAGGTAATTCACCGCAGTCCCGGCTGGACTGGTTTGACTGCCACCGTCGGACGGACAAAGGAACATCGGCAAGATGTTTGTCGACAGGGCCGCGTTACCGCTCGCTACAGCGTCCAGCCCAGCGGGCAATGGCCCGGCGCCAGGCCTACGAAAGTTTCCAGACGCGCCAGCTAAATTGAATCGATTGTAAAGATTGCCCTGTTCCATGAAGGGCAGCAATGAAACCAAACCATGCCCGTTCTTAGTTAGCGGATCGGGTGCGGCAGCCGCGTTCGCTCCCGCACAATTACCCAAGCTTATTCTGGCCGCGGGAAGTTTGTTGAACGTGTCATGGTAATTATGCAACGACAATCCCAACTGCTTGAGATTGTTCGAGCATTGCATCCGCCGCGCAGCTTCGCGCGCCGCCTGCACGGCGGGCAACAATAGACCAACAAGAATGCCAATAATTGCTATGACGACTAACAGCTCCACTAGAGTGAAACCTCGTAAAGCACGCTTCATTCTAAGACTCCCGACAAATAGAAAAGACAAGGACAACAGCCGCTGAAACGCTTATGGTTACGTTCGCCTGATAAGATTAGTTGCGGCGAACCTGACAATTGTAGCAGCGTGAAAGCTCTCGCTCGACCACTGCCATAAACAAACTGCTCTTCCTTTAGGCTATCCGCCGGCAAAGCGCTTTGCAAGTCTGCGATTAACCAAATCTTGTGAGATACTTACTGATTTGTTTGGGATCGAATTTTGACTAATAGAGGACCTGTACGAGCCTGCCGACGCGAACCGCGCAGCCGGCAGCGGGTGTCTATGTCGCAGCTGTCGGCTTTTCGCAATAGGGCTGCGATCACTAAACTTGCGAGACGCAGCAGCGATCCAATCAGGTTAGATTCTCGTGTGGCACAAGCGCGGAGGTTGGTGCCGGATGCACGCCAGCCCGCTGTAAAATACTGTCTAGACGATCCCGCAAAGCTTGCATCTGATCCGCACTCCACTGCTGGCCAATGCTGGCGACTACGTACAGTACGGCGATGACGGCGATAGCACTAGCGGCGATCGGCAGGCCCCAACCGCTTTGACCTAGCATCCACTGCGAATAGGCCAGGGTCAAACCGAAGAAGGCAGTGAAGGACATGGCCAAGTAGATCACCCACACAAATGTCCAAACCTCCAATCGCGGCGCGAAGCGACCATAGATCAGCCCGCGACCTTCGCGCTGGCTGACATAGAAGGCCAAGTGGGGCGACCACAAGCGATACTCACAAGCCGGCAAATGCAGTTCGCCATACTCGCCGTGCATGATAAAGTTGCGGCGCTCGCTGCCACGCGCAAACTCGGCTTGCAGCTTATCGATAGCCGCCTGCCTATCCCCAGTGATAGGAATTTCAAAAGTGGGACGCAGTTGGATAATGGGCATCGCACAGGCTCCGAAGACAAGACTGATGCAGTATGGCGTATACCGCGGCAGGCTGAGCAGAGCCCTGCCCAGGCTGCTTGGCAGACGCGGCGCGTTAGTCAATCTACCACAGCGTCAGCGGCACGGGGCCGCAACCATCCGCTCCGGCTGAAATTTCTACAAAACCATGGCTGAGAGAAAGCGAGACGAGATCTCCCGAACCCCGGCTCTTTGCCAAGTGAATCGCACCACTGGCATCGATCGTCACCAAGCGAAACCATGTTAAGTCCAACCGCCGCGAATCGGTCTCGGCCAGACGCACGGCCAGACGCGGAGCAGCCGCTCCAAAGCCCGCCATTTTACGCAGCAGCGGTTCTGCGACCACGCGCGCCGTAACAGCCACGCTGACCGGATTTCCCGGCAAGCCAATGATAAGCTTGCCGTCTAAGATGGCGCCTAGTACCGGTCTACCGGGGCGAATCGGTAAGCGGTGAAACACGATCTGGCCACCGAGCGACTGGATCGCGGCCGGCACATAGTCGGTGTCGCCCATGGAAACGCCGCCGGTGATCAAGATCGCGTCGCTGTGCTCCAACTGCGCAGCTAACGCGGCTTGCACCTGCTGCAAAGTGTCCCCCACACGCTGGCGCCGAGCAGTCTCGATCCACCTCAATCCAGCCAGCCAAGCGGTCAGGGTGGGACCGTTGGAATCGCGAATCTGCCAGGCTGCAACGGGTGACCCGGGTTCAGCCAGTTCATCACCGGTGTTCAGAACCGCTACGCGCAGCGGCCGATATACAGCCAGTGTCTCTGCACCGAAGCTGGCCACGGCCGGGATGCTGGCAGCATCGACAAGTGTGCCGCGCGGCAACAAGCAGGCCCCTTGCGGTGCGTTCTCCCCACGCCGGCGAATGTTCTGGCCAAGCTGCAATTCACCGACAGGGATTGTGAGCTGCACTCGATAAGGCTGTTCGAGCGTGTCCTCGCGGCGAACCACACAGTCGGCCCCGGCGGGCACGACTGCGCCGGTAAAGATGCGGATGGCATGGTCCGGCAGCAGCGTTAGCGGTTCAATGCCCGCGGCTGCGGTAGCCTGAACAGGTAGAGTCGCCGGCAAGTCTTCGCTCAGTCGCAGCGCGTAGCCATCCATGGCGGACATGTCGAGCGCCGGGCAGTCGCGATCGGCGATTAGGTCTGCCGCCAGCACACGCCCGACGACGTCTGCAATCAGTGCCTGCTGAACATCGACGGGTCGTAGAAGAGCCGACAATTTTTCAATGGCTGCTGCAAGTGGAGCGAGTTGTGGCAACTGCATGAGAGCTTTCGTAAGCGGCCAAGTATTCCGCGGCCAAGTATTCCGCGGCCAAGTATTCCGCGGCCAAGTATTCCGCGGTCCAAGTATTCCGCGGCCAAGTATTCCGCGGTCCAATGGCAGCCGCGCTACGTCGAACGGATCCGCAGCGATGCGCTCAGGGCGGGGAGCAGTAGCAGCACTACGGCCGAGCCATACCAGGGTCCCGCCCACATCAGCACTACGGCCGCATCGATCAGGATCAGGGTCAAAATAGCGTGCTTCACAGCCAACTGAACTTTGCGTGGAACGGGATGCCACACACCGGACAGTCCGCGATTGACCACGGTTAGACCGATCAGACCGACTAGCAGCGGGTAGCCTTGTCGCGGATCGAGCGTCCACACCTGCGAGGCCTCGGCCCACCAGGGCAAACAGCCAATGATAACCAGTCCGGCAATCTCCAAGAGCACTCCGAAAAGGAGCTGGGCCGATGAACTGTCGCGTTCCTCTCGGCGCGCATACACGGTGACACCAAAAATGTATAGCGCGATCCCAGCCGCAAATGCCATCAAGGGACGCGGGAAAATCACGTGCGGTAGCTCGCCAATCGACTCGACCGACTGCAAGTCTCCAGGCAGCAATGGATTGACCAACACTCGGTCGACCAAACTAGTTCTGCTCGCGGCAACCTCTCCGTCGGCGTCCAGAGTTTTGCCGGCTGTGACAGCCAGCACGGCAAAGCCCACCATCAGAATATTTAGGCCTCGGCAAACTCCCATCAGTGGCGGTCCTAGCAAAGTGCGCTTGAGTGGCGAATCATAAGCCCGGACAGCCAACGAAAGCAGTACTGAGGCGGCAAAGGCAATGCCCATCCACAGCGGCTGCGATGTATGAAAGGTTAGCACAGCCAAGATCAGTATCGGGCCGATCAGCAGCATCGCCGTGGCGATATGACCAGCAATGACCACTGAGATGCGACCCGAGGCCAACGGGCGATCGGGACGATGCTCGCGGTCCTCCTCTAAATCGACCACGTCGTTGAGAATCATGCCGGCCCAGTAAGCCAGCAGAGAAGCCAGTATGACAGGTAGTAAGGCCGTCAGCGGCCAAGCCAAACCAGCGGCCACAATAGCGGCTGCCAGGCAGTCCGACAGTAAGGTAAAAACGTTGGGCAGCCGCACTAATTGCAACCAGTCGCCCAGTTTGCCCCACGCCAAATTGTCGATATCAAACCGACGGCGGCGAGGCGCGTCAGTCCCCACCGATGAATCGAGCGAACTACTGGGCAAACGGCCCGAGCCCAATTGCCTGCCCGCGACTATATCCCCTTCGTCGTCCTCTCGGGAACGATCTCGAGACGTGGATTGCATTAAGGCGCCTCCGTGCGGGCTAACTAGCAGACCGATAAGCCTGTGCGTTAGTCGTTACTTGGTTTGTTGGATGTCTTCGGACAAGGTGGGGTCGATGGGACCGATCACGCCCCGGCCTTCCAGAAGTCGCATGTCGACCTCCATCTGAATGTCTTCGTTGTCAATGTCCCAGAACTTGGTAATCAATTCATCATCCAGCGGTTGGTAGGAACGCACGATGCGAAACCCAACGCCGCGGGCTGGACTTTCGGTAAACCACCACGGGCTGAGAGGAAAGTTGGGATCCGAATCCTTCCAGTCTTCGTCCGCCGAGCCGATGCGCGCAGCCGAACGCAATTGTTCGGCTTCATCCTGCCAACTTCCACCGCGGATAACGCGATTGTCAAAGGTTTCAGGCCAAATGATCGCCTCGCTCAGCGACATGGGCTGTGGCTTTTCGGCCAGCGATTCGTAACCATCCTCTGAGTATCCACCGATGCACAACTCCATCACGTTGCCGTGCATATCGTGGAGTCCAAAAGCGTTGGCTTTCTTCTGCCCGACGGGATGGGGGGTATCGTCAGCGTTGTCTACATACCACGCGTACTCATCCAACTCTTGGGGATCGTCACCAAAGCAATAGGCCGCGCTCGAGCCGGCTCGGCATGCGAACTCCCATTCGGCTTCAGTAGGCAAGCGGAGCTGCTGGCCCGTCAATCGGCTGAGCCACTTGGTGTATTGTTTGGCCGCATACTCGGTCATCGTGACTGCTGGCAAGTTGGCATCTTGGCCAAATTTGTAAGTGAACGTCGAATCGTAAAGCTCGGTTGGCGCGGTGATCGCATCGGCGTGATCGCCATCTACAATTTTGCGCAAACCTTTGGATTGCAGCTCTTTGAGCAGCTTGTACATCGACATGAAAACTCGATACTCACCCCACGACGTTTCGTACTTGGCAACCCACATCGGGCCGATGTTGACTTGCACGACGGGCTGCTCGTCTTCCTGGGCGTTCTCGGCGTCCTCGGGGCTTCCCATGACGCTCACACCACCCGGTACGGGAATCATCTCGACCTGCACCTCGGTGCCGGGAATGATTAGGGTATAGGGCACCAGAAATCCCCCCTCGACGGCCACAGCTGGGCCAGTCTCAGGTTTGGTCTTAGAAAACCCGACGCCGCCATCCGCTACGCTGGTGGTGGTGGTGACCGCTGCTGGGGTAGCCGTCGCCGAATCGGACTGCGGAACAGCTTTGAGGCTAGTTGGCAACACAAGTTGACTGGCGACACATATGACTGCACATACGACGCTGGAGGTGCGCATCGGAGGTTCCTAAGCTGGGAAAGTGGAGCAAGCAAGGCGATCCTATTCTAGTACAATCACCGCCGCTGTCCAACACAACCAAATCGGCAATTGTGCCGCACGTGCGGTTGGAAACTGCGATATGTGCCGAAGAAAAGTTACCGCGACCACCACGTGCACGAGGACCTGGCTTGCAGGGCCCCAGAAAGTCGGGTAACAACCGCGTGAGGTGTCGGCTGTTGTGACTGACTGAGTCGCTCAGCTCAGTTGGTAAGCAAGCTCAGCGAAAGCCAAATTAACAGGCAAGACCCGCAGGCTACCGTGAGCGATAGACGCAGTCGCTCTGGGAGCGGCACGCTGGGCATTAGCTCTCGCCGCACGATGTACTGATCATCGCCCCCGGGCCGCTCGGAGACGAACTCTGGGATGCCCGGCGGACGCGTCAACAGCACGAAAGCGATGATGAACCACAGCCCGGAGAAACAAGTCGCAAACACAGCCACGCGATGTCCGAGCATGATATCGATCGCAGCCAGCATGACTACGAAAAAAAGAAGCAGCGATAGGGCTTGGTAATTTTTCATCGATGCTAGTTTGTGCTTGGCTAAGGATTGTTTTGAAGTTGGACTCGGCAGTACAGCCAGAGGCGTAGCGAGCGGGTTCTCTTGCTCACCGGCAAGCAGGATGCTTACTCCACTTATCGCAAGTCGCTATCGCGTCTGCCGATGATTACTTCAAATTCTAGGCGCTGGGACTGACGCAGAACAGCCACTTGAGCGCTTGCGCCGATGTCGGTTTCGCCGATCAGGCGCATTAAATCGGTTCGGTTGAGAATCGGTTGGTGCTGGAATTCGACGATGACGTCCTCTACCTGCACGCCAGCTTGGCGAGCTGGTGAGAGGCTAGGAAAACCCTTGACGCGAACGCCTGGCACAATATTTCCCTCGACGTCAAAGCGCTCTTTGTCTGCTAGATCCTCCAGCGACACGCCCAACCAGCCGCGGGCTACCTCCCCTTTGGCGATCAGCTCCTCCGCCACGCGTGCAGCGACTTTGCTGGGAATGGAAAAGCTGACCCCATGATAGGTCTCGCCTAAAATAGCCGCGTTGACACCGATGACTTGCCCCATGGAATTGACCAATGGGCCGCCGCTATTGCCCGGGTTCAGGGCCACGTCGCTCTGCATCATGTCGCCGTAAGCGGTTCCACCCTGGAGGGACTTTTCGTATCGGGTGGCGCGGAAGTCGACACGGTGCTTACCGCTAATAATGCCGAAGGTCACCGTCTGCTGCAGCCCGAATGGACTGCCCGCCGCCCAGACTGGCGTGCCCACGACGACTTGGTCGCTGTCTCCCCAGTCGATCGGCATCAGTCCATCGCCACGAATCTTGAGGACAGCCAGATCGGTCAAGGGATCGACGCCAATGGTCTGTGCGGTGAGTCGACGACCGTCGCTGAGCGTTACCTCCAGCGTGCCGCCCCCCGCTACCACATGTTGATTGGTCAAAACGTGGCCATCGCTGTCGATAATAAAGCCACTCCCCTGCCCTTCCAAACGCATGGCTGGATGCTGGGTCCCGAACAGCGACTCGTAGCTAGCGATGGTTGGTTCGTCACGCAACACATTGATATGCACCACGCTGGCCCCCACTCGCCGGCTGACCAACTGGGAGACTTCGGCCAGTGAGTCCAAAGAAACATGCCGCAGTTGTTGGCCGCTGACTTCATACTCGGCTCGCAACTGCCCACGATACCAACCGTAGCGGACGCTCTCGACGAGTGACGGCACCAGCAGTCGCGCCATTAGCAGCAACCCCAGCACCATGATTAGGCTGAGCAGCGTCGACGTGGCCAGCTGCATTGGCCCGACACCGCGGGCGGCGACAGTGGCGGATTCCATAGCCGGTTCAGTGGCCAGTTCCGGTGCGCTATAGGGTTCAGTGCCTCGGGTGGCCAATTCAGCCGGGGCTGGACTGGTTGCAAGCTGGCCGGTTGCAAACTGGTCGGTGGGGGGGCACGCCTGCGGCTGACCGGCGTCCGCTGCGGCGTCCGAGCCGTGTGCCGCCCCGGGTGCCGTCGAGCCAGCCGCATCGACGGGAGTGTTCAGCAGAGCTTCCCATTCAGCCGAGGTAATTTCTCGATCCTCCGACTGGTCTTCGGGCTGAGGGGCTGAAAGGGGATCGAAATGGCTCATAGGTTTACCCTATAGCTAGGACCGCAGGTAGTCGAGCTACGAAAATTGGGATATGCAGGTTTGCAGAGCACAGGATTGCGGTGCATGGACTGCCGTGGGCCAGCTTGGCGATGGGCTGGCGAGGCCACACGTGCGAGTGCTTTACGTCACGCATCCAGTTGATTATAGCCGCATAACGGCGGCAGAGCAGCCAAAATTCGCCGGCCAGCGCATAGGCGGAGTTAAACAGCTCCTACAGCCATGGATTATGCGGCCGCCGGCCAATGGTCCGCCCCTCCTCAAACCCCGGCAGAGCGTGGCAAGAATACGAAAATAGAGGCACAGGATCGAGGCGCCGCTTGGCCGCAGAAACTGTAAACCGGTGGGGGCACGTGCTCAGGACACGGGAAATGCTAAACTGCTGGGCTGGCGGCCCAAAATACCTTAACATTGGCCGGCTCTCTTTCCACTAATTTTCAAACTGAACATATTCCGAGCGACGGCATGAGCGACACCCTTTTCCAGCGGCTATTCGACGAACTCGACTCGATCGTGCTGATCGATCCGCACACGCATATCAATCCGCACCAACCTGCCAGTTCGACTTTGGCCGATTTCCTGGGCTATCACTACTACACCGAACTTGCCCATTCAGCCGGCATGCCACGCGAGCGGATCGAAGCGGCCGAGTTGAGCCCCAAGGAAAAGGTGGGCCGCTTGGTCGAAGGGCTGGGGCATATCGATAATACAGTGCAGTTCAGTTGGCTGCTCGAAGCGGCTCGAGAACTGTTCGGCGTCGAAATCGAGCGGCTCGATCACTCCAATTGGGAGCAACTGTACGATGCGGCCCAAGCCCGGCTCGACGCGTCCGACTGGGAGCAGCAGGTGCTGCGGCTATCCAAGCTGGAAGCGGTTTTTTTGACGAATGATTTCGATGATGCGCTGGATGGCTTTGACACGCAGCGGTATGTGCCGTGCCTACGTACTGACGATCTCGTGTTCCATTTTGCCAAGCCCAGTGTGCGTCAGCGGCTGGCCCAATGCTCCGGCACCGAGGTGCGCACGTTGGCCGATCTTGCGCAAGCGGTGCGGCAGCGTTTCGAGTATTTCACCAAACACGGTGCACGGGCTTGTGCCATCAGCTTGCCCCCCTGGTTCGCTCCGCGGCAGATCAGCCAGGTCGACGCACAAACCGCACTGGACCGCCTGCTCAGCCACAACGAACAGGCCTCCGATGAAGACCGCCAGCGAGTCAGCTTATGGGTCTTTTGGCAACTCGCAGAGAACTGCCGAGAGTTCGGCCTGCCATTCGATTTGATGATCGGCGTCAATCGAGCGGTCTATCCCGGCGGCGTCTATCAGGGGCAAGATCTGTATGACAGTCGCCTGTCGCTGATCCAATACCGCGAACTGTTCAATGCCTTTCCGCAGGTCGTCTTTCCCGTGTCGGTGCTGGCCAGCGTGACGAACCAAGAGCTGGTCAGCTACGCGTGGATCTTCCCCAACGTGATCTGCCATGGCCATTGGTGGTACAGCAATACGCCCAGTTTCATCCAGCGCGATCTGCGGGCGAGATTGGAAGCCGTGCCGCGGAACAAAATCGTGGGATACTACAGCGACATGTACAAACTTGAATTCGCTTTGCCGAAATTTGCGATGTTCAAACGCTGCCTAGCCCGGGTGCTAGCCGAGCATTTCGTGCGCGACATGGGCTGGAGCGAGCGCAGAGCGATCCAATTGGGGCAGCAAGTGCTACGAGGCAACGTGGAGACAGTGTTTTACAGCCAGTGAGGTTTTGCACCCACTGATGGTTTTACAGCAAATGGCGCCCAGGGGACAGTCAAACCACCGCGTACTGCCAGGCTACTAGGTACCGCGAAACTGTCCCTCTTCATCGTAGCGAATGAATGAGAACCACAAAAACACAAAGATGCAGACCGGAAAGGTGAGCAGAAATACGCTATGCAGAAAAGACATCAGGCTGCCAAAGACTGCCATCGCGATCCATAACCACCAAGTTTCTTGCAGTAGCGACTTAAATCGTGCCATGTTAGCGGCTCTTTATCCAGTTCTATTCGGCTGTGGTTGCTCAGCCTTCACTTTACCACGTTGCAGGCGGATCATACAGGGCACGCGCTGAGCTTCTGACCGCAGCCATTTCTTCAGGACTGGAATCTCTCCGCCTGGCCTGTCAATACTTCGAAGGTTTAGGGAACTTTTCCTCCGTACTGGCACTCCAAGCCTGCGAAACAGAAACCAGTTTGGCACGGATTGGAATGGATCGACAAATTTAGCGACACGGCGCAATGCAAGTTCCGCCAGCTCGGCGGGGGAGGTTTGTAGCGGTATTAACACGCACAAGTGGCTCCCAGACGCCCTCTTCTGCAGAGTAATTCGTTGAATTTGAAGTCCCTCTAATTACAATCCAACTGACACTGCCCAGTTTCACCAGACCACCTGCACCACCCAGATCGCGCAATCAGCCCGCGTTAGTCTATCGACTTTACGGTTGAAGGCGTCGCTCGGTGTGAAGCAGGAGGCAGGTACTTGCTACATCCTAGCCACTGCTCATCCAGCATTCCGTCGAGAGGTTCTTACATGGCCATTGGTGGTTCATCCAAATCGCGTAAACTACCTGCA
>CAKQWG010000100.1 GCA_934278005.1 uncultured Pirellulaceae bacterium | reverse complement strand
GTCGCCCGCTCATACGCGGGCGTGGATTGAAACGGCGACGTCCCAAACTCTGGCGAGTTTAGCTACAACGTCGCCCGCTCATACGCGGGCGTGGATAGAAACGGCGACGTCCCAAACTTCACAATTTCCGCTTGCGATTTCAGAATCAAGGGGAAGTGATTGGAGAGCAAACTAGAACAGAACAGGTCGATGCCAAAGTATTTAGCATTGTGCTCGAATAGGTCCGCAATCCATTGCTCGGTGAGATGGTTTCGCTACGTTTTGGCCGAGCCATGGCTCTGTGCCTCTGTGCCTCTGTGCCTCTGTGAGACCCTTAATACTGGGCCCCGGCATCGAAGTCTCTCACAAAGGGACAAAGGCACGAAGATCGACTTCCGCGCCGTAACTGCGCGGAGCTTGTTACGAGCCTACGCGCGGACGGATGCATTGACTCGCGCCGAAACTTTATCGCAGAGAGACCTGACCTCTTTCCTTTCCACTATGGGATTCGTGATGCGCCGCTGGGCTAAAGATCGGAGACAGGCAGCAAATGGAGCAGACAGGCGACGGTCAGGAGTGCCGGTGCTACGGCAGCCCAACCGGATGACGCTGGCGGGTGGGCTTGGTAAGATGTGTTAAGCCTATTTCCGTCTGCCCAATTGAGATTTGCAGTTGAGACCCGGATGGGCGCCACGCATATCGCCCATAGGAGGAGCCCTGGATGCCGAGCAAGAAATGGAATTTTATTCCGCACGATCGCCATGAGATTCAAGCGTTCGCGGATCGCTGTGAGGTATCGCCGGTGGTCGCGCAGTTACTGCTCAAGCGGGGTATCAACCAGCCGGATCTGGCAAAGAGTTTTCTGCAAGCCAAATTGTCTGATATGCGGCCGCCCGAACAACTGCCGGGGCTGCCCGCCGCCGTGGACTGCATCTATAAAGCAGTCGAAGCTGGCGACGAGATCGTCGTCTATGGCGACTACGACGCGGATGGAATGACGTCGACGGCTATTCTCTATCGCTGCTTGAGCTTGCTCAAAGCCAAGGTGAGCTACCATCTGCCCAATCGCATGGAAGAGGGCTACGGGCTGCACACCGCATCGATTGAAAAGCTGGCCGAGCGCGGCAAGAAGCTGGTTATCACAGTCGACTGTGGCATTGCCAGCGTGGAGCCGGCGCGGCGAGCTAAAGAGCTGGGCATGTCGTTGGTGATTACCGATCACCACCGCTTCGGAGACGAACTGCCCCAAGCAGATGCGATCGTCCACCCTGCTCTGCCCGGTTCGAATTATCCGTTTGCCGGTTTGTGCGGGGCTGGTGTGGCCTTCAAACTAGCGTGGGCTCTGTGCCAACGACACAGCGGCGCGCAGAAGGTAACTGAGCCACTGCGCGACTTTCTGCTGCAAGCCGTCGGGCTGGCGGCGATTGGAACTGTGGCCGACATGGTGCCGCTGGTCGACGAAAATCGCATTCTGGTTCGCAACGGACTGAAGACGCTCCGCGATCACGCGCCGCTGGGCCTGCGCAAGCTGATGGAACTGACCAAGGTCAGTGAAAAACGCGAGCTGAGCGCCGAGGATATCGGCTTCACGCTGGCCCCACGGCTGAACGCGGCAGGCCGACTGGGGCAGGCTCAGTTAGGAGTCGAACTGCTAATTACGGAGGACGAAAATCGAGCGGTAGCGCTGGCCGACTACATTCAAGTCCTCAATGAGAATCGGGCGAAACTCGAACGCAGCATCCAGTTGTCGGCCAGCAAGCAGCTCCAGGAAGTGCACTCGACCGCGGACGATCCAGCGTTCGTTCTCGCTTCGCCGACTTGGCATCCGGGAGTCATCGGCGTGGTGGCCGGCAAGTTGGCTCAGAAATACAATCGTCCGGTGGTTTTAATTGCGCTCGACAAAGTAGGGGCTGGGCCCGGCTCGGGATCGGGCCGCAGTCCAAACGGTGTCAACCTCCATCAAGCCTTTCAAGAGTGCGGGGCGCTATTGATCTCCGGCGGCGGACATGCCGCGGCGGCCGGACTGCGCATTGAAGAGTCCAATATGAACGCCTTTCGCGCGGCCTTTCTCGAGGCGGTGGCCGAGCAGATGAGCGAGGTGGCACAAGAGACTGAAATCGATTTCGACGCCGAGGCACCATTGGGACAGTTTGATTTGGGGGTCATGGGGCAAGTCGAACTGCTGGCTCCGTTCGGCATGGGCAACCCGCGGCCGCTGTTCTGCGCCGTAGGAGTCGAATTGTCGGAAGCCCCAAAATTGATGGGCGAGAGCGGTCGGCACATGAGCCTGCAGTTGGTCCAGCATGGACACCGCATGCGCGGCGTGGCCTTCGGGCAAGCCGAGGAGTGGTTGCCTGAGCTGTCGGCCGTAACTGGTAAAGTGGACTTGGCCTTCCGCCCGGTGATCAACGAATTCCGCGGTTTTCGCAAGGTGGAGTTGCATTTGGTCGACTGGCGCGTGCACACGATTGAAGAAGTGGCTGCCACCTAGAGCTTGCTGTGCGATGGCTCCACGCCGGATTTGCTATGTGTCAGAGCCGTTGCAGGACTGGCATTGGTGGTTGATTCGGACGATACTGGACCGTGCGCTGGCCACAGATTCGCGGAAAATCTTGGCATAGTCGCCCGACCGCTCCGCCGGTCGGAAATGAACGTACCAACCGGCGGAGCGGTTCGGCGACTATTTGCAGTAAGTAAATATTCGCAGTAAGTAAATCGACTTCCCGAGCGAAAGGCGACTCACATAGATTCGCCTGTCACCACGCCCCACCTGCAAGCGACCTTGAGTCGACTTACAATGATGGAATTGACTTCCCACCCCCTCCTTCCAACCACGAGGTTTTCTGGCATGACTTTAGGCAATGCCGCAGCGCGGTCCACTGGACCGTTAACTGCTTTGTACCGCGTGCTGCTAACGAGCGTTGTCTCCGCAGTGCTCTTTAGCAGTCTTCCACTCTCTGCAGAGGAACCGTCCGATTGGTTCCAGTGGCGTGGGCCGGAGGGCAATGGCATCTCGCGCGAGAAGAACTTGCCAGACTCCTGGTCGCCCAAAGGTGAGAACGTGCTGTGGTCTAAAGAGGAGTACGCTTCGCGCTCGACGCCCATCACTTTGAATGGCAAGCTGTACTTGGTGACGCGCTATAAGCCGGAAACCACCGAGGAGGGTGAGCAGCTTGTCTGCCTGGATGCAGAGACGGGCGAGTTGCTGTGGAGCCAGCATCACAACGTCTTCCTATCCGATGCACCGGCCGAACGCGTGGGTTGGTCCAGCCCAGTGGCAGATCCCGAGACGGGCAATATCTACTGGTTGGGATTGGGCTGTGAATTTGTCTGCCTAGACGGTGAGACGGGCAAGGTGCTCTGGGAGCACTCGATGAGCGAAGAGTACGGCATGCTCAGCACCTATGGCGGTCGCACCAACTTCCCAAAGATTTTTGATAACCTGGTTATCATCAGTGGTGTCATGACGCAGTGGGGCGAGCATGCCGTGCCAGCTCATAGATTTGTCGGCTTTGATAAGCTGACTGGGGCTGCGGTGTGGTTTGAGATCACGCGGCCCAAGCCTGAGGATACCACCTACAGCACACCTTTCCTGACCGTCTTCAATGGACAAGCCGCCATGGTCTTCGGTGGTGGTGACGGTTCGGTATACGCCATGCAACCGCGGACCGGCAAAATCATTTGGCAATATGACTGCTCCAATCGCGGCATCAACACTCCGCCGCTGGTAGCCGATGGCGTTGTGTATGGCGGTCACCGCGAGCAGAATACGGCCGACCCGCGCGTGCTTGGCGCGATCTTTGCCATCAACGGTGAAACAGCCACGGGGCAGGTCAAAGAAGAAGAACTCAAATGGAAGCTGCCCGGACGTGCGGTCGAAGGTAGCCAGCCCGTGCTTGTCGACGGCCGCTTGTATGTGATCGAGGACAACGGCAACTTGATGATCATCAATCCCGACAACGGCGAGATCATCCAACAGAAGAAGATCGGACGCCGTCCCGGCTCGATGGTCTACGGCGATGGCAAACTCTACTGCTGCGAACAAACAGGCAACTTCTGGGTTTTTGAGCCGACCGAGGAGGGTGTCAAAGAGCTGAAGCGGATCCGTATGAAAAGCGGTGAAGAAATTCTGGGTGCGCCCATTATCAGTCGAGGCAGAATTTATTTGGCCACTACCGACGCGCTGTACTGCATCGGCAAGGCAGACGTCAAACCGGAAGCCGACCCGCTGCCGGCCAAGCCGCAGGAGTCTCCCAAGACCGACGATCAGGCGGTGGCTCAACTGCAGCTCGCCCCAGTGGAAGTCATGTTGGCTCCCGGCCAGGCGGCCCAGTATCAAGTGCGCGCCTACAACAAGAACGGTCAGTACCTGAAATTGGTCGACGCCGAGTTCACTGTCGAAGGCGGCGGAGAGATGTCCGCGGATGGCAAGTTCACCGCGCCTACAGGCGACGAGCATCAAGCCGTGAAGATCACCGCTAAAGCGGGTGAGCTGACGGCCGAAGCACGCGCGCGCGTGATTCCACAACTCCCCTGGAAGTTTGATTTTTCGGATAAGCAAGTCCCAGTGACTTGGATCGGTGCCAACTATCGTCATCAGCCCAAGGAGGTCGATGGTGAGTCGGTGTTGGTCAAAGTCAGCACGATCCCCAAAGGAACGCGCAGCCAATCGTGGATGGGCTGGCCAAACCTGCACGACTATACCATTCAAGCCGATGTGTACTCTACGGCCAATGCAGACAACAGTCGCCGGGCCGACATGGGCCTGATCAACCAACGCTACACACTCGATTTGATGGACAAAGGCCAGCTACAGATCCGGTCCTGGACGCCGCGTCTGGAGCTGCGATTCGCCAAGACGGTTCCCTTTGCGTGGGAAACCGATCAGTGGTACACCCTGAAATTCCAGAGCGAGAATCACGATGGCCAAGTCACCTTGCGAGGTAAGGCCTGGAAGCGTGGCGAGCAGGAGCCGGAGCAGTGGAACATCGAAGCTACCGACAGCGTGCCCAACACGCACGGCAGTCCTGGACTGTTCGGCAATTCAACCACAGCCGAGTACTATATTGACAATGTCGAAGTGACTGCCAACTCTGACAAATAGCGCCGCATGGCCGGCCGCGATACATAGATAAAATTACAATTATTGAAGGCGATTGATAGATGCACTGTAGAAAATTATTAAGCATGGCTTTGGCTCTCACCTGCGCGGGGGCTGGGGCATTCGCGTCGGCGGCTGACTATGATGCCGTGAGCGTTGTGCGGAAGGCGATCAGTGAACTGGACGTCGGACCGCACGACTGGCCGCAATGGGCCGGATCGCACCTCCGCAATAACGTCACTAACGAAGAAAAAATCCCAATCAAGTGGGACGTAGAGACTGGTGAGAACGTGCTCTGGTCAATGCCACTAGGCTCGGAAACCTACGGTAATCCAGTGGTGGCTAATGGCAAAGTCTACGTGGGAACCAACAACGGAGCGGGCTACCTAGAGCGCTACCCCAGCGAAGTCGATCTGGGAGTATTGGTTTGTTTTGACGAACAGACGGGCGAGTTCTTGTGGCAACACTCGAGCACAAAACTCCCCTCGGGCCGGGTTCACGATTGGCCAAATCAAGGCATCTGCTCCGCTCCGCTGATCGACGGCGATCGCTTGTGGTACGTCACCAGTCGCGGTGAAGTGGCTTGTCTGGATACCAAGGGCTTTACCGACGGTAAAAACGACGGCATCCAGAATGAGCCGAATGAAAACAAGGATGAGGCGGACGTGCTATGGAGCTTCGATATGATGAAGAATCTAGCTGTTTCGCAGCACAATATGGCTAGCTGCTCAGTGACTTGTGCGGGCAATCTGCTGTTCGTCAACACGTCCAACGGCGTCGATGAAGGGCATCAGAATATTCCCAGCGACGATGCGCCCAGTTTCCTATGCATGGATCGCGATACGGGCGAGGTTTTATGGTCGGACAATTCGCCGGGCAGCAACGTTCTGCACGGTCAGTGGTCATCGCCCACGTATGCCGAACTGGGTGGCGTAGCTCAAGTTTTGTTCGGTGGTGGCGATGGCTGGCTGTACAGCTTTGATGCGGCCGGAGAGGGTGGCAAGGCCAAGCTGCTATGGAAGTTCGACTGCAATCCAAAGGATTCGCTGTACGTCCTCGGCGGCTCGGCAACTCGCAACCATATCATTGCCACGCCGGTAGTGTATGACGGCCTAGTGTATGTAGCCGTCGGCGAAGACCCTGAGCACGGCGAAGGCAATGGTCACTTGTGGTGCATCGACCCAACCAAGCGCGGCGATGTCAGCCCGACCATCGTCTATAACGCCAAGGATACCGAAACACCCATCGCGCACAAACGCCTGCAGGCCTTGGTGGCCAAGGATGGAGATCTGGAGCGCGATAATCCCAATTCGGCCGCGGTGTGGCACTATGTGGGAGCGGATCCCGAGGAGTTCGAAACGACCATGCATCGCAGTTGCGGTACGGTGGCTATCAAGGACAACTTGTTGTTCATCGCGGACTTCAGCGGTTTGTTCCATTGCCTGGATGCCAAGACCGGCGCTCCGCACTGGACCTACGACATGTTTGCCGCCTCGTGGGCCTCGCCGCTGATCGTGCAAGACCGCGTATATATCAGCGACGAAGACGGGGATATCGCCATCTTCAAGGTCTCCAAAGAGCAAGAGCAACTGGGTGAGATCAGCATGGGCAGCGCTGTCTATACGACGCCCGTAGCCGCAAACAGCAAGCTGTTCGTCGCCAATCGCAATATGCTGTACGCGATCCAGGAAGGTGCCCAGCGCGAAGAGCAAAAGTAGCCGCGCTGGCTTGTTAAATCGTGCGGGCATCGCCCCCTGCGTGCTAGTTCGTTAAAGCGTGTGGGCATCGTCCCACGCGTGCTGCTGGGTTAAACCCTTGCAGGCATCGCCCCATGCCTGCTGGCTTTCGGATGCGTGCGCGCGGCCCGCAGGGCGCGCGGTTGATTGAGTTGAAAACCTAGCGATTCCACTTACGGCGACGTACAATAGGCATCGAACCTTCAACCAACTCTCGTGCCCATAATGTGCGCCATCTCGGGCTAAGGCGCTGTGAATGAAAACTAGTAAACTTCGGCGACAAATCTGCTTCGAAGCCGCACGCGCAATGTATTTTCGCCAGGAGTCGGAATACTACCGCGCCAAACAGAAAGCCGCCGCCAGGATCTGCAAGGGCTGGGTCAAACCCGCCGATCTGCCCAGCAATGCGGAGATCCGTGAAGAGATTCAAAGCTTTGCCCGGCTGCACGAGGGGCAATCGCGAACGGATAATTTACAGCTCATGCGCCTGACCGCCTTGCGCGTCATGCGTCTGCTGTCGCGTTTCAAACCCAAGCTTATCGGCAGCACACTTACCGGCCACGTGCGGCAAGGCTCCGATATCGATCTGCACGTCTTTTCCGATAGCGTAGAAGCCGTTACCGCCGCCCTGGACGAGCACATGCTGTTTTACGATGTTGAGCGAAAATTGGTTCGCAAGCATGGCGAAGCGCGGGTCTTCAATCACATCCATCTGAAAGATACCTTTCCCATCGAGCTGACCGTCTATACCAGCGACCAAGCTAGCTTTGTTTTCAAATGCTCGATCACAGGTAAAGCTATCGAGCGGGCCTCGATTGCCCAATTGGAGCAGGTCATGGTAGCCGAGTATCCGGAGCTTTCACTGGACGACACTTTGCGCGACATGGACGATCAACCCGATCGATTCCAACTGTTCTATTCGCTGCTGCTCCCCATGGAGGAAGTCAAGCAACATCTGAAGTATCATCCAGAGGGAGACGCGCTGTATCACAGCTTGCAGGTTTTCGATCTGGCTTGCGACGAACTTCCCTATGACGAAGAGTTTTTATTAGCAGCTCTGCTGCACGATGTGGGCAAGGCCATCGATCCGCATGATCACGTCGCCGCTGGGCTCGAGGCGTTGGAGGGCTTTATCAGTCCGCGCACGGCTTGGTTGATCGAGCACCACATGCTGACTCACAAAATATTGGATGGTTCGATAGGCTCGCGCGCGCATCGCCGCTTGCGTGAGAATGAAAATTACGACGAACTGCTGTTATTGGGCGAATGCGATCGGGCAGGCCGTGTGCCCGGTGTCCAGACGACCGGACTGGAGGAGGCACTCGACTACGTGCGTGAACTGGACTATAGCTTTGGATAGCAACTATGAACGTCTGCGCGCTGAACTGCAGCGCGGTCTGGAGTCGGTCGAGCGACTGCCTGCGCGGCACGCTGCCCGTGCCGCGTTTAGTCCGGGGTTGTCGTACGGTCGACACTTTGGCCCCCCTGCCCCGTCGGCTCGGCAAGCGGCGGTGATCGTGATGATCGAGCCTCGCGATGGTCAGTGGACGCTGCCCGTCACGGTCCGCCCCGATCATTTGCCCGATCATCCCGGTCAGATCTCCCTGCCCGGCGGGCGCTTGGAAGCCGGCGAGTCGCATCAGCAAGCCGCCGAACGCGAATTCTGCGAGGAGCTGGGCTGTGAAGTTGAGCCGGAGTTGATCGTCGGCGAGTTGTTGCCGCTGTATGTCTATCACAGCGACTATTATGTGCGAAGCTTTGTAGCTGTCAGTCCTCGGCTGTACGACTACGTCCCCTGCCCGCGCGAGGTCTCGCGCGTGCTGCATGTGCCCTTGGCGACGCTCACGTCGCAGGCGCTGCTGCCGCCCGAACGGCACGAGTTCGCACGCGGTCTAGCGGTCTGGTCTGCGCCTACCATTCAAGGTGGGGATGCAATCATTTGGGGTGCGACCGCCATCATTTTAGCCGAGCTTTCCGCACTTCTTCCGGATCGGTTGAACAGCGTTTCGTGATGTGTCGTCGCGCAACGAGCCCAGTGGCGCTAGGGCACGAGAAGCAGCATCCGCTTTAGGTTTCCTCTCTAACTGAGTAAGTCCGCGTCGAATCTTGGGAGTAAATGAGCATGTTGAGTGAACGCGACAAAATGCTGGCCGGCGATCTGTACGATCCGAATGACCCAGAGTTGGCGGAAGCACGGATGAAGGCGAGGGAGCGCTGCCATTTCGTTAACAAAACTGAGCCCCACGAGGAAAAGCTACGGCGCAGCATCTTGAAAGAACTGTTCGGCAGCGGCGGTGGCTCAGTTTGGATTGAACCGCCTTTTCGCTGCGATTATGGGACGAACATTTATCTTGGTGACAAGGTCTACTTTAACTTCGACTGCGTGATCTTGGACGTTTGCGAAGTGCGGATCGGGCACGATGTATTTGTCGCTCCTGGTGTTCATATCTATACCGCCACCCATCCGCTGGTGGCGGAGTTGCGCCGAACTCAAGAGTTTGGCAGGCCGGTAACGATTGGCAACGATGTTTGGATCGGCGGCAAGGCGATAGTCTGCCCCGGCGTGACGATTGGCGACCGCAGCGTCATTGGTGCCGGTAGCGTCGTGACGAGGGACGTGCCGCCTGATGTCGTCGTTGCTGGCAACCCGGCGAAAGTGATTCGCGCGATTGTCTAGCTGCGTCGGAGGTATGCGATCAAAGCGTGGTGGGTAGCACCTGACCGTAACTCTCATAACACATGGACAGAAATGGGGGCGTCGCACGTCTTCTTTCAACGATCGAACTCAACTTCTTCCATGCCTCCGGCACCCGCGGCGGGCTGCCAACGAGTGAATGAGCGAGCTAGCAACACGATGTAAAAACTGCTCGATATGAGCGTCCCCAAGCCGACACCTATTAAGCTGCTGGTCATACCCTCTCCGAGCGTCAATTGGGCTAACACGGCACCCGCGCTGGCCAGCGCCACGGCGGGCAGCAACATGGCCATGAAAATCCATACGCTGGCCATGGCTCGACCCGCCGCCAAGGCATCGCGCTGCTGTAGCGCGCGCGGACGTATGATATTCCACGATCCCAACAGATTGATGTTGGCCACCAACACCAGCCCCATGGGAATTAACGCGAGCGCAGTCTGTAGAACATGCTCGCGACTGTTGGGAGTTAAGTATAGGAATAGCCCGGTCACTAAGACGTGCAGTAAACCTAGTGGGACGATGGGACCAGCCAACTGACCCAGAGCGACTCGCCAAGCGGGAATCGGTAGCGATTTAAGCATCTCCCGCTGCGATACGGGCCCCAGAAAACCAACGGGGAGCTGCAATAGTAATAAGAAATCTGCATACACGTTCAGGCCCACCATCCAGCCGATGACGCGGCTGCCGGTCAAATGAGCAGAATCTACCAGTAGTGGGATCACAAGTACCACGCCGACGATAGCCGTGGTGAATGCCAAGTAGCGCGGCAGAATGCGCAGCGAATGCAAAATTTGCATCCAAGCTACACAACCAATTCCTCCTAAGCGAGGCAACTGCGGAAGCGACAGCCGCCGCGTCCAACTGCCGTTGATGGGGCCGCCGGATATGCCGCTGCGCAGGGCGTTTTGCCGCCGAGCAATAGACGCATCTGTGCGGCCTGTGGAGGTCTCGGCATATTCCCCGCCGAGCACGTAGACCAGCCCGGCCATGGCGGCAATTACCAATAACCGTAGAGGCAACATGCGCAGCGCGTCCGAGAGCAGACTACCGGCCGCCAGCGGTGCAAACATCCAAGCCAGCGGCGGCAGCAGCACGCGTCCGACAGGTGTTTCCAATGCGGCAGCAGCCACCAGGGAGACTTGCGGTTGAAAGCCTTGCAGTTGCACTGAGCGCATGGCCTGCGTCACGAGTCCGAACAAGCCCAGCAGTACGGCGATCATCAACATCCGCCGGCCTATCACAACCACTCGTCCGTGAGCATGCCGCGCGGACAGCGAAGCGATCATGCCGACCAATAATGAAACTGCGATCAACAGCCACATGCCGATCAGCGCCGACCAATAGCTGTGGACATAGGCCGCAGCGACTAGGGCGAGCACCATGGCGCTGACTAGCGCGCGAAATGCCAGCCGCACCAGACTTAGACTGATCACATCGCGATTGGGAAACGGACCTCCGACCACAAAGTGTATTTCGGCGGGCCGCATGACTAAGCCGCGGTCTGCCGATGCGGTCAGCCACGTAGCTAGTAGATAAATCAAAGCCCAGAAGGGCATCGCATTGCCGAATCGCTCTGAGTCAGGTGAGGTGCCGTGGGACGCACGCGCAAAGAGAATGAAGCCGACGAAGACCAACATCAGCAGAGCCAACACTAGCTGCCGCCAGTTTTTGTGTAGATTCAGTACGCCGCGCAGCGAGCCGCGCAGGTCAAACCATAATAATTGCCAAAGTGCTCTATGCATCTCGCTCCATTGTGCCTCTTTGCAAGTGGTTTATGTTTTGGGTGGCGTAGGCTTCTAACTTGCCCTATTGTCGCTTATCGCTCCGCGATCAGTTCATTTAGCTTCTAATACAACAGGCTGGCTACTACCAGAGTTTATGAGCAAGTTGAATGTCTAACGTTGGCTGTGTTAGCCAAGGACCGCGGAGCGGTCCACGACACTAGCTGGCTATTTAGCAAGGACCGCGGAGCGGTCCACGACACTAGGGCCTCCGGCAGCTTAGCTTATTTTAAATACGCCGCACACCGCGCCAGCTCCGCGTCGCGATCGACGCTGG
>CAKQWG010000099.1 GCA_934278005.1 uncultured Pirellulaceae bacterium | reverse complement strand
TTATTGTCTGACTTATTGGCTGACTGAACTCTTTTACAGACCAGTTGAACCTGTTCGACAACCTCTGAAGAGAGTAAATGTTTAGGCAGCCAGTAACGTGTCCCCGCGACGAAGGTCGGATCATCTTTTTTGTAAGGCGCACGCACATGCATTAGAAATGAATCGCCCACTTCCCGCTGTGGCTCGCCGATCGCAAACGCGACTGAGTCACCTATGTCCAGCACCAACTGATGCCCGAGCTGTGACAACTCTGACAACATCTCATCCCAGGACTGCTTGGTAAAGTACGTCTTGTGGACCGCGATGAGGTTGAAGCCGCTTGAGAAGAACAGCTCGTCGCCTTCGAGACTGACGATGCGGTCATAGCGTTTGGGGAACTGGGGCTTGGCTGACTGCCACTGAGGCGAGACCTCGACACCCTGGTAGAGTGCAAAGCGTCGGTTGCTCGGAGGAACCGTGCGAAACCCACCTGGCAGGACCGTTTGATCCTTGTCGGTAAATTGGCTCAAGGGAATACGCACATATCGCTCGCCTGGGCCTGGAAACCGCTCGCGTTGGATGCCGACTACATCAGCTCCCGACATGTAGGCCTCGCCCGTCAACTGTGTGCCATCGCGCAGCACCCACTGTCGCTCGGGGACCCGAGGCGGCCCTTTGGCTGAATGGCGCATCCATCTGGACTGAAACTCCGACGGGTCGGGCTCACCACTCGGGCTTTCCAGTTCAGCGGCACCACTCGGTGCCTGCCCGTGGCCCACTTGGCTACAGGCAGCCAGCAGCATCCAAGCAGCGCATAGCAGCACTAGCCTAACGTCGAACATTACTATCTTCACGGCACATATCCTCATGACATTTGTCGTCGTCGCGCCAGTCATCACACATGGGCAGAGTCGAGTGAGCAGCGGGCAATCTAGTTAGAGTCTATGGTAATCCAATCCGGTAAAAAAACGAAAGGTGCAGCACGCGTCCAAGTTGACTCAATCAATCAATCCAGCTCAGCTGAGAAATTGGGAAAAAGTGGATGACTGGATGGAAACTCGTAGATTGCGAAGTGACCAGGAAGGCTGATAAACGTGGTGTCTGGGCACTCCGGAGAATGCTCGCCAGGCCCCCTCATCCCCAGCCCTTCTCCCCCGGAGTACCGGGGGCGAAGGGAGCAAGAATTATGCGCGAGGGATGATGAAGAATGTGAGGGGTGAGGGGTGAGGGAGGCGCCTCACGAATCATGGCTAATCTCTAAGTGCCGTCACAGGCTTAAGCAAATTAGCGTGGCGAATTGCGACGAAGAAAGGGCTGAGCATTGTGCGCCGGCAGGTGCTGCCTGAGTTCCTCGATCAGCGTCAACGAGGCCGGTTGCGAAGCGAGGTTCGTCCACTCGTAGGGGTCAACGGTGTGATCGTACAGTTCTTCGCTGCCGTCGGCATATTGAATGTAACGATGCGATTCCGTACGCACCGTGTGATTCTTGTAGCCGTGCGTGGTGACAGCCGGAATGTTCCAAGCGGCTTCGGGATCGCGCAACAAGCGGGCTGCGCTGGAGCCTTCGACGTGCGAAGGCGTGTCGATGCCGGCCAGTTCGCACAACGTGGGATAGATCGTCATGAAGTCAACCGTGCGTTCGCAAACAGTCCCGGCGGTTGTGACTCCGGGCGCCACCCAAATCAGCGGGGCCCTGGTTGGTTCCTCCCACAGCGCGAATTTGCGCCAGTGACTTTTCTCACCGAATGACCAGCCGTGATCGCCCCACAAAACAATGATCGTATTCTTCGCATGCGGACTGCGCTCAAGTGCATCTAACAAGCGACCGATGTTCATGTCCGTGTAAGCACACGTGGCCAGATAGGACTGAATGGCGTCCTTCCAACGACCGCTTTTCAGAAATTTAGCGTGATCACCATCTGGATTGGCCATCTTGACACCGGCTGCCGGAATGTCGCTCAAGTCATCTTCGCGATGGGGCGGCAGCTCAATTTGATCAAGTGGAAACATGTCGTAATACTTCCGCGGAACGGCAAAGGGCAGATGCGGCTTGTACAGTCCACAGGCTAAAAAGAATGGCTTGTCGTGCTCCCTTTGCAACTGTTCGATGCACCAATTGGCGATGTGCCAATCGCCCAGGTCTTCGTCCTTTAGATCGTGCCGCAGCGGTTTGTGAAAGCCCTCATCCTTCTTAACGCCGAGCCCGTCGAGGGAGTAACTTTTTGGATCCAAGTATTCCGACCACTCGGAATCAAAATAGGTCTGGCCGTGGTAAATTTTCCCCGCTCCGGAAACATAGTAACCAGCCTTTAAAAATTGATTACTCAGTCCCATGCCCTCGGTAGTGTGCTCCTTCCATGGGTCGGCATTCATGTAGCAGGCCGTCGTCCAGGGGCGTTGGCCAGTCATCAAAGCGTTGCGAGCCGGGTTGCAAGCGGGCACTGCGCAGTAGGCACGAGTAAAGGTTGTCCCCATCTTCGCTAGGCGATCGATATTGGGAGTCTTCGCCTGAGGATTGCGGCTCAAGTGCGTAACCCACGCATTCAGATCATCCACGGCGATGAACAGCACGTTAGGTCGTTGTTTATCTGCAGCTTGTGCAGCCTTGAGATTCGCCAATCCGACACACACCAAGAACAGAAGTGAAACACGCCATGTGGTGCGACGCAGAATAGCTGTAGAAACGGGTTCGGTTAGGAGTTTCATCGCGGGGGCTTGCATAAATTCGGTTTTAACGAAGCGGGTGAATTGCAGTGCCAGCGTCAAGCTGGGAAGCGTCGGCAGATGCTTGAGAGCTCAGCGACTGGGCGGCGGCGGAAAGGCCACTACTTGCAACAGGAAGCTCAACAGCAGCAGCAACACGACGACGAAGACAATGCGGCGCCACCACTTAGCAACTACCGAGTTGTGTCCCTGGTTGTCTGCATCGTAGTCGTCGCGCAGGTAACCACCTTCGGCGAACTCTGTTGCGGCATGTGGATCGGCCCAATCATTTTCATCCACTGCATGGCAGTGATGGCAGGCCCGCGCGCCGACTCGCAAACTCTTTTGGCAGTTGGGACATTCGAAAAATTGTAGGGCCATCACCCGCCTGATCCGCCTAGGTTGTGCGACTTGGTACTCCAGTGGATTATACGGTATAAAGATCCTGACACACCGCTGAGCGATTGAATCGGTTAATATCAGCTGAATCGGTTAATATCAGCATTCCAAACTTGATTATAACTTCGGCAGCACGAACAAGGAGTCCAGCTTTTCAGCGATGGCGAAGCGCAAAATTGAAGTGCGGATGAGATCGTACGGTGTTTACTCACATTGGGATTCGGCGTCCAAACTTCTGCCGCGGTTCCTGCAGGCGACCACTGAAATCCCTGCTCGGGTGGACGTCGAGTTCGGATTTGTAGTGAACATTAAGTATGCCAAAAACTGTGAACTCTCGTTTTGTATCGATCACCCAGGTATCCGCGATGACCAGGGCAATCGGCGCGCTCCTTTTGAAGGGACCGTCTACGTGAAGACCAACGACTGGAACTTCTATCTTGGCGACACCGTGTGGGAACCGATCGATGATAAGCTTGGCCCATGGCACTTGTGGCTGGAGATCGATGGCAACGTGATTGCCCAAAAGACGTTTCAGTTGATGTGGCCACACGAGTGTCGCTGATCGCTCCGCGATCCACGACAAAAGCTCGCCGATCCGATGGCAAACTAGCCGGCAGGCTTCCACACCAGCTGCTCGGCGGGTGGCTGCGTCTCCAGATGCACTCTTAAGATCCTCAACAATTCTTGCTGAGCGGCCGGGGAACGCAAAATCAAGGTGTGCGTTGCATCGACGATCGTGGTTGATTCAGCCTCGGAACGATAGGCACTGTCCACCGGGACCACTTGATCGCTTGGCCCGGAGCGAGGCAGATGGCAGCAATCGCCGATGATCGAGTTGACGCGCACGCCTGGTGCAGAAGCAGTATAGGACAGCCTTAGAAGCAACCTGCTATCTGGCTGCAAGAGGTCGACGCTCGATGGAAACGTCTCGTCGTAGCCTCCCTTGAGTGCGCCAGGGTTAGCAAGGCTAATGGCTTCGTAATCCGTCCTCTCGCGCGTGCTTCTCCTGGCCAAAGTCGCTCCCATTCGCCCGACCAACCTGGCAGCCCAAGGAGCCCCCTGATGCGGCGTAGCGATGTAAACCACGCGGCCGATGTTTGGATTGGCCTCAAAGAAAAACGAGCGGCGGAGGTTCGCTAGCGTGGCTGGCGGGCCTTGCCGTTGTTCCAGCGGTACATTCGAGATGGCACGCCACATCCGGTCACCACTATCGGTGACTTGCAGTTTTGCAACCAAGCCGCCCATGCTGTGGCCAACGATGACGGCTTGATGGGCGGTCTGGTTCTCATGCGTCTGCTCACAGCCTGCATGGCCGGGGTTGCGGCACGCAAACGCGGCGGCAAGTTGCCGCCGGAGGGCGGCGCCGGACTCCAGGAAATCATCTCCGGTTGGATAGCGAAATACCCAGATCTGATAGCGTCGGCGGAGCATTGGGTCAGCTCGCACGATGTCTGCCATGTCTAGAAAGGCTGCCGGATTTGAAAGCAGACCATGTACAAAGATCAAAGGTATTTTTTCGGATTGGTATGGCTCCAGGAAGAATAGCCGAGGCTCGTCCACGCCGTTATCACCACTCAAGAAAGCGGTGACCGGATTGTATTGGCTCTGCTCTCGCGCATAGATGAGCGGCATGGCTGGGCTTTGTGCAAGACGCGGACTGCCGTCCAGTTCGTCGCCGGCCAATGGATTGACGAGCGTGAACGAGGCGAAATTGGCAAGTTCCGCTGGCGGCAAACCGGGCTGATGGCAGTCGTCAAACAGAGCCGGAGAGAGTTTAATGACCGCCGTCGCCGCAAACGGTGCACTGGCAGGGGTAAAAGCATCGCTGACTGCGCCGCTGACTGCGCTGCTGCCGTCCGCGTCCTGATTGCTACCGCACGGATCCTGATTAGATCCGAAAGCACCATGCACTATTTTACAAGCAGAACCTGCCAACTGGCCCTCTGCGCGAGCTGGAGTGAGCACCACGATCGGTACTCCTCTGCCACAGACATTACCCGGTGCGTCGCGCGGCGGTTCGAAGACCAGCAAACGATCGAAATCCTGCTTGTCCCATGCAAACCCTTGGCGGTCGATGGGAATGAAGTAGGTGTGCTGCGACCCGTTGATCATTAGGTGGGATGCCGGAGCCAGTCGCCCGTAGCCTGGACCACACGAAAGTATGCGTGTGATGGCGCTGTGCCTAACACGCGCATGTCGGCAATTGCCGTGATCGCATGCAGTGCAGTGCGGCCATTTACTGGATTGACAACGGCAGTCGGCAGCGGCATCCACTGCGCCGTCCATCCACGCGATCGTACGCGCCCAGTAGTCGACCGCGCGGTCATCGCGGGCCGCGTGCAGTCGTTCGGCCAGATAGTAGGCCGATTCAGCCAGCGCGGCAGGCGAATGCGCCTGCTTGAGCGATGCTTGCACTCGACCCAGTTCGAAAGCTGTGATCTGATCATCGCAAGATGACGGCTCAGTGCCGAACCACCAGGCGCCCCAGGTTGGCGAGGCGACGGGCCTAACCAGCGCAGGAGTGCGCAAGCGACCGAACCGCGCGCAACCGCTTGCTGTGGCGAGCAGCAGCGCGAAGCATAGAGCAGTCCGAAGGGTTCGACGTAAATACACGCGCGACGTATCGATTGGGAGACCTGAGCGGGCAGTCTATCCATGACCGATTGTGTGACCGTGATCGCAGTGCGATGCCAGTGGAAGCCAGTGCTAGTCCCTGCACAAGACGCTGTACACAGAATGGTCAAACACAATACCTTAAGTCGGCGGGCATCAGCCCAATCATCACCGCTTAAAAAAACCAGACGGTTATGCCAGTTGCAACGCGCGGCGGCTAACCAGCCGCTGGGCTTATTCGTTGCGGTTTCGCGGTCAGACTGGATTTCGGGCCGAAGGCACGGCAGATTATCTAGCCCAGCCTACAAGGCTGGGAACGCAGCGGTTCGGCGGCTACTTCACGGCTTGTTTCAGCCGCCCCGCAAAGTCTTCCGGTATGGAAGTTGCCTCGTCCTGGTACCGCTAGCAAACCGCTGAGTTCGCAGGCAGTACCCTTCCTCGAGGATTGAATTCGATGACTGATCACTTAAACAGAATCCCCTGCCCGAAGTGCGGTGAGTTGGTTGACGATCGCGCGGTGGGTTGTCCTAACTGCGGCGAGAAAATATACGTCGAAACTCCTGCCGATATTACGCCAACTCGGCATCCCCCGATCGAGCCACCAGCGTCTGATGGATTGCTGAGCAATTAGTTTGTGATGCGTCCAGTGCGCGCGGTGAGCCGACAACCCACGAACGTTAAATTGGGCACGCTAAAAAAATTTTAGGCAACCGTGGCTAACGCCAAAACGGCTGATAGGCGTGAAGGCAACCGTGGCTAACGCCAAACGGCTGATAGGCGCAACGTAAAGCTCGGTGAGGAAGACGCCAGGCAGACGGCCAATAGGGTTGGCAATGGCACGCCAGTTGCGATCAGCGACAACTGTCAATTTGCTGTTACTCAAATTGCTGTTATTCAGTAAAGCTGTCATCACAGATCAAATATTATGCTCAAACGTTCCGTCGCCCCTGGTCGAGGCCAAGGCCCCGAGCACCAACTAGCAGTTTTTCCTCTTAGTCAGCAGCCATTAGCGGAGTTGACGCGAGCCACAAGTATCGCGCGAGGCGCGGCGATCGATGTAGCCCGCTCGACCCATGCTACCGACAGTATAAATTCTATCAAGCCAATTCACTCAGACAGTCGGGTGTTGATCACCACCTTTGATCTGTCTGCCGTTGAGCTGGTTTTAGAGCTGAGCGAGGGACGCGGCGGATTGTTCGTTTCGGATTCGCCTGTTCCGAAATATCAACCCAGCGGCCGCGAGCCAATTTGCATTGACGTGCGCAGCCCCTCGGGCCGTCCGATGCTGGCTAGACCCGCGGACAGCCACAGCCCAGTGGCCAAGAGCTTTTGGAAACGGTACCAAAAGCGTTTGAATGCTCTGAAGCGCAAACCTGGAGCAGTTGACTTTCGGTGCGACGTGTGGTCGATCGTTCTTCAGGCCGCAGCCGATATGGTAACTGAGTCTGGAAGTCTAACGAGGCCGGTGGACGTAGAAAATTGGTATCGCGGCTGGTCTCGCTACCAGATGGATTCGGTGTCAGCTCGGCGTTGCATGCTGCAATCGCTGGGAGTCGCCACCGGGGTGCGTGCACTCGACATCCCGTTCGCACTCGGTCAAGCGTGGCGAGTGCTGGCACCACAAATCGAGGCTCTGGCTAAGGCGCGCGGGGCGAGGCTTGCACAACAGGATATGTACGTCGAGGTGTGCACTGAAATGCAGCGAATTGCTCTTGGTCCATCGCCTATAGCCACGGCAAAATTACTGAGCCTTTTGCGAGCCCGCATCTTAACAATCGGGCCGAGTGTGGAAGCGACTGTGCGCTAAGCCGCATGCATCTCTAGCCTGATTCACAGGCGTTACGATTAGTTGATTTTTATCCTTCGCGTTGACATGGTCTTTGGTTGAACTGTTAGCATAGACAGTCTCCACTAAGCGTTCGCGAAAGAACAGACCATGAAACTAACGTACCCTGCCTTATGGCTCGTGTGTAGCTGCTTAGTAGCCTCGGCACAGTCTCCCGCTGCACAACCAGCCGTCGTTGCGATCCCCAATCAATCTTCACCTAACGAGCCGCAGCACGGCCAGCGACCGAACATATTGGTGTGCATGGCCGACGATGCCTCTTGGCCATACTTTGGTGCTTATGGTTGCGACTGGGTTGAAACGCCAAACTTTGATCGCGTTGCGCGCGACGGTCTGTTGTTCAACAATGCCTATACGCCCAATGCGAAATGCGCACCCTCTCGAGCTTGCTTGCTGACCGGACGCAATTCGTGGCAGCTTAAGGAAGCCGCCAATCATTGGGCTAACTTTCCGCTGGAGTTCAAAACTTACGCTGAAGCGCTTCAGGGCTTGGGCTACTTCGTCGGTTTAACGGGCAAGGGATGGGGGCCAGGGATTGCGCTCGACGCGTCAGGCAAGCCGCGTAGGTTGCTTGGGCAAGCGTTTAATCGGCAAAAGATGCAGCCGGCGGCCGAGTACATTTCACCCACCGATTATGCCAAGAACTTTGGCGACTTCCTGCGCGCGGTCCCGCAAGATCAGCCTTGGTGTTTCTGGTACGGGTCTACGGAACCTCACCGACCGTACCAGTTTGGCGTCGGCCTGCAGGATGGGCGGCGCAAGACATCAGACATCCAGCGAGTGCCTGCCTATTGGCCCGATAACGAAATGATTCGCACCGATATGCTGGACTATGCATTCGAATTGAAGACCTTCGATGATCATCTCGGTCAGATGCTAACGGACCTCGAGCAATCAGGTCAGCTAAATAATACGTTGATCGTGGTTACGGCGGACCATGGCATGCCTTTCCCACGCGTCAAAGGGCAGGCCTACGAGGCCTCCAATCATGTGCCACTAGCCATACTGTGGCCGCGCGGAATTGCAGCCGCTGGTCGAGAGATAGACGACTATGTCAGTTTTATCGATCTGGCTCCGACCTTTATCGAGGTAGCGGGCGGACAGTGGAGTCAGACGGGCATGCAGGATTCGCCAGGCCGCAGTCTGACAAATCTGTTTGAAACTCAAGCGGCAGGACACATCGACGCGGCCCGCTCGCACGTGCTGATCGGCAAGGAGCGTCACGACGTGGGGCGTCCAGGCGACGTCGGTTATCCCATTCGCGGCATCGTTCAAGACAAATGGCTATATGTGAAAAACTATCACAGCGAGCGTTGGCCTGCCGGTAATCCCGAAACGGGCTATCTGAATTGTGACGGCAGTCCGACGAAAACTGAGATTCTAAAGCTGAAGCGCGCGGGGTCCGACGATCAGTTTTGGGAGTTATGTTTTGGTCGCCGGCCGATGGAGGAGTTGTACGACCTGCGGGCTGATCCGGACTGCATGCAAAACATGGCTCGCAGTCCAACCGCACAGGCTCGCAGGGCGAGCATGGCGGAGTTGATGGTTAGCGAACTGCGATTACAGTCCGATCCACGGATGTCTGGCGAGGGTGAAAAGTTTGATCGCTATCAGTACGCCGACCCGGCGGGACGTGGCTTTTACGAGCGAATGATGGCCGGTGAAAAGATGAAAGCCGGCTGGGTCAATGCAGACGACTTCGAGTAGCCCTTTGAGCGGGACATTTTCGTTGACAAGCTGATAAAATAGTGAGCTTGGTTTATTCAGCACATCCAATTAGTGAGATCGCAATGCCATTGCATATGATTCCTTCGACCCGGCGGCGCTTCCTACAGACAACTTTTATAGGAGGTGCGGCGTGGTTGAGCTCGCGGCATGCGGCGGCTGACGAGTCGCCGGCAGATGAAGTTTGGTGGGCGCTGCTGTCTGATCCGCACATCGACGCGAATCCCATGCGGACTGCGCGTGGCATCACCATGCTGGACTGTTTGAACCAGGCCATCGATGAGATATTGGCTGAAGAGATCGCTCCAGAGGGTGTCATAATCAACGGAGATTGTGCCTATGCCAGGGGGCTACCCGGCGACTACGCAACTTTGAGCACGGCGCTTCGGCGGCTGACCGATGCGGGCCTGCCGATCCACATGACCATGGGCAATCATGATGATCGCGAGCCATTTTACGCTGCGTTCGCTGATCAACGCGCGGACAATGCGGTTGTGGATGGCAAGCATGTGAGCATTGTGTCGACTCCTGACGCGAATCTGTTTTTGATGGACTCACTGCTGGAGGTGAACGTGGTGACGGGAGAATTGGGGCAACCCCAACTGGACTGGCTAGCTGCAGCGTTAGACGCTCAGCCCGACAAGCCGGCGATTGTATTTGCGCACCACAATCTTCAGTTCGAGTTGAAGGACTCGCAAACGGTTATTGGTGGTCTGAAGGATTCGCAACAGTTGGTCGATTTACTGCAGGCTCGGCCGCACGTGCAGGCTTATATTTTTGGACACTCACACCGCTGGAATGCAAGCGAGAAGCACGACGAATTAAGTCTAGTTAATCTTCCGTCGTGTTCCTATGTGTTTGACCCGGCGCATCCCAACGGTTGGGTGAAAGCCAAGTTTGGTGCGGACCAGCTCGCGCTGGAGCTGCGCGCACTGGATCACGCGCACGCTCAGCATGGCCAACGGCACCAACTGCAGTATGCCTTGGCCGCAAGTACGCGCTAGTCACTATCCGGCAGTTGGTTTGGGTGCCATCTGCCTGCGGCGCCGAAAGAACTTGTAGTCACAGGCTTTCCAACTGCATGAGTTCTTCGACGGTGGAGTGATTGACGAGTGAGTTCGGCCGTGCCGTCGCCTGGGCAAGCCGCGACTGGTCGATCTGTCGGGGCGATCCGGTGCAATAGAACCTGGTGCACTGGGCCAGTTGACCTGTGCACCTGCTGCCTGCTGCGGCTCGCTGCGCCAGCTCGCGCACTGGATCTTCTAACCATCCATTTTTTAACCAGAGATCACTCTAGAGATCTCCGTAGGCGCGTCGCGTTTGTTGCACGACAGAATGAGACACGGGGGATAGAGGGTCGCGTCCGATCTAGCCCAGTCTGCAGCGGGGAGACAAAGGTTAGAAGATGGTTGGTTAGAAAATCTGCGCGCGCTGTGTGGCGAGTGGTGACTGGCTATAACGCTGAAGATCGGCGAGCCTATTTCCAACTGCATGAGTTCTTCGACGGTGGAGTGATTGACGAGTGAGTTCGGCCGTGCCGTCGCCTGCGCAGGCCGCGACTGGTCGATCTGTCGGGGCGATCCGGTGCAATAGAACCTGGTGCACTGGGCTAGTTGACCTGTGCACCTGCGGCCTGCTGCGGCTCGCTGCAAACTACTCGCTGCGCGTTGATCCAGTAGACGAGCGCAAATGGGGAGCGCGCGAATGGCTTTGCCAGAAACCAGACGCATTGCGCAGATCGCACTCGTCAGAACTAGTTGCAGGAGAGATTAGGACTAAGGCGTCTGGCGCAGTGCAGCGTCGTCGACAGTCTTGCTAGTCGCTGCCCGCTGAGCTCGTAGGGCATCGATCCTTTGCAGTTGTTCTTCCGTCAGCAGGGCCTGTATCTCAGCCAGCTCGGATTGCCGAATAGTATCGATCTGCTGCTGCAATTGTTCGAGCTGAGCCTCGGAGCGGCTGCGGATCTCGTAGATGGCCGCGCGCTGGCGATCATCGACGACAGTGCTATAGTAGGCGGGCAGGCGCCGCGCACTGCTGCGACGCTTGTCGGTGGCCTGTGCAGACTTGGCAGCCGGTTCGCTAGTCGCGGCTGTTGTCTCACCTGCCGCGCCGACCACGGCGGACTTACCAGCCGTCGCTGTGGGCGATGCGGCCATTCTTTTTTTCTGTGCAGGCGCACTTTGCTCCTGTGAGTCTGTGGCCGCCACTGAGGGAACATCAGCCGGTGGATCGTCAGCCAACAGCGATGATGGCGACAGTCCTCCGGCCGTGCTCGACAGCAACAACACCGGCAACCAGTAGACTCCAAAATGGGTCGACCACTGGACTCGAAACTCGCGATACAGATTCATGCAAAGCATCTTTCCAACTCCCAACAAAAGGTGATCCTGACGAAACCCACCGACGCACGCGGCCGGGCGCAGCTTGCGAATGCATGCAAAGCGTTTCCAGCCTAAGAGCGTGGTTGACTAATTAGATAGACGAACGAATGGCCAGTTGGCTTACGCGCATTTTAGGAAAAATCGCAGAATATATTTTCTGGTTGAATTGCTTTAATTACGAGCGCGAACGGCAGTGCGAGCGGCAGGGCAGGGCAAGAGAAGTGCTGCTGGTCGAGAGGTTTAGAGAGTTGGGCAAGGTAAGTCGACGGCGAAAGACATC